>BEHK01000014.1 GCA_002898775.1 bacterium HR08 | reverse complement strand
GAAGCGCTTGAAGTGCTCGAGAAGATCGAGGTTGCTGTTGGACATCTCCAGGTCGAAGTTGTCCACCGGCAGCGCGAGCATGTCCGGATAGATCTTCTCAAACGCGCCGTAGCACGCATGGCTGATGAAGTAGGCGGGGAGTCCCTCGGTCACGATCTGCATCGCTTCGCGCGCCAGCCCCAGTTCATAGGGGCGGACCGAGAGCGCGGGCTCGTCAATTTGGATGATTCGCGCCCCGGCCTCGATCAACGCTTCGACCTCTTTTCGAATCTCGCGCGCCAGCGCCAGGCAGGTGGCGTGGCGATCCGGGTAATATTCGTTGAAGGACCAGTCCATGACCGTATACGGGCCGGTGAGCATGCCCTTGACCGGTCTCGTCGTGAGGCGTTGAGCGAAGCGCCACCAGGAGACGGTGATCGGCCGCTCCCATCGCACTTCGGAGACGATGATCGGCTTTCGGTAGTACCGGTTCCCATAGGAGCGAACGAGACCGCCGATCTCGAACCCGCGCATGTTCTCGGCGAAGTAGGTGACCATGTCCCCGCGATATTGTTCGCCGTCCACGAGGACGTCAATCCCCAGCTCCTCCTGCGTGCGGATCCAGAATTCGGTCGCGCGGCGTTCGAGTCGTTCCAGCTCCTCGCGCGAGATGAGGCCGCGCGCCCACTGCGCGCGCGCCCGTTGCAGCTCGTCGGGTTTGGGGAAGCTCCCGACGGAGGTCGTCGGCAGCAGGGGAAGTTCAATGCCTAAAGCGCGCAATTTCTCTCGACTCATGACTTGAACCTCATGCCGATAGTGACCAGATGCCGCAATTTCCGAAACGCGCGATCGCGCGGCAAGAATTCGAGTCCCACAGAGGGGTTCAAGTAAGCGACATCGCTGCGAATGGCCGGCAGCAACCGTTCGAGCGCCGCGGCGACTTCGGCTTCGGGCTCCAGTTTCGTGTTGCGTCCATCAATGAGGCCGAGGCCAAGAGCCTTGGCCGACCCCTCGACGGCGATGCGCTCCACAAGCTGCGGGCTGTAGGTGAAATCCAGCCCCAGAACGTCCACGGGAAGCTCTTGGAGCCGCGCATAGAGCGCCGAGACGTCGCCGAAGGAGATATAGAGGGCCAGGCGAGCGGCACCTTTGGCCTCGGCGAGCGCGCGGATTCCGGCGGCGAAGAGATCGAACGCCGCGTCCTCGAGCACGATCGCCGGTTCATCCACCTGGATGAGCTCGGCGCCCGCCGCAGCCAACTCCGCCACTTCTTCGGCCAAGGCCGTAGCGTAATCCTCGACGCGCCGTTGCAGATCGCGATATTCCTCCCGCTCGACCAACGAGAAGACGGCCAGCGTATAGGGACCCGTCAGCACGGGCTTCACCGGTCGCGAGGAGACCGAGCGCGCGTACCGATATTCCTCAAGAAGGATCGGGCGCTCGCGAACGAGGCGGTCCACGATGACCGGTTGGCGGAAGTAGAAGTTCGTATCGAAGTATCGCAGCAGGCCATTGATCTTCGTCCCCCGCAGCTTCCCCGCCAGATGGGAGATCGGATCATACCAGCGGATCTGCCCATCGGTCACCACGTCCAGCCCAGCTTCGATCTGCTCAGCGATGGCGCGACGCACCAGTTCGTCCTCGGCGCGCCGAATATCGGCTTCGGTCGCTTCCCCGCGATCGAAGCGCGCCAGCGCCTGGCGCAGGATGTGCAACTCGGGCGAATCGCCAATGCGTGGATAGCTCCCGGCATTGGTCAGGATCAGATTCATTGTCGGAGCACCTCGCGGGTCTCTTCGTCGATGATCTCGCGGATGCGCGAGACGGCTGCTTCGAGCGCGACGTCCTCGATCGCTCGCGTGCGGCGGCGGAGGATCTCCACCTGACCGCGCGCGAGTTTGTGCGGCCCGATGGTCACGCGAAGGGGAATGCCGATGAGGTCCGCATCTTTGAATTTCACGCCGGCGCGTTCCTCGCGATCGTCGTAGAGGACCTCGACATGGGCCGCCGTCAGCTCGGCATAGAGGCGTTCGGCCGCTGCGCGTTGCGCGTCATCGGCCATGTTCACGGGGACGAGGATGACCTGAAACGGCGCGATCGTGATCGGCCAGATGATGCCGTCTTCATCGTGATAGAGCTCGACGGCCGCGGCCATGACGCGCTCGACGCCGATGCCATAGCTGCCCATGACCAGCGGCACGGCTCTCCCCTCCTGATTGAGCACATAGGCACCCATGGACTCGCTATACCGCGTGCCGAGCTTGAAGATGTGACCGATCTCCAGCCCCTTCCGGACGACGAGCGTGCCCTCGCACTGCGGGCAACCCTCGCCCGTCTTCACCAGACGCAGATCGGCCCACCGCGTCACGCGAATGTCCCGCTCGACGTCCACTCCGCGCCAGTGGAAATCGTCGCGATTGGCCCCAGTGACCATGTCGCGCCGCCCGCGCAGAGCGAGGTCAGCGAGGATCGGATAGGCGGTGACGCCCACAGCGCCGATGCTCCCCGGATACGCACCGAGCGCCGCCTTGATCTCCTCCGGCTGTGCGGGACGAATGTGCGTGGCGCCGGTGGCATCGGCCAATTTCGCTTCATTCAGCTCGTGATCGCCGCGGAGCAGAAGGAGCGTGAACTGATCGTCCAAGACGTAAGCGAGCGTCTTGATCTGTCGCTCGGCCGGCGCGCCGCCGGGGAATTCTTCAAGGTCCTTGATCGTGCGCACGCCCGGAGTCGGGAACATCTCCGGAGCCGGAAGCCCATCGGCGTCCACGATCTCCGGCACGCGAGAGGTCGCCTTCTCCGTATTGGCCGCATAGCCGCAGGAGGAACAGAGCGCGATGTGATCCTCCCCGGCGTCGGTGAGGACCATGAACTCGGCCGATTCCTGCCCCCCCATGGCGCCGGAGGAGGCCTGGACGACCAGGTATTTCAACCCGCAGCGGTCGAAGATGCGACAATAGGCCTGATATTGATCCCGATACGCGCGATCGAGCCCCTCTTCATCGAGATCGAACGTGTAGGCGTCCTTCATGATGAATTCGCGAACGCGCAAGACGCCCGAGCGCGGACGCGGCTCATCGCGGAACTTCGTCTGAATCTGATACCACACCTGAGGCAGCTGCTTGTAGGATCGCAGCTCGTGGCGCGCGATCGCGGTGAAGACCTCCTCATGCGTCATGCCCAGGCAGAGATCGCTCCCGCGCCGGTCGCGCAGGCGGAACATGTTCTCTCCCATGATCTCCCAGCGCCCCGACTCCTTCCAGATCTCCGCCGGATGCAGCGCGGGCAGGTGGAATTCCTGTCCCCCGATGCGATCCATCTCCTCGCGGATGATGGCGATGATCTTCTGCATGACGCGCCAGGCCAGCGGCAGGAAGCTGTAGATGCCCGAGGCGAGCTGCCGGATCATCCCGGCGCGCAGCAGCAGTTGATGGCTGACGACTTCGGCATCCGCCGGCGTCTCGCGCAGGGTCGGAATGAACGCTCTCGACCACCGCATACATCCCCCTTTGCCTTCCACGGCAAGTCAGGATATTTTACGCGAGCGGCGGTGATTTGCCTAGGGCGAGGGCGCTTCAGACAGGAACAAGGCCTCCAGGGCCAGTTGCCGGTTGAGGTTCCGCCAGAGATCTCGCCTCAGGGCGGCGAACTTCTCCGCGAGCCGCATCAGACGCGGCGGCGGGAAGAAGGCCGCCAGCGCGGTCAGACGCGGGGCGACATCCGCGTTCACCACCTCCTCCACGCCCAGATGCAGACGGAGCAGATCGCTGAGCACCTGCTCGAGGATCTCCAGCCGACGCTCGAAGTCCTCCCGGTCAAGACGCCGCCCCAAGTATTCCGCCGCCTTGATGAGCCGCACGCGGTCTCCGGCGGCGAGCACCGCCAGGAGCTCGAGGATCTCATGGCGCATTTCCCGATAGACCGAGAGATCAATCGAGAGCGCTTTTCCGATCCGGCCCGAGGCCAAGCGGGCCAGCAGGCGGACCTCCTCCTCCGGGCGCGTGAAGCGCTCCCGGAGGAAGCGTTCGATCTCGGCCGTCCTCAGCGGAGCGAAATAGTAGATCTGGCATCGCGAGCGAATCGTGGGCAGGAGGCGAGTCGGCTGGTCGGTCAGGAGGATGAGCAAGGATTCCGCCGGGGGCTCCTCCAGCGTCTTCAGCAAAGCATTGGCCGCTTGCTCGGTCATCGCCTCAGCTCCATCAATGAGGAAGATGCGCCGGCGCGCCTCGAAGGGTTTCCGGTGCGCGTGCTCGCAGAGCACGCGAATCTGCTCGATCTTGAGGAACGCCGTCTCCGGGCGGATGAGGGAGAAATCCATATGCTCGCCCCGGTCGAACTTCCGGCAGCTCGGGCACGCGTCGCAACTGTCAGGGAGGGGCTCCCTCCTCGCGTGCGGGCAGTTGATCGTCTTGGCCAGCGCCAGCGCGAATTGGCGTTTGCCGACGCCCTCCGGCCCGGAGAACAGCAGCGAGTGGCCGAGACGTCCCTCGCGCACGGCCATCTGAAGCGCTCGCTTCACCGGTTCGTTCCCGATGAGGTCGCGAAAGGCCATCGTCAATGGCTGCCGCGAGCTGCCGTCTCTGTGATCATCCGTCACCTCGCCCGCGGAGTGAAACAGGTGATCGGTCGCAGAGCGCTCATAAATTGAGCGCAGATGCCACGGTCGTCCAGACCAGCTCAGCCGTCACGTCCTTCGGCCCTGAGGAGGAGATGACACGAACGCGCTCTGGCTCCTGGCGCGCGACCTCCAGATACCCCTGCCGCACGCGGGTCAGGAAGTCTTCCCCATCGCGCTCGAACCGATCCGTGGACGGCCCTTTGCGGCGCCGTGCCTCGGCGATCTCACAATCGAGCACGATCGTGAGCTTGGGCATCACCCCATCGGTCGCCCACTGGTTCACCTGACGAACCATCCAGAGGGGGAGTCCCCGCCCGTATCCCTGATAGGCGAGCGTCGCATCCGCATACCGATCAGAGAGGACGATGAGCCCTTCCTCCAGGGCCGGTCGAATGACGCGCGCGACATGCTCGGCGCGATCCGCCGCGTAGAGGAAGAGCTCCGCCATCGGCGACATCTCATGCGTGAGCACGAGATCGCGGAGGGCGCGACCCAACTCGGTCCCTCCCGGCTCGCGCGTCACCACCACAGGAAGACCCAAAGACTGCAACTTCAGCGCGACGGACTGAAGCATCGTCGTCTTGCCGCTTCCATCAATCCCCTCGAACGTGATGAACACCCCTGGCATGGGATCACCCCTAACCCTAACACTTCGCGGCCCGGTTTTCAACATCGGTCAAGAGATCCCCCCATCGCGCGCGAATCACGCGCATCACCTCGCCCTGAAGATGAGGGTCATCGCCAAATCCGTGAAACCATATGACGTTGGGTTCGTGACGAAACCAGGTGAGCTGCCGCTTCGCGTAATGGCGCACGTCGCGCTGCGTCAGCTCAAGCGCTCGCGCGAGCGAGATCTCCCCGCGCAGGTATTGCACGATCCGCCGATACCCGTGGGCCTGAAGCGCCTTGGCCGTCTCCGGGACGCCCGCTCGCAGCAGCGCTTGAACCTCCTCGACCCATCCGCGCGCGAACATCTCCTCCGCGCGCCGATTGATGCGGCGGTACAGCTCCTCGCGCGGCGGATTCAAGGCGATCAGGTGCAACCTCCGCGCCAGCGGAGGAGGAGCGGGACGCTCGCGCTGCGCTTCGGAGATGCGCCGCCCGGTCTGAAAGAAATACTCTAGCGCGCGCGTCGTGCGCGCCCAATCTCGCGGGGGGATGCGCGCGGCTGCCTCCGGATCCACGCGCGCGAGCATCCGATGCAGATGCTGCGGCCCGTGCCGCTGAAGGATGCGCTTCAATCGCTCTCGCAAGGCGAGGTCCGTCGGCGGGGAGGAGAAGAGCGGTTGACGCAGCGCCCGGATGTAGAAGCCTGTCCCACCGACGAGAATGGCGAGCTTGCCCCGCGCCTCGACCGCCTCGATGACCGAGAGCGCGCGACGCGCATATTCGCCCGCCGTGAAATGCTCCGTGGGCTCCAGGACATCAATGAGATGGTGCGGGACGCCGCGCCGCTTCTCCGGCGGGACCTTCGCCGTGCCCACGTAAAGCCCTCGGTACAGCTGCACGGAATCGCAGTTGATGATCTCACCATCGAAAGCTTCGGCTAGGGCGATCCCCAGTTCGCTCTTCCCTGATGCCGTCGGTCCCACGATGGCCAAGATCGGACGCTCCGCGGTCATGGCCAGAATCCGCGCATGAGGCTGAGCAGCAGCAGCGCGGTCAAGAGCAACCATGCTCCCCACCGTTGCCCCCGCGTCATGACTGATCCTCTATCCCGATCTCTCGATCCGTGCGGTCCACCCCGTTGGAAGGCCTGAGCGCGCGCTCTGCGAATCTCCGGCGCGCGACCGACACCGACGCTCACGACCGTCAGCTCATCGAGGTGGATAATAGATGAACTTGTCCGTGAACCACTGACTCTCGAAGGCGTACACGCTTGGCAGCGGACGAAACGGCGCAGCCAGACGAACCGCGTTGATGGCCGCCCGATCAAGCGCCGGGATGCCCGAAGATTGTCGCAGCCGCAATTGCAGCAGCCGTCCATCCCGCGCGACTTCGAAGACGACAATCACCGTCGTCGGCGCTTGAAGGAGATTCGCCTCCGGGGGGATGAACCACCGTTGCTGGATCGCGCGCTCCAAATACGCGCGGTACTCTTCCATGGCGGCGACAGCTTGGGCATTCACCGACGGCGGGCCCTCCAGCGTCACGCCCGATTGTGGATTGCTGAACGATTCCACCGAAGCCGGAGCACTGCTGCCGCGAAGCGCGGCGAGGATGGATTCTGGAATGGAGTCGCGACGACGGTCGAGCGCTTCTGCGCGGGATCCCGGGGCCGGAAGAGTCGGAGCCAGGCGCGGGTCCGCCCGCGCTTCCTGAGAAGACGAACCGGCTGAGGTGCGAGAGGCCGGAGGCTTGTCCTCGATCAGCTCCGGCAGCGCACGACCTCGGCCACTCACCTTCGGCAGCGAGGAAGAGCCCATGGGGTTGGGATTCGGCTCCCCCCGCGCGATCGTCGTGCGCTCGGAGAGAAATTCGGGACGTCGCGGCGGACGCGCGGCTTCCACTCCCCCAAGTTGCCGAATCACTTCCGGCGGAGGCGCATAGAAGGGTTTATCCAGCTCGATGATCTCCGCGCGGGGGTATCCGACCGCGGCCCATCTCTCCCCTTCCGCCGAAGCGGATGGCGGCGGAGAAGCTCCCCAAAGCGAGATCACGAGAGCAAGAACCAGATGAAGCAGCAGCGAGATCACCACTCCGACGCGTGCTTCCCGCGTCAAGCGAGACGTCTCGCTCAGGGCAAGAGCCGTCTGGAAGGAGAGGCGCTCCATCTGCCCGTCCTTTCATTCCAGCCGAGCGTGCGCGGAGCAACCTGGCACGACGCCCACGGTGCCATTTCGCCGACGGCTTCTTCTGGCCGAACGCTGCCTCGCGATCCGAAACACGCACAATGATAGCCCGGAGCTGGCCGCCGAATCAACTGATCCCCACGCGATGCCCACGCGCTTCGATCGCCGCGAGAATGCGCAGCGCCAGCGCCAGCGCCTTGCGTCCATCCTCGCCGCTCACAAGAGGAGGCGCCCCTTCGCGCACACACCTCAGAAAAGACTGAAGCTGCGCGCGCAGCGGCTCGTCCTTCGCCACCGGAACGCGCTCGGCGACGATGCGCGGGCGCTGGCCGAGATCGGAGGGGGTCACGAGGCGATAGACCTCCAGCTCCTGACGGGTATAGTCCAGGGAGAGATACGCGTTCGGTTGAAAGACCCGGAGCTTTCGCACCCTCTCCCGCGAGATGCGGCTCGCCGTCACGTTGGCGACGCAGCCGTTGGCGAACTCCAGGCGCGCATTGGCGATGTCCACGCGATCGGTCAGGATGGGGACACCCACCGCGTCAATCGCCTGAATATCGGCCTCGACCAGAGAGAGCAGGATGTCTAAATCGTGAATCATCAGGTCGAGGACGACGTCAATGTCCAAGCTGCGCTCGGTGAACTCGCCCAGGCGGTGAACCTCGAAGAACTTGGGCTCGAAGACGAGCGGTGTCAGCGCCCGCACTGCCGGGTTGAACCGCTCCAGATGCCCGACCTGCAGGAGCGCTCCCGTCTCCCGCGCCCACCGGATCATGCGCTCAGCCTCTTCCAATGTGCGCGCCATCGGCTTCTCCACGAGCACGGCCACGCCGTGTCTCAAGAATTCGCAGGCGATCTCGCAGTGGCTCTCAGTCGGGACGGCGATGCTCACAGCATCCACCTGGCCGAGGAGCTCGTGATAATCGGCGTAGTACCGAACGGCGTATTGCGCGGCGATCTGCTCGCCTCGCGCCCGATCCGTGTCGCACACGCCAACGAGCGTGGCCTCCGGGAGCGAGGTGTAGATCCGCACATGCTCTTTCCCAATGCGCCCCACGCCGACGACCGCCACGCGCATCATCGTGTGTCAAGTGTAATGAAGCCCGATCCTGAGGGGCAAGCGACGCGCCGTCGTAAGCACCGCGCTCCATCACCGGCATGCTCGATCGAGCTTGCTCGCTCAAAAAGACCCCTCTCATAATCTCTGTTCGGTGCTCGCGCGCCGGCTGCAGAAGGAGATGCTATGGCTGCTCCTGCTGACGGGAGTGTGCGGACTCTTCTTCTTCTACCGCCTGGGCGCGATGGCCCTCATCGGCCCCGATGAACCGCGTTATGCCCAGGTCGCTCGAGAGATGCTGGCTCGCCGAGATCCCATCACCCCGACAATCGGCGGACAGCCCTGGCTGGAGAAGCCCGCCCTCACCTACTGGTTGATGGCGCTCAGCATGCAGGCCTTGGGCGTCAGCGAGTTCGCCGCTCGATTGCCCTCGGCGCTGCTGGCGACAGCCGTGGCCTTCTTCCTCTACGGCGTAGGACGGCGGGTACACTCTCCCCTCTATGGCTTCTTCGCCGCGTGCTGTTTCATCGTGACTCCAATGGCCTTCGGCTTCGCGCGCGGCGCGACGACCGATATGCCGTTCTCGGCGACACTCACAGCCGGCCTCTGCTTCCTCTTCCTCGCTTCAGAGGCGACTGCGCCCCGAAGCCGAGCCCGGCTCTTCATCGCGGCCGGCTTCTGCTTCGGCCTCGCCGTCCTCGCGAAGGGGCTCGTCGGGGTACTTTTCCCCATTCTGATCATCGGGAGCTCTCTCTTCCTTCGCCAGTCGCTGAGGATATTCCCGCGAGGGAAAGAGCTCGCTTGGAGTGGACTCGCCTTCCTGCTCGCATGCGCCAGTTGGTATGGTCCCATGCTCGCGCGACACGGATGGCGGTTCATCAATGAGTTCTTCATCGAGCACCACATCCAGCGTTACACGACCGGGCGATTTCAACACCCCGGCCCTGTGTATTACTATCTCCCCGTCTTGCTCGTGGGTATGTTCCCGTGGACGCCTCTGCTCCTTCTGGCCCTCGCGCGGCTTCTCAGAGAGCGACGCGGCGTCGCTTCGAGCGAGGATTCCGAGAACCAATCCTGTGCACGCCTCAAGGTGTTCGCGGCCCTGTGGATCGCCTGGCCCTTCCTCTTCTTCTCTTTCTCTCAGTCCAAGCTTCCGGGCTATCTGTTGCCCGTCATCCCGGCCGCTGCTCTCCTGGCTGCTGCTGAACTGCTCCGCCTATGGGGGGCGTCTCCGGATCGCGCGATGAGGCTGCAGGCGATCTCACTCCCGATCTTTTTCTTCGCCATTGCCGGAGCGGCGCTCCTCTATGCCCAACGAGAGCTTGGGGAGGTCAACGCCACGAAGCCCCTCTTGCTCGTGGGGATCGGGGGAGGAGCTTTGGTCGGAATCGGACTGGCGCTCGCCGCTCGACAGAAGGCCCTCATTCTGCTCATTCTCTCGGTATGTGTCGCCAGTGTGCCCGTACTGCTTGAGATCTTTCAGCCCGCGATTGAAAGAAAAGAGTCCCATCGAACCCTAGCCGAGATCGCTTTGAAAAATTTCCGGCCCGAGGAGAAACTTGTCGGGTACGGTTGGTTTCACCATACGTTGACCTTCTACACCAACGCGCGTTCGATCTATGATGAGCGCGGGAGAGTCCGCATCATCTTCTCTCAAAAAGAGTTACGTGAAATCGCGCACGATCTCGGCTCCATGCTCGTTGTAACCCGATGGCGCCATGTGCGCGAGCTTCGCAGCTCTCCTGGGTTCGATGTTGAGCTGCTTGGATCAGATGGCGAGTACGGCATTGTAAGGCTCAAGGTGCTGAAATAACTGAGGCTTAGTGAGCACATAGAAGATGGAGGGAGGCCAATCCATGCTCTTGACAAAATCAGAAAATCTTACTATATTCATAGCAGGAAAGTTGAGCGAATAAAACGAAACTTTTGGGAGGTGAAGGCTATGCTGGCGAGATGGCGACCGTTTGATGAGTTCTTCAATCTCTACCGAGACATTGACAACATGTTTCGCCGGGTCTTCTATGATCTGACCCGGGATCTTGAAGAGTGGTTCGCGCCTCGGTCCGAGGAGGAGGGGCTTCCTCGGCTGTCCAGCTCGTGGATTCCGGTCGAAGCGTTCGTAGATCAGGGGAAGCTGCATCTGCGGGTGGAGGTGCCGGGTGTGGATCCGAAGGACTTGGACATCAGCGTCACGGGCAATCAGCTCGCGATTCGCGGTCGCAAGACGTTTGATCGAAAGGTCGAGGAAGCCAACTTCATCCGTCGGGAGATCGCCTATGGGAGCTTCGAGCGGGTGATCCCGCTGCCTGAGGGGGTCAACACGGACCAGATCGAGGCCGTCTATCGGAATGGCGTCCTGGAGTTGGTGATGCCAGCTCCGGCGGCGCTGGAGGTGAAGAAGGTCCAGGTGAAGGTGCTGGAAGCTCCCCGGGCGGCCGAGGCGGCGGCCAAGTGAGGATCGTCATCCCCCTCCCGAGCCGGGAGGGGGATTTTTCTTTTTCGTGCTTGACAAAAGGGACTTCTTCTCCGTACACTTAACTGGTTCTGTAGAGAGGGTGGGCGTCTCAGGCACCCGGCGGGTTGTCGAGGAGCGCGTGAGGGGACAGGGCGTGCCGCCGCCTGGGTGCTCCGGGGAAAAGCGGGGCCCTCTGTGCAGGACCGAACTTCGGTCGCTTCGTCGGAAGAGCAACGTGCGGAGACGACCCGACATCCAGTAAGCGTGGGGCGGATTCTGAAGAAGACGAGAACGCGTATGGAGACCTTACTGGAATCCATTGATGACGAGCTCCTCATGGAAGAAGACCCGTCCTCTCTGGAGGAGGGATTCTCCCGTGAGGACCTCTTGGATTTCGCCTATCCCGAGGAGTTTGAGGAGGGATTGGAAGGCCTCTCTGAGGGTGAGGCGTTAGAGGAGGAGATCGCGGGAGAGGGGGAGATCGAGGAAGTTGAGGCGGTCGATGCGATTCGGACGTATTTTCGGGAGATCGCCTCGACGCCCCTGCTGACGCAGGAAGGGGAGGTCATGCTGGCCAAGCGCATTGAGCGCGGGCAGCGCATGGTGCGGAAGGCCCTCTCTCGTTCGCCGATCGCCGTCATGGAGCTTTTGGCGCTGGGGGAGCGGCTTCGGAAGGGGGAGATCGAGCTGGAGGAGCTCGTGGATACGGAGGCTGAGGCCTCGTCCGAGGAGCGAGCGCGTCAGTTGAGGGCGCAGGTGTTGCATATTCTGGACGAGGTGAAGAAGCTCTATCGGCGCTGTCGCTCGCAAGCGGAGCGGCTCCGGACGCTTCGCAAGGATGGGGCGCGTCGGCGTCGGCTGCTGCGCCAATTTCAGAAGACGCGGGTTGAGCTCTCGCGCAAGATTCGGGAACTGGATCTGACGCCCTCGGTTCGCGAGAGACTCATCGCGAAGATCCGGCAAGCGGTTGAGGAACTGCAGCGAGCGCGCGAGGAGGTGGCGCAAGCCGAGGCCGCCGCCAAGCGGAGCGGGCGGAAGTCGGCCGAGACGCTCGCGCGTCTGCGCGCGGCCCGACGGCGGATGCGGGAGTTGGAGGCGCAATACGGTGTCGCGCTTCAAGACCCGGCTCGAACGTTGGAGCGGATCACGCGGGGCGAGCAGCAGTCGGAACAGGCGAAGCGCGAGTTGACGGAAGCGAACCTGCGTCTGGTGATCGCCTTCGCCAAGCGATATGCGCATTTGGGGCTGCCGCTCCTTGACCTCATTCAAGAAGGGAACATCGGGCTCATGAAGGCGGTCGAGAAGTTCGACTATCGGCGGGGGTATAAGTTCTCGACGTATGCCGTATGGTGGATTCGACAGGCGATTCGGCGGGCGATTTCGGACAAGGCGCGGACGATTCGTCTCCCCGTGCACGTGACCGATACGTTGGAGCGCGTCCGGCAGGTGACGCGGGAGCTGAGTGAGAAGTTGGGACGGGAGCCGACGCCGGCCGAGATCGCGCGGAAGGTGGGGATCACGACCGAGAAGCTGCGGCAACTGATGGAGGCCGCGCAGGGACCGGTCTCCTTGGAGACGCCCATGTTTGAGAACGAGGAAGTCCGGCTCGGTCACCTCATCCCGGACAAGAGCTCCAACAACCCCATTGAGCTGGCGATTCAGAATAACCTCAAGCGCGTGACGGAGGAATCGCTGAAGGTGCTGACGCCGCGCGAGCAGACGATCATTCGCATGCGGTTCGGCCTCAATCCGCAGGGGGAGGAATACACGCTGGAGGAGATCGGCAAGCATCTGGGCGTCACGCGTGAGCGCGTCCGTCAGATCGAGGCTCGGGCCTTAGCGAAACTGCGACATCCGGCGATCAGCTCCAAGCTCAAGTCCTTCCTGGGTTGAGGGCTATGGGAGAGCGGATGGAGGAGTTCCATACCGGACATGAAGCTTCATCCCATTCGACTATGACGAAAAACGATCTCATCCTGATCGAGGGCGTGTTGGAGGTCCTGCCCGAAGGGCATGGCTTTCTGCTCTCGCCCGAGAATGGCTACATTCCCAGCCCGGACGACATCTACGTCGCGCAATCGCAAATTCGTCGGTTCAAGATGCGCACGGGCGATGTCGTGTGTGGGCTCTGTCGCCCGCCCCACGATGATGAGCGATACTTCGCTCTGGTGCGGGTGGAGACGATCAATGGGGAGCCTCCGGACAAGCGGCGCGAGACGCCGCCTTTTGAGACGCTGGTCCCGCTGTTTCCGGAGGAGCGATTCCGCCTGGAGACGACGCCAGACAACCTCTCGGCGCGGGTGATGGATCTGTTGACCCCGATCGGGAAGGGGCAGCGCGGTCTGATCGTGGCGCCGCCGCGCACGGGGAAGACGATGCTGCTGCAGACGATCGCCAATTCGATCACCCGCAATCATCCGGAGGTGAAGCTGATCGTTCTCCTGATTGACGAGCGTCCGGAGGAGGTCACCGATTGGGAGCGCAAGGTGCACGGGGAGATTGTCGCCTCCACCTTCGATCAGCCGGCGGAGCGGCATGCGCGCGTGGCGGAGATGGTCCTGGAGAAGGCCAAGCGGCTTGTCGAGTATGGGAACGATGTGGTGATCCTGTTGGATTCCATCACCCGCTTGGCGCGCGCGCACAACTCTATCGTGGAGCGGAGCGGTCGGACGCTGACCGGGGGGATTGATGCCAGCGCCATGGAGAAGCCGAAGCGCTTCTTTGGCGCCGCGCGCAATCTGGAGGATGCGGGCAGTCTCACCATCATCGCCACGGCGCTCATTGATACGGGATCGCGCATGGACCAGGTCATCTTCGAGGAGTTCAAGGGAACGGGCAACATGGAGATTCACCTGGACCGCGCGTTGGCGGACAAGCGCGTCTTCCCGGCCATTGACATCCATCGGTCGGGGACGCGGCGGGAGGAGTTGCTCATCCCGCCTCAGGATCTGAATCGCATCATCGTCCTGCGTCGCGTTCTGGCCACGCTCTCGCCGGTCGAGGCGATGCAGCTCATGCTGGAGCGCCTGGCGAAGACGAAGACGAACGCCGAGTTCCTGAATTCGCTCCAAGTCGAATCGGAGCGAGCCGCCTCGTCGCGACGCTGAGATTCGACGCGCCCTCTCCGCCCTCTGCGAGGGCGTGATCCCGGGGATCACGCGAAGAGGGGGCTTTCTCCCAGCGGCGCTCTTGACGCCTTGCCCCCTAACCGCATAAAATGGCAACCGTCGAACCACTAATACAACGACGAGGAGGGATGGAGCCATGAGGCGAGTGATCGCATGCAGTGTCGCGCTTTCCCTGATCATCCCATTGGTCAGCCTGTGGGCTCAGGAGCAAAAAGCCGGACAAGCACCGGCGCCGAAAGCGACGGCGCGTCCGGCGCTCAAGACGCATTCCGGTGAGGTCGTCTCCGTCGACACGGCGAAGAACCAGATCGTGATCAAGCAGCGGACGGGCAAAGAGATGACGTTGGAGGTCGCTCCGGACGCTCGGATCACGAAGGCGCGTCAGACGATCACCCTGGGGGAGGTGAAGCCGGGCGATCGCGTGACTACGCGCTGCGACGAATCCGGCGGCAAGTGCCTGCTCAAGTCCATCCGTGTCCAGGTGGCCCGAGCGGCTGCTCGGACATCGTGAGGATCTCCAGTGATGGGACGACCCTCGTCGGGGAGGTGATCCGGACCCGACGCGGGTCGTCCTGATTTTATTTCATTGAGGCCCTCACTTCGCGGTTTGGACGATCGCACCAGGTGGAGGCGATGCCCCATGCTCTTCAAGGTCATGAGCGCGGCGACGCTCGGCATTGATGCTTATCTGGTGGAGGTCGAGGTGGATCTCTCTCCTCGGACGGGGGATCAGGCCGGATCGGCCTTCATCATGGTGGGCTTGCCGGATGCGGCCGTTCGGGAGAGTCGCGAGCGCATTCGCGCGGCGATTCAAAATTGCGGGTTCTTCTTCCCCATTCATCGCGTCACGGTGAACCTCGCCCCGGCGGACATCAAGAAAGAGGGGTCGAGCTTTGATCTGCCGATCGCCGTGGGCATTCTCGGCGCGAATGGATACCTGGAGGGGGTGAGCCTCCATGATGCGCTCTTTGTGGGAGAACTCTCTCTGGATGGTCGCCTCCGACCGATTCGCGGCGCGTTGCCCATTGCCGTGGCCGCGCGGGCGCGCCATCTGCGGCGCCTGTTCGTGCCCGAGGAGAATGCGCGCGAGGCGGCCGTCGTCGAGGGGATTGACGTATACCCGGTGCGGGCGCTCCCGGATCTCGTTCGGATGCTCACCGGGCAGACCTCGACTGCTCCCTTGAAGCTCTCTCCCGGCGAGTTCTTGGGGGAGATCAATCGGTATTCCGTCGATTTCAGCGAGGTGAAGGGGCAACTGGCGGCCAAGCGGGCTATCGAGGTGGCTTGCGCTGGAGGGCACAACATCTTGATGATCGGCCCGCCGGGAAGCGGCAAGACGATGCTCGCCAAGCGGATTCCGACGATCCTGCCGCCGCTCACCTTCGAGGAAGCCATCGAGGTCACCAAGATTCACAGTGTCGCGGGATTGACCGAAGAGCGCGGTCTTGTGGTGACCCGACCGTTTCGCGCCCCGCATCACACGATCAGTGATGCGGGGCTGATCGGTGGCGGCGCTATTCCCCGACCCGGGGAAGTCAGCCTCGCCCACCATGGCGTCCTCTTCTTGGATGAGCTGCCGGAGTTCGATCGAAATGTGCTCGAAGTCTTGCGGCAGCCGTTGGAGGACGGGCGCGTGACGATCTCCCGCGCGGCGATGTCCTTGACGTTCCCCGCGCGGTTCATGCTGGTGGCGGCGATGAATCCCTGCCCGTGCGGGTATTGGGGGTCGCGCGTGCGACAGTGCACGTGCACGCCGGCCATGATCCAGCGTTACGTCTCGAAGATCTCCGGGCCGCTTTTGGACCGCATAGATATTCACATCGAGGTCCCGGCGGTGCGATTTCGGGAGCTCGCCGATAGCGCTGCAGGTGAACCCTCTCAGGCCGTTCGGGAGCGCGTGATTCGTGCTCGCGAGCGGCAGGTGCGCCGTTATGTGGCCGATGGGATTTACTGCAATGCGCAGATGACGCCCCGGCTGATCCGCACATACTGTCGGCTGGACGAATCGGCCGGGCGCCTCCTGGAACAAGCCGTCTCGCGGTTGGGGCTGTCCGCCCGCGCCTACGATCGCATCCTGAAGGTGAGCCGCACGATCGCCGATCTCGAAGAGAGTGACGTCATCCGACCGCATCACATCTCCGAGGCGATTCAGTATCGCAGTCTCGACCGCGCGTATTGGATGTGAGCCTCATCGGGCCGGGTGTGGGGAGGTCGCGCGGGAGGGAAGGGCGAGGGCGCGACCCTCAGGAATCCACAGGGCGAGGAGCGACGTCGCGAAGGGAAAGGCCGCCATCGCCGCGAGCACACCCTCAAATCCGAACATTCGGGTGAGGGGTTCACCAAGCGCCGGAGCCATCGAGCCGATTCCCCACGCGAATCCCATCATCAGCGCGGAGACGGTGGACGTCTCTCTTGGGGCCAGCTCTTGGGCCGTGGCGACGTTCACGGGGAAGACGGACATGAGGGTGAACCCTCCGGCGATGAGCGCTGCCACGCTCAGCGGACCGCGCCCGAGCGCCGCCATGGCGAACAAGAGCGGGATGAGCGCACCTGTCCCGAACGTGAGCCATCGGCCGCCGAAGCGTTCGGCAAAGGCTCCTCCGAGAAAGCTCCCGCATGCTCCGGCCAGCAGATATGCCGTCAAAAGCCCACCCGTTTGGCGCAAGCCATATCCCCGCTGCGTCAGAACGAAGGGCATGTAGCTGTTGGTCATCACGTACAGGGCCGAGCGGGAGACGGTGATGAGGTAGAGGGAGAGCATCGGGCGCCAGACGCGACGCAGCGTCCCCGTCAATTCGGTGAGCGCGTGCGACCTGTTCGAGTGCCGTTCGCGCCAGTCATCGCGGGGGCCATAGCGATGAAGAAGGAGAGCCGCCAGCCATCCGAGCGGCATCAGCGCATAGGTTCGCGTCAGGTCCGTGGCCGCCACGATCGCCGTGATGATCAGAGGGCCGAGGGCGAAACCGAGCGTCCCCGAGGACGAGAACATCGAGAGCGCGAGCCGGCGCCGATGCTCATGGGTTCGAGCGGCCAGGGCCGCGCCCTGCGGATGAAACGCCCCATTGCCGATCCCCCCCAAGACGAGGAAGAGCAGGAGCATCCCATAGGATGTCGCCGTGCCGATGAGCGAGAGGAACGATCCGGCGAGAGCCGGCCCGGCGATGGCGAAGGCGCGACGCGAGTACCGATCGGCGAGAAATCCATACACGGGTTGCATGAGTGAGGAGGTGAAATTCAAGAGCGGCGCGAGCCAGAAGACCTCCGCTTCGCTCAGATTCAGCTTCCGCGCGATCAGCGGCAGCAGCGGATAGAGCGTGCTCGTATGCAAATCGTTCACGAAATGGCCGAATCCGAGAACCAAGAGCGCTCGCCGCCCTTCTCGTGACATGTGGACCTCCGCGTCATGGGGCTCGTCTGGCCGCCGCATGCCGGAAACATTCGAAGATCGCCCGTGAGAAGGCATCCGAAGCGAACGTCAGCTCCGGGTGCCATTGGACGCCGAGGATGAACCGCTCCGGTCGCGTATCGAGCACGGCCTCGACGATCCCATCCTCGCTCCATGCGATCGGCTGCAGATCGCGTCCCACGTCTCTCACCGCCTGATGGTGGAAGCTGTTGACGTCGGCCGCCGTCCCTCCGGCCAGATGGGCCAGGAGCGTCCCTTCCGCGATGCGGATGCGATGGGTGGGATGCTCCCCGGGCGCACCCGGTTCATGCCGCACGGCCCCATCTCGCTCCGAGGCGATATCCTGATAGAGCGTACCGCCCCGAAAGACGTTGAGCACTTGCATTCCGTAACAGATGGCGAGTACGGGTCGGCGATAGACCTCCGCGGCCTCCAGAAGCTGCCAATCGGTCTCGTCGCACTCCGGCAGCACCGACCTCAAGCGCGCATGCGGGGGGCGCCCATATCGGCGGGGGTCCACGTCGTTGTGACCTCCGCTGAGGAGCACCCCGTCACATCGCGCCACCAAATCGAAGAGGGAGGCGCGATCCGGCAGCGGGGGGACGAGGATCGGAACACCGCCGGCTGCGCGCACCGCCTCCGCATATGAGCGCTCCAGGTAAAAATGCGCCCGCCTCGGGTGGCTCCGCATCGAAATGGCGATCAGCGGCCTCCTCATCATCCCCCTCTCCACCGAAAGAGCGCTCGCGCGAAAATCCTTCAGTTTAACGGGAGGGCGCGTGCTTGTCAAAGCGTGGTCTTCGCCTCATCGTGCGTTGCGTGTGTGCTAACATGAAGAGGCATGAAGATCACGGCAGCCGCTTATCGCCTCTCCCCCGTCGGCGGGGTCGAGACTCTGGCCCTCGCGGCCAGACGCCCGATCGTCTGCGCGCGTGTGAGGCGGATGGAACGCCTCATCGAGGTCGAACCGAGGGGGTCTTCGAATGCAGGGGCGCGCGATATAGCGGCTCCGCTCCGTCGGATCGTCGAGCGCCTCGATGTCTGGCGACAGCTTCGAAATGCTTCCGACTCGGTGAACCCCTTCGCGGAGGTGGTGCGCGACGATGCGGCCCTCTATCAGGAATGCGTGGAGCGCCATCGCCATCGTTGCCCGGCGCGCGCGCCGGAAGATCGGTGAGACCGAATGGCGCGAATCGCTCGAGCGCGGCCTCAAAGGCGCGAGCATGGTGGTGCTCCTCGCCATACTCGTGTTGGCGTTCGCGCGCTTTCGCCGGTGGAGGGAAGAGCGCGCGATCCGCGAGCGGCGGGCATCCGTCGAGCGGGTGTGTTCGCCCGGGAAGGTGAACGTGAATCGGGCGGCGCCGGCAGAGCTGGAGGCCGTTCGGGGCATCGGCCCTGTTCTGGCGCAGGAGATCGTGCGCCATCGAGAACGACACGGCCCATTCCATCGCGTGGAGGAGCTGCTGATCCTGCGCGGCGTGGGCGCGCGAAAGCTGAAGGCGCTCGAAGCCTTCCTCTGTGTGGAGTCGGAGTGAGGGGGATCGCGTCGTCCGTTGACGGATCGGCGGGCGGACAGTAGCATTGAGGCCCTATGCGCGCGCGCCACTATCACCTGATCGGGATCGGCGGGACGGCGATGGCGGGCTTGGCGGGACTCCTGCTGGCCAAGGGGTATCGGGTCACGGGATCGGATCAGGACATCTACCCGCCGATGTCGGAACTGCTCGAGCGCTTGGGGGTCCCCGTCTTCCGGGGATACCGGCCGGAGCATCTGCAGCCCCATCCGGATCGCGTCGTCATCGGGAATGCTCTCTCGCGCGGGAATCCGGAGATCGAATATGTGCTCGACGCGAAGTTGCACTATGTCTCTCTGCCTGAAGTCCTCAAGGAGGAGTTCATTCGCGGTCGGCATTCGGTGGTGATCGCCGGAACGCATGGCAAGACGACGACGACCTCGCTCATGGCGTGGGCGCTCGAGCAGGGCGGATTGCGCCCGAGCTTCTTGATCGGCGGCATCGCGGAGAATTTCGGGACGAATTTCCGGTGGAGCGAGAGCGCGTATTTCGTCGTCGAGGGCGACGAGTACGATAGCGCTTTCTTCGACAAGGGGCCGAAGTTCCTGCACTATTTGCCGGACACCGTGATCCTGAACGTCATCGAGTTCGATCACGCGGACATCTATGCGGATCTGGAGGCGGTGAAGACGGCCTTTCGGCGCTTGATCAACATCATCCCGCGACGCGGGCGCGTGATCGCCGATTTCGATTCCCCGGTCGTGCGCGAGGTCGTGACCGGCGCGTGGTGTCCGGTCCATTCGTTCGGCACGACGCCGGAGGCCGAATGGCGCGCCGTGGACATCCGCCAGAATGAGCGAGGCACCACGTTCGAGGTGCGATATCGCGATCGCTCTCTGGGCGAATTCATCACGCCGTTGATCGGCACGTTCAATGTGCGCAATTGTCTGGCCGTCATCGCGGCGGCCACGTTGCTCGGCGTCGAGCGCGAAGCGCTCGCTCGCGCTCTGGCCAGCTTCCGCAGCGTCCGACGTCGCATGGAGGTGAAGGCGGAGATCGCCGGGATCACCCTCATTGACGATTTCGCGCATCATCCGACGGCCGTGCGCGTCACGCTGGAGGCGCTTCGGCAGCGATATCCCGATCGGCGGCTCATCGCCGTCTTCGAGCCGCGATCGCGGACCTCGCGCCTTCGAATCATGCAACGGGCCTTTGAGGACGCGTTACTTGTGGCCGATGTCGCCCTCATCGGCCCGGTGTTTCGCCCCGAGGTCGTGCCGGAAGACGCACGGCTCTCCCCGCCGGAGCTGGCGCGCGCGCTTCGAGCGCGAGGGCGTTCAGCCGACGCCTTCTCCTCCGTTGAGGAGATCGTCCGGCATCTCAGCTTGAGGCTCACTTCCGGGGACGTCGTCGTCATCTTCTCCAATGGGGATTTCGGGGGGATTCACGAGAAGCTCATTCGCGAGCTGCGGCATCGCGAGGGGGCGACGACGCGAGAAGCCCCGTGAGATCCTCTCGTCGCCGAGCGGCGAGCTGTCCACAGGCGGCGGCGATCTCGCGGCCTCTGGGGTGGCGGATGAAGGTCGGGATCCCGGCAGCGCGCAAAATGTGCTGGAACCGCAGCACGCGCGCCTCCGGCGAGGCGGCGAAGGGCAGCTCGGGAGCCGGATTGTGCGGGATCAGATTCACCTTCGCGCGAATCCCGCGGAGCCAGCGAATGAGCCGCCGGGCATCCTCCTCACGATCATTGACCTGGTCGAGCATGACGTACTCGAAGGAGATCCATTCGTTCCGTCGAAGCGGATACTCGCGACAGGCGGCCTGGAGTTCTTCGAGCGGCCATCGCCGATTGATCGGCATCAGTTGATCGCGCAGCGCGTTCGTCGTCGCCGAGAGTGAGATGGCCAGTTCCGGGCGGACGGGTTCGTGCGCGAGGCGCCGGATCCCCGGGACGACGCCCGCCGTCGAGAGCGTGATTCGCCGTTGGGAGATGTTCATTCCTCGCGGTTCGCAGAGGAGTCGGATCGCTTTCAGAACGTTCTCGTAATTCAGGAGCGGCTCACCCATCCCCATGAGGACGAGATTGACCCCTCGCTCCGGCCTCACCCCCGGACCGTAGATGTCGTTGAGAATGAGCCACACTTGGGCCACGATCTCTCCGGCTTCCAGATTTCGTCTCAGGCCCAACCGAGCCGTCATGCAGAAGGCGCAGGCCAAAGGGCAGCCGGCCTGCGTCGAGAGGCAGATCGTATCGGCGTAGGGTTCGGGGAGCCACACCGACTCGACGAGCACCCCGTCCCGCAGTCGCAATAGGTAGCGCCGCGTCCCATCGCTCGCGCGGAAGACGTCGGCGATCTCGACGTCGGTGATGACGAACGCCTCGCTGAGCGCCGCCCGAAGCGATGCGGGCAGATCGGTCGCCGCCTGCAGCTCCCTGATGCGCCGCCGATAGAGCGCCTCGAAGAGCTGATGCGCCCGGTACGGCTTCGGATCGCGCGCCTTGAGGAGCTCCTTCAGCTCGCCTCGCGTTCGTCCAAGAAGCGCCTCTCTCACATCACCGCATTATAGCAGCCACGGCGGTGGGGCCCCAAAAATCGTGCGGGGGGCTCTCGAGCGGCCCCATCCCCTTCGACGAGAAAAAGCGCATGCGATTTTTTCCTTGACAATGCCAGGGACTCTCTGTATACTTCGGGCCGATGTTGAATCTTGATCTTACAAAGGAGAGGTGATATGCGCGAAAGAGGACAACTCGATACGCTCACGCTCGTGCTCGTGATGGCGTTTGTGGTCTTGTTCCTGTTCCTGTTCCTGCTCCTTGGAGGAGGCGGCGGCGGAGCCTAAGCGCCTTCTGAGCAGAGATCCCCTGTGGCTCTGGTGAGACGCAGGGGATGCGTCGGCTTCATTGATTATGAGCATGGAGGGCTAGGCGATGCGCGAGAGAGGACAGATGGATCAGACGACATTGTTGGTGCTTGTGATCTTTTTGGTGCTGTTCCTCTTTGTGTTCCTCCTGCTTGGCATGCCTGCGCCTTCGCCTTAGTAGGGAGCTGGGGAGTTTATCTGTATCTGAATCCCCACCGCCTCTTACGGAGGGAGGTGGGGTTTTCTTTTTCACCAAATTGCCGATTGCCTCCCCCTCGGGTGGCGCGATAAGATGATTCTGTGCGTGTGATCGCGGGGATATACAGGGGGCGGCGATTGAAGGGGTTCTCGGGGCGAGCGGTCCGTCCGATTCCCGATCGTTTGAAGGAAGCGCTCTTCAACGTCTTGCGACCGCGACTGATCGGGGCGCGCTTTCTGGACCTTTGCGCCGGGACGGGAGCGGTGGGGATCGAAGCGCTCAGCCGCGGGGCTCGATATGTCACCTTCGTCGAGCGCTCGCGGATCGTCATTGAGCAGCTTCGGCACAATCTCGCCGCCTGTGGGATTCGCGAAGGCATCGAGATCCTCCAGCAAGACGCGGCTCGCGCCTTGGAGCAGCTCGGGAAACGAGGGGAGGCGTTTGACGTGATCTTCTTCGATCCCCCGTATGCCTCGGAGCTCTACGAGGCGGTGTTGGAGCAGCTGGCGCGCGCGCCCTCGGTGCTCGCGCCAGGGGGCATACTCATCGTCATGCATCATGCCAAGCGCGCTTTAGCAGCGCGCTACGGCGAGTTCGAGCGGGTGCGGCAGCTTCGACAAGGAGAGAATGTCTTGAGTTTTTACGCGCGCCATCATGCGGAGGCTGCGGCGACATCTCGCGACGTGGACGCGGATGTTCGGGCGTGCAGCCGGTCAGGGAGGGCATCTCGCTGAAGGGCATTGGTGCGACCGACGGAGCCCTCCGCGGCGCTGTCTCATCGCATCGGGCGAATGGCGCCTTGTGATGGGTGAGCAACTCCTTCGATAGAGGAGACAGGGTAAGGGGGAGAGACATGCGGAGAAGGTTGGGGGGCATCGCTCTCGGCCTCATCCTTTGCGGCGTGGGGCGGGTGGAGGCTCAGGAGGTCCCTCGTGTTGAAGTCTTCGCTGGCTATTCGTACGCTCGGTTGGCGGAAGCCATCAGCTCCCATGGCTGGACTGTCTCGATGGCGGGGAACGTGAATTCTTGGTTTGGGATCGCTGCCGACGTGAGCGGTCATTATCGGTCGGACCTCTCCCTCTATTCGTACACGGTGGGGCCTCGATTCGCCTTGCGCGATACGGTCACGGCCTTCACTCATTTTTTGTTCGGCGGAGCGCGATTGGGGGATGGCGGGGCGCTCTCCGCCTTTGGGATGGTCTTCGGCGGCGGTGTGGACGTGCCGCTGAAGGAGCGCTTCACGCTTCGACTGCTGCAGGCCGACTATCTCTTCACGCGCTTCGGCGGCGAGACGCAGAATAACGCGCGACTCTCGGTCGGCATCGTCTTCACTTTCGGACGGCACTGAGGGGAGAGCCTTCAACCAAGTAGCCTGTTCTGATCGGCGGAAGGTCCCTCGTCTTCGCCGTTTCTTGCCAGGTGAAGAAATCGTGTGGTAGTCTTACGGGTTCCAGGGTGAAGTGAGGCATCGCGTGAGAGGTGGGTGATGATTCTGCCGTTTCGCGGGACGTGGCCCAAGATCGCCGAGACGGCCTTTGTGGAAGAGAGCGCGGCGGTCATCGGGGACGTTGAGATTGGTGAGCATTCTTCGATTTGGTTTCACGCGGTGGTTCGCGGGGACGTGCACTTCGTCCGCATCGGGAGCTATACCAACATTCAGGACGGGGCTGTGGTGCATGTGACCGGTGGTCGGTTTCCCGCGCTCATCGGCGATCGCGTCACGGTCGGGCATCGCGCGATCGTGCATGGGTGCACGGTGGGGAATGAGTGTTTGATCGGGATGGGGGCCATTCTCCTGGACGGCGTCGTCGTCGGCGAACGGTCGCTCATTGCGGCCGGTGCCGTGGTTCGCGAGGGGACGGTGGTGCCTCCGGGGTCGCTTGTGGCGGGCGTTCCGGCGCGCGTCGTGCGCGCGCTGAGCGAGGAGGAATGGCGTCGGATCGAGGGGGGATGGCGAAGCTATTGCGAACTGAAGGACCACTATCTCGCGGAGCGGGGGCGATCGGGGCGATGATCCAGACGGTGCGGGGGACGTTCGACATCTTACCCGACGAGCTGCCGCGCTGGCGGTTGGTGGAGGAGACAGCGCGCGCCGTCTTCCGGTGCTATGGCTATCGCGAGATTCGGACGCCGATCTTCGAGCGCACGGAGCTATTCGCCCGTAGCGTGGGCGAGGAGACGGACATCGTCGCCAAGGAGATGTACACGTTCATGGATCGCAGCGGCGAGAGTTTGAGCCTGCGCCCGGAGAGCACGGCTTCGGTCGTCCGCGCCTACATTCAGCACAAGATGTGGACATGGGGGAGCGTGGTGAAACTCTTCTACATTGGGCCGCACTTTCGATATGAGCGGCCGCAGAAGGGGCGCTTCCGGCAGTTTCATCAGATCGGCGCCGAGGCCATCGGGCAGACGGATGATCCGGCCATTGATGCCGAGCTGATCGAGATGGTCGAGGAGTATCTGGAGCGCCTGGGGGTTCGAGAGCGCGTGCTCTTCCTGAATTCCGTCGGGTGCGCGCAATGTCGTCCGGCATATGTGCGACGCTTGAAGGACGCGCTCGCCGATGCGATCCCGCGCATGTGCGAGAACTGCCGGCGGCGGTATGAAGTGAATCCGCTGCGGATCCTGGATTGCAAGGTGGAGGACGATCAACCGCTCATCGAGCGGGCGCCGGCGCTGGTGGATCACTTGTGCTCGGCGTGTGCGGCGCATTTCGAGGCCTTGCGGCGGCATTTGGAAGCTCGGGGGATCGCCTATCGAATCGCGCCGCGACTTGTGCGCGGGCTCGATTACTACACGCGCACGGCGTTCGAGATCACCGGCGCGCGGTTGGGGGCGCAAAATGCCATCGCCGGCGGCGGGCGCTACGATGGGCTCTCGGAGTTGCTGGGCGGACCGCCGGCCAAAGGGATTGGATTCGCGCTGGGGGTGGAGCGGCTTCTGCTGGCTCTGCCTGAAGAGGCGGCGGTCGCCGATGAGGCGCCGGACCTCTACATCGCGTATCTGGGAGCGGCGGCGCGCCAACACGCCTTTCGCTTGGCCCGGCGGCTGCGCCGCGAGGGGCTCATCGTGCTCTACGATTTTGAGGAGCGGAGGCTGCGGCGGCTCCTGGCGCAAGCCGATCGCGTGCGGGCGCGGTACGCGGTGCTGATCGGGGACGAGGAGTTGGCGGCCGGGCGCTATACGCTTCGCGATATGCGGACCGGCGCGCAGGAAGCGCTCTCGGAGGACGCGCTCGTGCAGAAGCTCGCGGCCTCGCGTTCGCCCGCCGCGAGCGCGTCCCGTTGACTGCGGAAATGCCGGATGCCGAAGGGGGATGATCCTCCGATGGATGTCGTGCGATCGGATGAGCGAGGGATGATTCCGAGCGCGTGTGGCGAGGAGCTCGTGCGCACGCACACCTGCGGCGAATTGCGTCCGGAGCATGCCGGCGCGCGCGTCATCCTCATGGGATGGGTCCATCGGCGGCGCGATCTCGGCCCGCTGACGTTTCTCGATCTGCGCGATCGCTACGGGATCACGCAGATCGTCTGCGATGAGCAGCGGGCCCCGGAGGCGCACGCCGTGGCCAAGCACGTGCGCAGCGAGTACGTCATCGCCGTCATCGGGACGGTCGTGCGCCGAGCGCCGGAGACGGTCAACCCGAAGATCGCGACCGGGGAAATCGAAGTCGTCGCCGAGCGGGTGATCGTCCTCAATCCTGCGAAGACGCCGCCCTTTCCCGTTGAGGATGAGCGGGGAAGTCCGCCATCCGAAGAGGTGCGCTTGAAGTATCGCTATCTCGATCTGCGCCGACCGCGCTTGCAGCGGAACCTCATCCTGCGCCATCGCGCGGCGCTCGCCGTGCGTCGGTACTTCGACCGGCATGGATTTCTGGAGATCGAGACGCCGATGCTCATCAAGTCCACGCCCGAGGGGGCGCGCGACTTCATCGTCCCGAGCCGATTGCATCCGGGGAAATTTTACGCCCTGCCGCAGTCACCGCAGCTCTTCAAACAGCTCCTGATGGTGGCGGGATTCGATCGGTACTTCCAGATCGTGCGCTGCTTTCGCGACGAGGATTTGCGCGCGGATCGCCAGCCGGAGTTCACGCAGATTGACGTGGAGATGTCGTTCGCCACGCCCGAGATGATCTTCGCGCTCATCGAGCCGCTCATCGAGGAATTGTGTCTCCTGGTGGGGCGAGAGATCGTCCGACCGTTTCCCCGCCTCCCCTTCGCGGAAGCGATCGAGCGCTATGGGACGGATAAACCGGATCTCCGCTTCGGGATGGAGTTGGTGGATGTGAGCTCATGGCTTCGGGACGTCGAGTTCGCGCCCTATCGGCGGGCGCTCGACGGTGGGGGGGTGATCAAGGGGATCGCCGTGCGCGGGGGAGCGAAATATTCGCGAAAGCGGTTGGACGAGTTGACGGACATCGCGCGGCGCGCGGGGCTCTCCGGCCTGACGTGGGTGAAGCTGGGCGAGGGGGAGGCGACCTCCGCGCTCGCGCTCGGACCGGCGCGCCTGGAAGCGCTCGCGCGCGCTGTCGGCGCGGAGCGCGGCGATCTGGTGCTCATCGCCGCCGGCCCCCGAACTGTGGTGAACCAGGCGCTCGGGCTGCTGCGGGTGGAGATCGCGCGACGCGAGGGGTGGGCCGACGGAACGGAATTCCGATTCGTTTGGATCACCGATTTCCCCATGTTCGAATGGGATCCGGACGAGCATCGGTGGAGCGCTGTGCATCATCCCTTCACCTCTCCGCGCGACGAGGATGTGGATCGGTTGGAGGCGGACCCGGCGTCGGTGCGCGCCAAGGCGTATGATCTCGTGCTGAACGGCGTGGAGATCGGCGGGGGGTCCATTCGTATCCATCGGCGAGATGTGCAGCAGCGCGTCTTCCGCGTGATCGGCCTCGGGGAGGAGGAGGCGCGGCAGAAGTTCGGCTTCTTGCTGGACGCCTTCGAGTATGGAGCCCCTCCGCATGGGGGGATCGCCCTCGGCTTCGATCGCTTGATCATGCTGCTGGCGGGGGAGACGTCCATTCGCGAAGTGATCGCTTTCCCGAAGACGGCCAGCGCCACCGATCTCATGCTCGATTCTCCGAGCGAGGTCTCGCCCGCGCAATTGGAGGAATTGGGCTTGACCATCATCTCCAGGCGCGGCGAGTGAGGACGCCGCGCGTTGCGGCGCATCCACCGGGGCGAAGCGATGGGGAAGATTCGGATTCTCCCGGACCTTCTGGCGAGCAAGATCGCCGCGGGCGAGGTCGTCGAACGCCCGGCGTCGGTCGTCAAGGAGTTGGTGGAGAACGCTCTGGATGCCGGGAGCCGGCGGATCCAGATCGAGGTGGAGCTCGGGGGGAAGAAGCTCGTGCGCGTCACCGATGATGGCGAAGGGATGACGCGCGATGACGCCCTGCTGGCGTTCGAGCGGCATGCGACGAGCAAGATCACGACGATCGAGGATCTGGAGCGGATCGCGACCCTCGGCTTTCGCGGCGAGGCGCTCCCCTCGATCGCGGCGGTCGCGCGCGTGCTCCTGCGGACGAAGACGGCGGCCGAGCTGGTCGGGACGGAGGTCCAGATCGAAGGGGGGAAGATCAAGGAGGTGCGCGACTGCGCTTGGGCCGGAGGGACGGACGTCTGCGTGCGCGACCTCTTCTTCAATGTCCCAGCTCGGCGCAAGTTCCTCAAGAGCGAGGCCACCGAATTATTCCACATCACGAATCTCGTGACGCATTACGCGCTCTGCTATCCGCAGGTGGCCTTCCGCCTGCAGCATGGGGGGAGGACGCTCTTGGACGTGGCTCCGGTCGAGACGATGCGCGACCGCGCGTATCAGATCTTCGGCGCGGACTTCCTCTCCCACGTGGTCGAGCTGGAACACACGCGGGAGGGGATTCGCGTTCACGGCTTCACCTCCAAGCCGAATTGGGGGCGGACCACGCGCGAGGCCCAGTATTTCTTCGTGAACGGTCGCTACGTGCGCGATCGCGTATTGGCGCAGGCGCTCGGCGAGAGCTATCGCACGCTCCTGCCCTCGGGCACGCATCCGGCGGCGATCCTCTTCGTCGAGCTGCCGCCGTCGGAGGTGGACGTGAACGTGCATCCGGCGAAGATCGAGGTGCGATTTCGACGCCCTGTTCAGGTTCAGGCGGTGATCGTCGAAGCCGTGCGGCGAGCGCTCGAGCGCGCGCAGCCCGTCGTGGAGATCGGGCGCGCCGTCCCCTGGGCGCGGGAGCGGACCTCACCCCTGAGCTCCGAGCGCGCGCTCCATCGCGAGGCCTTTCGCCTGCAGGCGCCGCTCGCTCCACCGACGCCACGCCCGTCCTCGCTCGCGCTCACCTTCTCGCCGAAATCTGCGCCCGAGGCCGCGCGCCCTCAGCTTGAGGCGTCGCCGCCGATCAGCCCGCAGTGCCTGAGGCGCCCCTCGCTGGAGGCGACGATCGAAGGGGAGGAAGCGGAACGAATTCGCGTCATCGGTCAATTTCGCCGGAGCTTCATCCTGGCGGCGACCGAGCGGGAGCTGCTCCTCATTGATCAGCATGCCGCGCATGAGCGCATCCTCTTCGAGCGCTTTCGGGAGCATCTGGCGCGCGAGGCCTTGCCCGCGCAGCCCCTTCTGGTACCGGAGGTCATTGAGCTGACTCCGGCTCAGCACGCCGTATTCGAGCGCGTGCGCGAGGAGCTGGGGCGCCTGGGGATCGAAGTGGGGGAGTTCTCCGGGCGTGCGCTTGTGGTCACAGCGTTACCGGCCGGCGTGCCCGTCTCCGAAGCACGCCCCTTCATCCTGGAGCTCTTGGAGATCGCCGAGCAGGAGCGGCGCACGACATCGCCCGAACGCCTTCGCGATCGCTTAGCGGCCAGCCTCGCGTGCCGCGCCGCCGTGAAGATTAATACCCCGTTGGCCGAACCGATGATGCAAGGGCTCGTCGAGGAGTTATTCCGCGCATCCTTCCCGGCGAGCTGCCCACACGGACGCCCCGTGGTGGTGCGGTTCACGCTCCGGGAGATCGAGCGGCTTTTCCATCGGTGAGGGAGAACGCGCTTTGCCGGGCGAGCCGCTCGCGGGGACGACGCGCACTTCACAATTCCATGGGCGGAGTCGGCGATTCCTCCGTCTCCGCCTTGATCTCCGTCACGAGCGCTTCCGTCGTGATGAGCAATGAGGCGATGGATGAGGCGTTTTGCAGAGCGACGCGGCTGACCTTCGCCGGATCAATGATGCCGGCCTTGATGAGGTCCTCAAATTGCTCCGTCTCCGCGTTGAAGCCGATGTGATCGTGGCGCTCGGCTTTGACGCGTTCGACGACGACGGCCCCTTCGACGCCCGCATTGGAAGCGATCTGGCGCAACGGCTCCTCGAGCGCGCGCCTGACGATGGCGACGCCTGTTTGTTCATCCGGATCTTCCAGTCGCAGGGCCTCCAGAGCCTTCGAGGCGCGAATGAAGGCGACTCCCCCGCCCGGGACGATCCCCTCTTCTACCGCCGCGCGCGTCGCGTGCAAGGCGTCTTCGACGCGCGCCTTCTTCTCCTTCAGCTCGGTCTCGGTCGCCGCCCCGACCTTGATGACGGCCACGCCGCCCGCGAGCTTGGCCAAGCGCTCCTGCAGCTTCTCCCGATCGTAGTCGGAGGTCGTCTCTTCAAGCTGTGCGCGCAGTTGCTTGATGCGCGCCTCGAGGTCACTCTTCTTCCCCAACCCTTCGACGATCGTCGTCGTGTCCTTATCCACGACCACCTTCTTCGCGCGGCCGAGGTCCTTGAGCGTCACGTTCTCCAGCCGGATTCCCAGTTCGTCAGCGATGAGGCGTCCGCCGGTCAGAATGGCGATGTCCTCCAGCAGCGCTCTCCGCCGCTCTCCGAATCCGGGGGCGCGCACGGCGCAGACGTGCAGCGTACCGCGCAACCGATTGACGACGAGCGTCGCCAGAGCTTCCGCCTCCACATCCTCGGCGATGATGAGCAGCGGCCGCCCCGCCCGCACGACGTGCTCCAGCACCGGCAGCAGGTCCTTCACCGAGCCGATCCGCTTCTCATGGATGAGGATCGCCGCCTCGGTCAGCACGCACTCCATGCGCTCCGGGTCCGTGACGAAATACGGGGAGAGGAACCCCCGATCGAACTGCAGGCCTTCGACCACCTCGAGCGTGGTCTCGATCGTTCGCGATTCTTCCACCGTGATGACCCCGTCCTTGCCCACGCGCTCCATGGCTTCGGCGATGAGGCGACCGATGGTCGCATCCCCATTGGCCGAGATCGTTCCCACGGCGGCGATGGCATCGCCTTTGACGGGGCGGGCCAAGCGTCGGATCTCCTCGACGGCGCGCTCGACGGCCTTCTCAATCCCGCGCTTGAGGGCCATCGGGTTCGCTCCAGCGGCCACGTTCTTCACCCCCTCGCGGAAGATCGCCTGCGCCAGGATCGTCGCCGTCGTCGTCCCGTCGCCGGCGACTTCGGAGGTCCGGGCCGCCACTTCGCGGACCATCTGCGCACCCACATTCTCCAGCGCATCGCCCAGCTCGATCTCCTTCGCCACGGTCACGCCATCTTTGGTGATCGTCGGCGAGCCATATCGCTTCTCCAGGATGACGTTCCGACCGCGCGGCCCGAGCGTGATCTTCACCGCATCGGCCAACTTGTTGACCCCTCGCAGGAGCGCCTGACGCGAATGCTCGCCGTGAATGATTCGTTTCGCCATGATCCCCCCTTTCTCGATGTCCGCATCGCTCATTCGGGCGACGCGTCGAAAAACACCCAATGCTAAAGCTTGACCGTCCCGCTGTCAATCGGGCCTCGAGGGCTCCCGGAAGGGCCCATCGGATGTCCCTTCGGATGGGCGTGTTCCACCCTCGGTGAGATGCGCGGACAGGGAGTTGCTCTCCTCGGAGGGATGAGGGCGAACGACTCTCCCTCGATCGCGGGTGTTCTCGACCCCTGCTGGACAAGGAGGCGAGGGACGCGCTATCATCTCACGTGCGTGAGCATCGCGGTGTGGGCCGTTAGCTCAGTCGGTAGAGCATCGGGCTTTTAACCCGAGGGTCGCAGGTTCGATTCCTGCACGGCTCACCATCTGCATCTTATGGCCGATGCGGCGAGATCGAGTGTGGGAAGGGCACAGCGGGCGCTGCGGTTGAGTCTGAGCGTAACCGCTGTGCTCCTTTTGTTCGGCGCGCGCGCTTCGACGCGCGGGGCGTCCTGGCTGGTGCTACCCTTCGAGAATACGACGCGGCAGGCCGATTACCATTGGGTGGGGGAGGCGTGCGCGCTGCTTCTCTCGGAGCTCGTGGCGCGGGCGGGGGAGTCGGTCGTCTCCCCGGATGATCGGCGGGCGCTCTACGAGCAGCTTCGGCTGCCCAGGGGATTGGTGGTGACGCGGGCTTCGGCGCTCGTCGTCGCCGAGCGTTTGGGAGCCGAACGACTGTTGGTGGGGACGTATCAGGTGACGGGTCCGAGAGGACAAGAGCGCGTCGCTATCGCAGCTCGGGTGATTCACGTGGCGGAGGCGCGGATGTTGACGAACGAGCTGACGATGGGCGCTCCGCTGCGAGACCTGCCCACATTGATGGCGACGCTGGTCGGGGAGGTGATCGGAGACCGCCTCTCTCCATCGGCGCGTCGGGACGTGGCGCAAACGGCGGCGGCTCTGCCCACAAACGCGTTAGAGTATTACACGAAAGCGTGGATGGCGGCCGATCCGCAAGTGGCGATTCCCTTGCTGCATCGCGCTGAACGCGCGGCGGGGCGAGGGGCGACCGAATATGCCCCCTTGCTTCTGGAGGTGGGGCGCGCCTATGCCCGGCAAGGGCAGTGTGCTGATGCGCTCCCGTATTTGCATCGGCTCAAGCCGGACGCCTCCGGCTACAAAGAAGCGCAGTTTTATCTGGGGGTGTGTGCCCTCCGGCAAGGAGACTGGGCGCGCGCTGTGGACATCTATCGGGCGCTGGCGCGCGTGTGGCCATTGGCGGAGGTCTACAACAACTTGGCTGTCGCCGAATTGCGGTTAGGGCAGATGGGAGCGGCCGCCGCTGATTTCTCGCAGGCGCTTGAGCGTTCCGGTCCCGATCCCGACGTCCGTTTCAATTACGGCTACGCGTTGTGGAAGCTCGGGGAGTTTGAGAGCGCCGCGGGACAATTTCGACAGGTCGTGCGGCAGCGGACGGCCGATGCCGAGGCGCATTATCTCCTGGCGAAGAGCTTGCAGCGGTTGGGGCGAGCCGAGGAAGCGCAGGGGGCCTTGATGATCGCTCGACGGTCTTTGCCGGCGTTCGCCGAGTGGGAGAACATGGCCGACCCGCCCATCGCTCCGCGGCTCAAGCTGCAGATCGCGCGTCCTCAGGCGCGCGGCGCGATCGGTCTGGCTTCGCGCGCCCTGGCGATGTCGCCCGCCGAAGCCGTGCGTCAGGCGGAGGCACTGCTGGAAGCCGGTCGGGAGGAGGAGGCCCTGGGACTCGTGGAGAGTGTACTGCGAACGGCCCCGCATCAAGCCGACGCGCATCTGCTGAAGGCGCGTTTCTATTTCCGGCGCGGGGACTGGCGCGAGGCGGCCGATGCGGCGCAGGCGGCGGCCTTTTGGGATCCTCGATCGATCTCGGCCCATCTGTTACTGGCCCGTATTTACTTGGCCGTCGGCGAACGCGAGCGCGCGCGCTTGAGTGTGGAACGAGCATTAGCCCTTGATCCGAACGATGCGGAGGCGCGCGAGCTGGCGCAGGAGCTGGCGGTGTCCTCGCGCAAGCCGTGATTTCCGGGGAGAGTTCCGGTTCCCCTTCTGCGTTGAGGCAGGTGATGCCTTTGGGAAGGACAGAGACGCGATGGCGGAGGGACGAACGGCGGTCGCCGAGTTGCGACGGGACGTGACCGTCTGGGGATCGTACATGTGGGGCTTCGCTGACGTGGGCGCCGACACCTTCGTCGCGCTCGGTTTGGTCTTCGCGTTCTCGGAGGGGGCCGCGCCGTTGGCCTTCCTGCTGGCCGGGCTGGTCTATATCTTGGTGGGGTTGGCGTACACGGAATTGGCCTCGGCGTATCCGGTCGCCGGAGGGGGGCAATATTTCGCCTTGCGCGGCCTGGGCGACTTCTGGAGCTTGATCGCCGGCAGCGCGCTCGTGCTCGATTACACGCTCTGCACGGCGCTCTTCGCCTATTTCGCCACGACCTATTTCTCGCATTTCGTCCCGGAGCTAGCCGAAGCCACGGTCGCTCTCGGACCGTTCGCGCATGTGCGGATCGGCCTGGCCCTGGCCACGCTCCTGCTCATCGCCTTTCTGGCGTGGTTGAACGTGCGGGGGATGCGGCAGGCCAGTCTGCTCAACGAGTTGATCGGCGTCCTGATCATTGTGGTGGAGACGCTCATCATCGCCATGGGCTTGATCTTCGCCTGGCGGCCGGAGCGGCTCGCGGTTCAGTGGAGCGAGACGTTCGCGAATTTCCATCCGCGTCAGTTCCTCTATGGGGCGTCATTGGCGATCATCTCCTTCGTGGGCTTGGAGTCCATCTCGCAGGCGGCGCAGGAGACGCGGCGTCCGGCGACGATCGTCCCGCGGACTTCGATCGCGTTGGTCTTCACCGTCTTCCTCTTCGCCGTCTCGCTCTCGGTCTTGACGCTCGGCACGGTGCGCTGGGAGGTTTTCCTGGACGAGCGCAATGTGGGGCGCTCGGTCGCTCTTGTGGCGGGACATCTGCCGTGGATCGGACGCGTGGCCGAGGATGTGACGGCGGCGCTGGCCGTGCTCGTCCTCATGCTCTCGGCGAATTCCGGAGTGAT
>BEHK01000013.1 GCA_002898775.1 bacterium HR08 | reverse complement strand
ACGTCCGACGACGGGTGGGTTCCGCGAGGGAAGATCGAGATCCGACATCTGACCTTCGGCTACGACGATGGCTTGCCGGTGCTGCGCGATCTCTCCCTGGTGATCGAGCCCGGAGAGACGGTGGCCATCGTCGGACGAACGGGGGCGGGGAAGACGACCCTGGTGCATCTGCTCACGCGACTCTACGAACCACCGCCGGGGACGATCTTCATTGATGGGCGGGATATTCGCACCGTCCCTCGCGAGCGCCTGCGCGCGGCGCTCGGGGTGGTCCCTCAGGAGCCGTTTCTCTTCAGCTTGAGCGTTGCTGAGAATATCGCTTTCGGCGTGGACGGCGTCGGCTCGAGGGAGATCGAAGAGGCGGCGCGATGGGCTGGGTTGGAGGAGGAGGTTCGGGAGTTCCCCGAGGGCTTTCGCACGATCGTGGGGGAGCGAGGGATCATGCTCTCCGGTGGACAGAAGCAGCGCGTGGCGATCGCGCGCGCGCTCGTGCGTCGGCCGCGCATCCTGATTCTGGATGATGCGTTCTCAGCCGTGGATGCGCGCACGGAGGAACGCATCCTCGCGCATGTGCGCGCGATCATGGCGCGGCGCACGGTGCTGTTCATCTCGCATCGGTTGTGGACCGTGCGCGAAGCCGATCGCATCGTCGTCCTGGAGCGGGGGCGTGTGGTCGAGCAGGGCACGCACGAGGAGCTGTTGGCGCGCGGCGGCCTCTATGCGGAGCTGTACGAGGAACAACTCCTGGAGGAGGAATGGGCGGCGGGCGAATGAGGATCTGGCTGCGTCTGGATTCCCGACAGCGCTGGAGCTTTCAGGCCGAGCCCGAGGGCGAGGAGGAGAGGCGTCCGCCCGTCCTCTCACAGGGGATCGCCGGTCGGCTCTGGCCACGACTCCTGGCCGAATATCACCGTGCGCGCCGCGCGATCGAGATGACCGAACGGATGGCCTGGATGCGGGCGCTGCTTCGGAAGCTGGAGGCGCGCGTGGACCCGAGCGAATCGCTCTTGCGGCGCATGCGCACGGCGGCGGAGATCGTGCTCCTTCATCCGGAATCGCTCTCGGCCCCGCTTGTGCGGCGCCGGTTCTTTCGTTTCCTCCGGCGCCGGGCGCGCGCGCATGCGCGTGGGGCCGTACTCAATGCGCTTCTGTTGCCGGTGACGGCGGCGATGGCGATCCTGCCCGGGCCGAACGTCTTCTTCGCCTGGAACGCGTATCGGCTCATCGCGCATCTTCTGGCGTGGCGGGGGGCTCGGCGCGTCTTGCGCCAGGACTGTCCGGTGCACGTGCGCGCCGCCTCGGAGGAGGGGATCATCGTCAGCCGCGCTTCGCCTCAACTTCACGCCGAGGGGATCTGAACGCGCTATGGCGATGAACCTGCCGCGCGTGTATGCGATCACGGATTGTCGGCTGACCGGACTCTCGCATGCCGAACAAGTGCGGCGTTTGGCCGCTGGAGGGGTTCGTCTCATCCAGCTTCGGGAGAAAACGGCCTCGCCGCGAGCCTTCTACGAGCAGGCGCGCGAGGCTGTGGCCGTCGCTCGGGAGCTGGGCGTTCAGGTGCTCATCAACGATCGCGTGGACATCGCATTGGCCGTCGGCGCCGATGGGGTGCATCTCGGACAGGAGGATCTCCCGCCGGAGAAAGCGCGCGCGTTGCTCGGACCGGATCGCCTCATCGGCTTCTCGACGCATTCGCTCGAGCAGGCGCTCGCAGCCGACGCGTGGCCCGTGGATTATATCGCCATCGGTCCGATCTTCCCCACGCAGACGAAAGAGCATCCGGATCCGGTCGTCGGCGTGGAGATGGTTCGAGCCGTGCGGGCACGAATTCGCAAGCCTCTGGTCGCCATCGGCGGCATCACGCTGGAGACGGCCCCGCGCGTCATCGCGGCGGGCGCGGATGCCGTCGCTGTGATCGCTGACCTCTTGAGGGCGCCGGACATCACGGCGCGAGCGCGTCAGTATGTGGAGACGCTCGCCGCGCTCCCATGAGCGCGCGAGCCTTCGGGTCGGTTCGGGACCCTGACGGTGCCGCGAACCGATGCGCGCGGTGAGGGGAGAGGAGAAGATGAAGGGCAGAGCATTCGCCGTTGTGAGCATCGCGCTGGGGAGCTTCTTGTTGACCACGCCGGCCATCGGCGCGCGTGGCTTCGCGTCTGAAGAGCTGCACACCGTGCGGTTGCGCAATGGGTCCATCCTGCGCGGACGTCTCGTTCGATTTGAGAACGGGGAGTTCACGATGATCCTCGCCGGCACGCAGAGTCGAGCCATCATCCACGTCGCCGACGTGGAGCGCATCGATTTCGAGGAGGCCGCGCCGGTCCGCGCGGAAGCACCGCGCGCGCCCGAAGCGACGGTGGAGGCGCGTTCGACTCCGGAACCGGTGGCTCCTCGGCCGGCGGAGGCCGTGGCCCTGCCCCAGTATCGGGAGTACACCGTGAAGGTCCCGGCCAACGCGGAATGGGTCGATACGGGGATCACGCTCGTCAGAGGGCAGAAGCTGCGGTTGGCCGTCAGCGGACGCGTGCGCATCTCGCCGACGCGCGAGGTGGGGCCGGAGGGAATCGAGATGAGCGACCCCGGCAAGTTGATGCCGGATCGTCCGAGCGGGGGCCTGATCGCGGTCATCGGCGATGACAACGATGACTTCATCTTCATCGGGCCGGCGGCCGAGTTGGTCGCCCATCGCCGTGGTCAGTTGTATCTGATGGTCAACGACGGCGATCTCAAGGATAACAGCGGTGAGTTCACCGTCCGCATTCAGGTGAGCGAGCCGCCACAGGCCGCGAAGAAGCCGTAGTGGACCTTGCGCTTCGCCTCCATGGCGTGGGAAGGTGAGATGGTGGTCGAACGCTTGCGGGCGATCCCATCGGTGGAGTCCATCTTGCGATGGGAATCTGTGGCCCCGTGGGTCGAACAACTCGGGCGAGCCCTCGTCGTCAGCGAAGTGCGCGCCGTCACGGAGACGGTGCGCGAGGAGATCCGCACGGGACGCCTCGCTGTGGCGCGCGAGGAGGTGCCGCGCGAGATTGAACGCCGGCTGCGCGCGCGCTTGGAGGCGCTGGAGCGTCCCTCGCTGCGGCGGGTGATCAATGCGACCGGCGTCATCCTCCACACCAATCTCGGGCGCGCGCCCCTCTCGAGGGCCGCGCTCCGCGCCCTGGAACGCATCGGCGGGGGATACTCCAATCTCGAATACGATCTGGCGCGGGGCGAGCGCGGGCGGCGCGAGGTGCATTGCCAGGAGGCGCTTCGCCGTTTGCTGGGCGCAGAGGCCGCGCTCATCGTCAACAATAACGCGGCCGCCGTGCTGCTGGTGCTCAACACTTTGGCCGAGGGAGGGGAAGTCCTCGTCTCGCGCGGAGAGCTGATCGAGATCGGCGGCGCCTTCCGGCTCCCCGAGATCATGGCGAAATCCGGAGCCATTTTGCGCGAGGTCGGGACGACGAATCGCACGCGGTTGGACGATTATGAGCGAGCCATCACGGAGCGCACGCGGCTCATCTTGCGCGCACATTGGAGCAATTTCCGCATCATCGGATTCACCGAGCGGCCTTCCCTCAAGGACCTCGTCGCCCTGGCTCATCGGCATGGCCTCCCCTGCTACGAAGATTTGGGGAGCGGATGCGTGGTGGATGTGAGCCCGTGGGGGATTTCCGATGAGCCAACTGTGGCTCAGTCTCTGGCCGATGGCGTGGATGTGTGTTCCTTCAGCGGAGATAAATTGCTGGGCGGGCCGCAAGCGGGGATCATCGTCGGGCGCGCGACGATCATCGAGCGCCTGGCCCGAAATCCGCTGATGCGCGTCGTCCGGCCGGATAAGCTCACGCTCGCCGCGCTCGAAGCGACCCTGCGCGCATATCTGGCCGGGCGCTTCGAGGAGGTCCCGGTTCTGCGGATGATCGCTCTGACGCCTGAACGCCTTCGACGCCGTGCGCGGGCGTTCGCCCGTCGGCTCCGACGCGTATGCGGTGAAGCGCTTCACATTCGATTGAAAGAAGGGGTCTCAGTCACCGGCGGCGGCTCCGCTCCGGGAGTGGACCTTCAGACGACACTCATCGCCCTGCGCCACCGACAGCTCTCGGCGCAGGAGTTGGACGCTCGGCTGCGCGCCGCCGATCCCCCCGTGATCGCACGTATCGAGGAGGAAGAGGTGGTGCTCGATCTTCGCACCATCTCGCCGGAGGAAGAGCGCGATATTCTCCGCGCTCTGAATGCTATCGCCTCGGGATGAATCGCCCGATGGCGAACCTCCATGCTCCATCCGAGAACCCGCGTGAGCGGCATTGTGTGATCGCCACGGCTTATGAGTTCGTGCGCCCGAGCATTCGAGTTTAGCTCGGGGTGAGCCAGGCGAACCTCAGGCTGAACTTAGAGCCATTGCCGCGTTGGCCACCATGCGCTATACTGCAACGGTGCAATGTGATTACGCAATTATCGCGTAAACGATGAATTCACATTCGGAGGATGGCTTATGATCGAGGAGCCGGAAATCACGATTGAGAGCAAGGAACAGGGAAGGTCCATTGAGAAGAAGGTGCCCATGGAGGGGGAGCGAACCGATCCGCTTGAAGAAATCGCGTCTTCGGTGAGGGAGTTCGCGCAGCGGATCCCCGATTCGATCGCCAAGGCGATCGAGAAGGCGCTGCAAGGGCGAGACTTTCCGCTGATGGTCCGTGTGAATCGCGAGGCCCTGCGGCGCATTGACGAGCTGGTCGAGGCGGGGATTTTCAAGAGTCGTTCCGAGAGCGCAGCGTTTTTGATCAGTGAGGGGATTAAAGCGCAGGCCGGGTTATTTGAGCGGATCGAAGAGAAGATCCGCGAGATCGAGCGGTTGCGTAGCGAGTTGAAGAACCTCGTCGGCCAAGAGATGAAGCCGGCGTCTTAGCTGAGGGCTCCGACAGCCGCTTCGGTGCATGAAGCAAGGGAGGGACATGGGGATTCCCTTCCTTCGCTTCAGAGTGGGGCCCCCACCGGTAATGGCTCGAGGTACGGAAGGTGTGGGTCTAATCGAGGATGAAGCTGCATACTCGGAAGGCTCCGTCGAGTTCGCAGATGGATCCCGAGAGTCGCAACGCGCGTATCTGTCCCGATTCGTCCATCACGATCATACGCACGCGCTCGTAAACGCGCACCTCACCGTATGAGGCGATCCGCTGGGGGGCGATGCGGATGAGCGTATACTCACGTCCGCTGTGCTCTCGGAGGAGACGATCAAGGCCTTCGGCATTTTGCGGCGCGTACGCCGACCATGTCCATTCGCACGTCAGGTTGGGCACGGATGGCAGTTTGGGCCACAACCGCTCGCAGAATTCGCTTCTAGTGAGGGCGAGCTGCTCGAGGGCTGCGCGGTCGCTCGTGCGAAGCGCGTGAAGCACGGATTCGGCGAGCGTTCGAAGACCGGCGCGCGCTTCTGGGGGAAGAACCAGGGGCTCGCGGGGTGAGGTATTCAATCGTCCGTCCGATGAGAACCGGGAGTGTGGGCTGAGGAGCATAAGGAGCGCACTCAGAAGAAGCCCGATGACCCACATGATCTTCCCGGCAGAAGGGCGCACATGCTTGAAGAGGCCTGGCCGATGGGAGCGCGCAGTTGTGTTCAGCCGCTGCGAGGGCATGGGAATCCGCTCGCCCTTGTTCATCCCCGCGCGCTCCCTGTCGTCTACTCTCGGGCGATGTGCACCCACTTGGCCTTCGTCCAATCATTCTGTGGATTGACGCCACCCAGGAAGGTGACGGGCTCGAAGAACCCGTCATCCGGAGGCGACGCCACGCGCGCGCGTTCGAGCGCAGGAGAATCGTCAGCCGGTCGAAAATCGGGATCGTCGAGGTTGAACGGATCACGGAGACGGGGGTCCCTGAGCGCGATCCTCGTGAAGCGTTCGACGAGTGAGGTGGTCGCGCCGGAAGCGAAGTTGGGCGCGTTCCCGAAGAAGATCGCGTGAGAGATCACCAACTCCCCATTTTGAGCGAGCGTCTGGCTGACAGCCCCCTGGATATCGAGCCCTGCGCCCTTGAACCCGAGGACGATGAAGTTGCGGAGCGTTCCGGCTGTTCCTCGTCGGAGCACGATACCGGCCCCGCCACCGGTCTCCGGTCGCGGATCGCCCACCAGGGTGAAGTTATAGAGCACCGGGTTCGAGCGGGGGAGGAGATTGTGATCGTTCTCGTTGTTATCGGCTTCGATGCCGCGATCGGCTGACGGATCCACCTCTCCATCCTGCTGGACAACGACGAACTGTGCCTTTCCCGTCCATCCCGTCTGCCAATCGAATCCATCATCGCCCGGCCCGGTGACCAAGATATACTTCACGTTCACTGTGCCGCCGAAGAACTCGATCCCGTCGTCAGCGCCGCGATTGACGTGGACATGATCCACGAGGGTTCCGGCGCCAACGCCCGCGAGCGTGAGGTTATTCAACTCGCGATCGGGAGCGACTGGGAATCCGGCGAACTCGATCCGCACGTAGCGGATGATGCCGCTGCTGTCGTTCGGATCGTTACCCCCATAGATCCCGGTCAATCCCGCTTCCCCTTGTTCCTCACCACCGGGCGCATTGATCGGCGCACGGCCATTGATCCACACGCCGCCCCAATCTCGGGGACTCCGTTGCCCGGGCGGCTGCGCGCTGGTAAAGATGATCGGAGCGCTAGGTGTCCCTTCAGCGATGATCTTCGCCCCTCGGTCAATGACGAGGAAGCTGCGCTCCAGTCCCTTGATGACCGTGCCGGGGAGGATCGTGAGCGTCGCTCCGGCTCGCACGAAGACCGCCCCGCTGAGTATGTATTCCTTATCCGGGGTCCACGTGCGATCGGATGTGATGTCTCCCTGCACGATCATTTGCTCCTTCTGCTGAGCGGCGGCGAAAGATGCACTGGCCAGACAGAGAGTCGCGAGGACTCCCCTGGCCACTCCTCTTTGGATCCACGCTCGTCGTTTCATCGTGACCTCCTTATCAGTAGATTCGATATGAGAGGCCGATCTGGAACGTCCGGCCTCGACGATAAGACCAATAGGGATCCGGTCCCTGAGCGAATCGGATCGTATGGTTGAGGAGATTCTCCAAGAAGACCTTCACCTCCATTCGCTTGGCCTCGCCCAGAAACTGTTTGGAGAAGATGAAATCCATGCTCGGGTATCCCTGCTGAGCGATATCGGCCAGGCCATAGGCTCCCACGTCGGTGAGGCGCCGCCCGATGTACTGACCGAGCAAGCGCACGTGAGCGGCCCAGCGTGGGATCTCGTAATCAAAAGCGGCATTAAAGAGATGCTTGGATTGTCCGACCAGGGGGCGTCGGAGCGATGTCAGTGCGTTCAATGGCTGCGGACCAATGGTCACTTCAGAGTGAACGAACGTGTAATTGCCCGAGATCTGCATCCGCTGTCCGAATGCCCCCAGCAGCCCCAAGTTTTGACGGACCTCGAGCTCTACGCCCGCATTGCGGGCTCCCGACACGTTGCGCCATGAGGCGATCGTCGTTTCATTGGAGGGTTCGATCACTGGCTCGATCGGATCGCTCATCTGCTTGAGGAAGAAGCTCACGGCGAGCAGCTCGGGAGGGCGAAGCCACTCCCACCGCAGATCGAGATTTCGAATCCGCGTCCGCCGGAGACCGGGATTCCCGCGCGCCGATGGTCCGCCTGTCACGTCGGTGTACTCGTATGGGCTCAACTCTCGGAAGTGCGGGCGCGCGACCGTCTGGCTCCATCCGAGCCGCAGATTCATCTGTGGAGTGAGCGCGAGCACCACTCCCACGCTCGGGAGGATGTCCCGCGCCTTTTGTCCGGCCTCCACCACGTTCAGTGTGCGATTGAAGGGGTTGAAGGTCTGGACGCTCTGATCGGAATCCTCCACGCGCGCGCCGGCGATGAGGCGCCACTTTTTGGCCATCAAGTCGGCCATCGCGTATCCCGCCACGATGTCGTGAGCTGCCACGTAAGCGTCGGTCGGACGTGTCTCTTCGAAGAGTTCAAACCCATCGGGGCGAATATTCTCCAGAACCAGCAGCCGCTCCGGAGGAAGGGAGAGATTGATCCCGCGCAGGCGTCGCGGGATGAACCGGAACCGGCGGGAGAGGAATGCGCGATCGCGATTGCTGTAAGAGGCACCGGCCTTGAGCGAGAGCGTGAGTCCTCGCCCGAAGAAGAAGGCGCTCCAATCCAGCGCGGGCTCACGCAGATTCTCTCGCATGATGTTGAACAGCCGGAGCCCGCTTTGCAATTGGCTGAAGAAGCGGAACTGCTGCCGCGCGCGATCGAACTCGTAGATGATCTCGCGCCCATCCGGTTCGTCCAGACGAGCGCGCGAGTATGTCCATCGCCACGCCACGAGACTATTGGCCAAACCGGGGAAGACGTGCTCTCCACTGAGCTGCTCGGAGGCGATCTCTTCCTCCGTGAAACGCAGCCGCTGATTCCGAATGACGGTGAAGCGGCTCTCATACCATCCCTGGTAGATCCGCACCTGGTTCGTTCCGTCGTGAGCGTAGAACGTTCTCCAGAAGAGCTTATGCTGCGGCGTCCATTGGTACGAGACGGAGGCCAATCCCCCCAAGCGCGCTGTTCGGGCGCTGGACGTGTACCCTTTCAAGAGACCCAAATCCATCTCCTCTGGGATCACCGCTCGCGCGCGTGGCAAGATCCCTTGTTGACGGAGGAAGTCGGGGGTCGCGAAGATGCTTCGGGGGACGGGATGCCCGTCACCGCCGAGGATGTAAAAGAGGCGATTTTCCTGCTGCCTCTGGAGCGTCGTGCCGAAATGGAGCGCCCCGACGAAGCCCCATCTCCCTATACTTCTCCCTCCCGAGATGCTGTAACTCTGGTTGGGGCTCGCCCGATGCGCTCGCGGCTCCCACACAGGCCGAAAGGCGCGTCCGAAGGCCTGCAACTCAGATGGAGAGTAGCGCCCGGAGATCACCGCCTGATCGGGAATAAGAGCCGGCAGCGCGCGAGCGCCCTTTCCGAAGCCCAGCCAATCCCATCGCCCACCCGGATCGGTGAGGAAGGACTTCAAGCTGGTCTGCGTGTTGAATCCAATCGAGGTCGAGACCTTGAGCGTCCCCGATGAAGGGGAATCCAGCGTCCGAAGCCGCACGACTCCTCCGGAGAATTCACCTGGCTGATCCGGAGTGAACGATTTCACCACGCGGACCTCCTGTAGCAGATTGACCGGGATCAGGTCCATAGGAACGACTCGACGATCTGGCTCGGGCGTCGGCAGCGTGGCATCACCCAGTGTCGTGTGGCTGTAGCGTTCGCCCAATCCACGCACGTAGATGTACTTGTTCTGGACGACCGAGAGTCCGACCACGCGCGAGAGCACGGAGGCTGCATCCGACTTCACATCGCGTGCCATCTCCCGAGCACTGATGATTTCGCTCACGACGGCCGAAGTCCTCCGCTCTTCCAAGAGAGCTAATGGCCCATTGTCGGTCTCAGCCCGGACCTCCACCTCGCCGAGCCTCAACCCTTTCGGGCTCAAAGCGACTTCGACTGATGCGGTCTCTCCAGCTCGAACCTCGATCCCGGTGAGTGTCTCCTGCTGATATCCCGCGCACGAGATGCGCAACGTGTAGATCCCAGGAGGGGGTGAGAGGAGGAAGCCCCCCTCGGCATCGGTCTGCGTGGCGATTGTTGTGCCCACAATGGAGACGCTCGCTCCAGGAAGCGGCCGATTCGTGGCCAGGTCTATGACGACACCCGACAGTCCTCCCGTGAGCTGTCGCGACTCTCGACTCGATGGCGTGGACTCTTGAGCTATCCCCTGCACGCCGAAGATCGTCGTGAGCAAAACGATCCATAGCCGTTTTCCCATGTCCACTCCTCCAGGCTTCAGCTCAGACAGGGAGTATATCGGGTCGGAGTTAGCCCTTCGTTACCGTGTGGTTAAATCTCTTTCAAATTCCCGTGAGAAGAAGGTGAGATCAGCCGGTGCTCACCCGAGGCCCCCTCTCGGTCGCCCGCTTTGCGAGCTTGGATGCGAAAGGGGATCGGTCTCACGATGCGGGCTTGCTCGGGCTCATCATGGGCTGAACTCGAACGCCTGCGCAGACTTTCGCGGGGGGGTAGTCTTCACCAAGCGTCGTCCTCGGCTCTCTGGGCGCGGGTCGCCCGCGCGCGGGGGCAGAGGGGGAAGAGACTAGGAGAACGGGTACATGACCCACCCGATGGCCAGGGCAATGCCCAGGAAAGCCAGGAAAGCTTTCACCGCATAGATGAACTGCTCGCGGGGATCCTCTTTGGTCACGATGGCGAAGACCGTTGAGACGCAGAGGGCGAATAGCGTCATGGCCAGCAGGTGCATGCTTACTTCTTCCTCCCAATGGCGATATCGAAGGCGTCTAGGATGACGAGATAATTCAAGAGGCCAGCGACGAGCAAGAAGGCGTTTCCATACTCGTAAGTTCTCAGCGCGGGGTCCGCTTCAAACCCTGTTCGTGAGAGGGCGCAAAGCGCGTACGTCCCTCCCAAACCCGCATTCGCGATAACCAGGAAGATGGAGAGGGGTTCTTCAGGATTGAAGGTGTAGAGCCGACCGCCGAAGAGGAAGAGGCCGGCCAGGAACATCCCCATAACGGCGAGGAAGAGAAGCAGTCCGCGAATCCACCGCCCCAGGAGGGCGTGCCCAGCTCCCGGGATGATGAAGGCCACGGCGCAGGCGAGGAAGGCCTTGAGGACGAGCTGAAGCGGCCAAGCCCGTCGCTCGATGTCCGGGAGAACGGTCGGCGGATCGGAGAGCGCGGATGCGCTCGACCCTTCGGAGGAGGGTACAGGATCGGGTTCCGGAGAGCCAACTGTCGGGACCGGAGTCTCCGCCTCAGGCGATGCGGGCAATGGCTCATCGAGCTGTGACCGCGTTGCGTCCTCCATCATTTCCATCCACAGCACGCATGCGGAGCCGAGAGCAAGAGGGAATTTTATGCGCTCGTTTCCGAGCGTGTCAAGAAGGTGGCATTTGGAGCGAGCCAATGAGCGAGCGGATGGCGGTGATTCCATGTCGTTGGCAGAAGCTCTCTAAATCTTCCACGATCTTGATCGAGACGAGTGGATCGTAGTAATTGGCCGTTCCGATTTGCACGGCCGTGGCTCCGGCGATGAGGAATTCCAGGGCGTCTTCGACGGTCGCGATCCCGCCGATGCCGATGACGGGGATGCGGATGGCGCGGGCGATCTGATAGACCATACGTAGGGCGATCGGTTTGATGGCGGGGCCGGAGAGGCCGCCCATTCCCGTCGCCAATCGGGGGCGGCGCGTGTGGATGTCCACCGAGAGGCCGAGGATTGTGTTGATGGCGGAGACGGCATCAGCGCCTGCGGACTCCACGGCGCGAGCCACGCGCACGATGTCGCCGGCGTTGGGCGAGAGCTTCACGATGAGGGGACGGCGGGCGATGCGTTTGCAGGCTTCGGTCAAGCGAGCCGCTTCGTCGGGATCGTTGCCGAACTCCATGCCGCCGGCTTTCACGTTCGGGCACGAGATGTTCAGCTCGTACGCGGCGATGCCTTCGGCGTCATTGAGGAGGCGGATCACGTCCAGATACTCTTCGAAGGAAGAGCCGAAGACATTCGCGATGATCAGCGTCTGGAATTGGCGCAGGCGGGGCAGCTTCTCGGCGATGAAGGCGCGGACTCCGATATTCTGCAAGCCGATCGCGTTGAGCATGCCGCCGTGCGTCTCGACGATTCGGGGCGGCGGATTCCCTTCGAGCGGTTCCAAGGAGAGCCCTTTTGTGCAGATGCCTCCGAGGCGGCCGAGATCGAACCATTCGGCGAATTCCAGGCCATAGCCGAAGGTACCGCTGGCCGTGAGGATTGGGTTCTTGAAGTGCAGGCCAGCGATTTCTACGGAGAGATCACACCTCATCCCAGAAGACCTCCTCCGCGCGGAAGATAGGGCCTTCGACGCAGACGCGGCGATAGTGGGGGAGGCGATCCGCGGCATTCCGCGTCTTGACGGCGCATCCCAAGCAGACGCCGAATCCGCAGGCCATGCGAGCTTCCAGCGAGACGTAGGCCGGCCATCCCTGGCGCACGGCGATCTCGGCCACCCGTCGAAGCATCGGCGTGGGGCCACAGGCGTAGAGGGACGCGCGGCGAGGGCGGTGGTGTTCCAGGTAAGCTTCGAGCGCTTCGGTCACCAGGCCCCGGAATCCCAGAGAGCCGTCCTCGGTCGCCAGGGTGATCGCCTCGCGTCCGAGCACACGCGCGAAATCCTCAAGGGCAGAGAAGGGCGCACCCGACTCGCTCGTGGGCTCACCATGAAAGAGTTGGACTCGCCGTCGCTGGCGCACGAGGGCTTCGGCCAGAAGGTAGAGCGCCGGGAGGCCGATCCCCCCGGAGATGAGGATCGCGTCGGCCTGGGCGTCGGCTTCTAGGGGAAAGCCATTGCCCAAGGGGCCGAGCATCTGCAGCTCGTCCCCTGGGCGTTGGCGACTGAGTTGCGCGGTCCCGCGCCCGAGGACTTTGTAGAGGAATTCCAGGTCCATCCCCTCGGCATGAGGTTCCGCGCGGTAGATGACCAGGGCGCGACGCCACAGGGGCTCCCAAGCATCGCGGACACGCATCATGACGAATTGGCCGGGGCGAATCGTGATCGGCTCCGAGAGACGGACGCGCAAGCGCCAGTAGGCGAGCGTCTCCCGCACGTTGCTGACCACGCGCACATTGTGATCTCGGGTCATTGAGGTTTCTTCGGATTGGCCGCTGGGGAAGTCTCAGCCGCCGCGTATTGTTCGCGATAGGCGGGAGCGATCCAGATGTAAGCATCCCGGCGCAGGGTCTCAATGTACTCGCGGACGGCGACCTCAGCCCGTTGTTGCGCCAGGCGCATCTGAATCTGGCGCTTCAGCTCCGCATCGAGCGGGCGCACGCGCGGCCCTTGTCGGTCGAGCACCTTGAGGAGCTGGAAGCCATCGGGAAGCTCGATCGGGGGCGAAACCTCACCGGGTTTCAACGCTTCGATGGCCTTCGCCTGCGCATCCCCCAGAGTGCGCCGCGGGCCGAGGATGAACGTGCCGATGTCCCCTTTGTTCCGCGCCGAAGGGCGCGCGGAATATTGCGCGGCGAGCGCGCCAAAGTCGGCCCCAGCCCGCAACTTCTCCTGAATCTCGCGGACGATCGCGAGGGCTTGATCGCGCGAGCGCCCCTGTGTGCTGATGAAGATCTCGCTCAAGTGAACGGTCTCCGGCTCGGTGAACTCTTCGAGATGCTGCTGATAGTACTGCTCGACGTCGCGGTCGAAGATGTTCTGGAAGATGCGACTGTAGACCTCGCGCGCCAGCACGGCCTCGCGCAGAAAGCGGAGGCGGAGGGTTTGTCGGACCTGATCCGGGTCCAAGCCCGCTTCCGCCAGACGCTTCTCCACTTCGGCGGGCGGGATGCCTTGCTGTCGCCCCCAATTCAAGAGGAATTCGTTGATCTGCGCCTCGACGGTGATGCCCAGTTCGTTGGCGCGTTGCACGAGGAGCTGGTCATCAATCAACTGCTGCAGCAACGTCTTGGAGGCTTCTTGATAAGCCCGCTCCAACTGCGCTCCCGTGAGACCTTGCTCGGCCAGTTGCTGTCGCAGCTCGGCCTGAGCGCGGCGCAGGGCCGAGAGCGTGATGATGTCGCCGTTGATGCGCGCGACGATCTCATCCACGAGGACGGGCTCATCTTGGCTTCGGGCGAGAGGGGGGACCCAGAGCCAGAGGAGTGCTCCGAGAAGGCACGCTATCCCCCGCATGCGCTCACATCCGTTCAACGTGTTCGTCCCCTTCGCATATCGCCGGTGCCTGAGGAATTTTACGCCCCAGCCTGTAAGAGGAGCAAGTCATCTCGCAGCCGAAGAAGCAACTCATGCTCGTCCTGCGCGACGATGGTATAGCGGAGCGTGCCGTCCGAGGTGAATTCCGCCGAAGGATGAGCGGTGAGGAAAGCGCGGCGTTGTTTCGGGGTCACGCGATCGGGATCCGCGAAGCGAATGGTGAGGCGCGACAGTTCGCGCTCGATCGCGCGCACGCGCAGATTGATGGCCGCGTTGCGGATCGAACCGAGAAGCAGGAGGCGCTCGACCTCAGGGGGTGGTGGCCCGTAGCGATCTTTCAGCTCCTCGCGCAGCTCGGCGAGCCTCTGCTCGGTCCGCGCGGAAGCCAGGCGCTTGTAGATGTGCAAGCGTTGGCTCATCTCGGGCACATAGGCTTCCGGGATGCGGAGAGAGAGGCGAAGGGCGATCTGCGGGACGATCTCCTCCTCGATCGTCTCTCCTCGCAGTTCGCGGATCGTTCGCTCCAGGAGCTGACAATAGAGCTCGAAGCCCAGAGCGTTGATGTGGCCGGACTGTTCGGGGCCGAGCAGGTTCCCGGCGCCCCGCAGCTCCAGATCGAGCGCGGCCAAACGGAATCCGGCGCCCAGGTCGGAGAATTCCTTGAGGGCCGCGAGCCGCTGACGCGCGATCGGGCTCAGCGTGGATTCCGGCGGCGCGAGCAGATAGGCGTAGGCGAGACGATGGGACCGACCGACTCGACCGCGCAACTGGTAGAGATCGGCCAGGCCGAAGCGCTCGGCGTGATTGATGAGGATGGTGTTCGCATTCGGGATGTCGAGCCCGTTTTCGATGATCGTCGTCGTGACGAGGACATCCAGCTCGTGGCGGACGAAGCGCCGGACCGTGCGCTCCAGCTCGCGCTCGGAGAGGCGGCTGTGCGCGATGCCGATGCGCGCCTGCGGGACGAGCTGACGGAGCAGATGCGCGATCTCGTGGATCGTCTCGATCTCGTTGTGCACGAAGAAGACCTGCCCCCCGCGCTCGAGTTCGCGTTCGATGGCGCGGCGGATGAGGGCGGGGGAGAAGGGGACGATGAGGGTTTGTACGGCCAGCCGATCCGGCGGCGGCGTTTGGATGACGGAGAGGTCGCGCAATCCCGTGAGGGCCATGTAGAGCGTGCGGGGAATGGGCGTCGCCGTGAGCGTCAGCACGTCCACGCGACGGCGCAGTTGCTTCAGCCGCTCTTTATGCCGGACGCCGAACCGTTGCTCCTCATCAATGATGACCAGGCCCAGATCGCGGAAGCGCACGTCGCGGCTGAGCAGGCGGTGGGTGCCGATGACGATGTCCACCGTGCCCTCCTCCAGACCTCGCAGCGTGCGCGCGATCTCGGCTCTGGAGCAGAAGCGGGAGAGCTGCGCGACGGTGATGGGGAAGGGGGCGAAGCGACGCGTGAACGTGCGATAATGCTGTTCGACCAGGACGGTCGTCGGAGCGAGCACGGCCACCTGCTTGCCGTCCATGACGGCCTTGAAAGCGGCGCGCATGGCGACTTCGGTCTTCCCGAAGCCGACGTCCCCGCACAGGAGCCGATCCATGGGGACCGGACGCTCCATATCGCGTTTGATCTCCTCGAGCGCGCGCACCTGATCGGGTGTCAGCTCGTACTCGAAGCCCGCCTCGAATTCGGCCTGCCAAGGGGTGTCGGGGCTGAAGGCGTGGCCGGGGATGAGCTTTCGTTCCGCGTAGAGCTTGAGCAATTCCTCGGCCAGGTCGCGCATGGCGCGCACGGCGCGCGCCTTCGTTCGCAGCCAGCTGGTCCCGCCCAGCCGATCCAAGCGCGGGGGGTGGCCGTCGGCGCCGATGTACTTCTGAACGAGATCGATTCGGTCCACGGGAACGTAGAGCCGCGCCTCATCGGCGTACCGAATGAGGAGGAAATCCTGCATGATGCCATCGGGTGCCGTCAGTTGAACCAACCCTTCAAAGCGCCCGATCCCATGATCCACGTGGACAACGTAATCGCCCGGCTTGAGGTCCTTGAAGTCTGAGAGGAATGCGGCGGGCGTCTGCTCTCGGCGCGACGCCGCGGCTGGCATCTCGGGCTCGTCTCGAAGCACATCCTGCTGACTCAAGACGAGGAGCCCGAGTGCGGGGAGGTGAAACCCGTGTCGGAGGCGTCCGATGAGAATGGTGAGGGGCCAGCGGTGAGCGCCCTCGCGGAACGCCGAGGACGGATCGCTCGTCGAAGGGGAGAACAGATCCACAGGGACTTCGCGTTCGGCGAGGAGTTTGAGGAAATGCTCGGCGAGCGGTTTGGAGTAAGCGACGAAGAACGTGAGCGCGCCCGGCGTCGGCGTGAGGACGGCGGGCCACTCGGTCGTCGGAGGGAGCACGCTCTTGGGGCTCAGGGCTCGCCAGGCGATCTCGCGTGGAGAGGGGGCTTCCTCTGAGAGGAACTCGGATGGTCGTCCGAGCGGATACAGCTCAAGGCGCGGTCGTTCGGCCATGCGCGTCACGAGCTCCGTCGGCGTGAGGAAGTAGTGGTCGGGAGAGAGGACGATGCGTCCGTCCTCGCGCGCCTGCTCATAGCGCGTTTCCATGGCCTGTCGGAACTGCTCGATGTAAGAGAAGAGCCGCGCCGCGTCATCCATCACGAAGAGGCCTATCGGGAGCAGATCACAGAGCGTGCCCGTGAGGGGACGAGTCAGAGGGGTGAGGAACTCCCATCCTTGCGGCAGGTCGCCGGTTTGGGCGGCGATACGCACGCGCTTGCGATCGTGCGCGAATTGGGGATCGGGCCAGTCGTGCTCCAGGCGTTCGCTCCAGCGTTTCACCTCTTCCTGGGAGACGACGAACTCTCGAAGTGGGACCAGGCGCGTGCGGTCCAGTGTGGCCGTCGAGCGCTGCGATTCGGGATCGAACGCGCGCAGCGAGACGATTTCATCCCCGAAGAACTCGATGCGCACAGGAGCAGGCTCCGAGGGGGAGTACACGTCCAGAATGCCCCCCCGCCAACTGAACTGACCCGGTTCCCGCACCGGGTCCTCGCGCACGTAGCCCGCGGTGCGAAGAGTGGAGACAAGTGCTTCGGGGGCGATCTCCTCCCCCCGCGCGAGTCGGAGATCGAGGCGGAGCAGGTCCGCGGGTGCCGGTGTGCGGAGAAGCAGAGCTTTGGCGTCCACGAGCGCGATCGCGGCTTCCCCTCGCGCGAGCGTCGTGAGCGCATGGGCTCGCCGCTGCAACAGGGCCGGGTGCGGCGAGAGTCCGTCGAAGGGCGAGACATCGAAGGCCGGCAGCCGGACGAGCGTCGGACAGGCGTCGCCGATCAGGGAGGCAAAGAGGCGGACCTCTTCGCCGAGGGTTTCCAGGTCCTCATCCGCGCTGACGAAGACGAGGGGGTGGACGGTCTCCTCCTGAGCGCGAAGGAGCGTGTGGAGCGCGGCCAGCAGAAAGGCTTTCGCTCCGGAAGCGTGCACCCCGGAGATGGCGAGCACCCGCTCCCCGCGCGCGAGCCCCTCGCGCACGGCGCGCAGGGCGGGATCGGCGTGAAGTCGCCGCAGAAGTTCGTCGCGAACCATGGGGCCGGAGCTCATGACGACGTGGGCGTCGTGGGGAGAGCCCGAATGCGCTGGATCACGCGCGTCGTGGAATACCCCTCGTGATAGGGGAGCGAGAGGACGCGCCCACCGGCCGCTTCGACCTCTTCGCGCCCGACGATCTCCTCCGGGGGCCAGTCGCCGCCTTTGACGAGGACATCGGGGAGCAGATCGGCGATAAGCGCGCGCGGCGTGAGATCGTCGAAGATGGTGACGTAATCCACCGCTTCGAGTGCGGCGAGCATCTCCGCGCGCTCGTGTTCGGGGAAGATCGGACGGTCGGGGCCTTTCAAAGCGCGGACGGAGGCATCGCTGTTGATCGCGACGATGAGGACGTCACCGAGAGCCTTCGCCTGCTGGAGGAACCGAACGTGACCGGGATGCAGGAGATCGAAGCACCCATTGGTGAAGACGACGCGTCGGCCTTCGCGCCGCAGGCGCTCGCGCTCGCGTCGCAAGGTCTGCGGATCGAGGATCTCACCCATGATGACGTCGGTCACCTGGAGGCGTTGCGGGGCTCGAGGACCTCCACGCCATCCAGATAGGGTTGAAGGACGCGCGGAATGAGCACCGAGCCATCCTTCTGCTGGTAGTTCTCCAGCAGGGCGAGCCATGTCCGTCCGACGGCCAAGCCCGAGCCGTTCAGGGTGTGGACGAATTCGGGGCGGGCGCCCGGGTGGCGCCGGAAGCGGATGTTCGCCCGTCGCGCCTGGAAGGCTTCGCAGTTGGAGCAGGAAGAGATCTCGCGATAGCGCTGCTGGCTGGGGATCCAGACCTCGATATCGTAGGTCTTGGCCGAGGCGAAGCCGAGATCGCCCGTCGAGAGGGCGACGACGCGATAGGGCAGCTCCAGCTTCTGCAAGATGCGCTCGGCGTCGCGCGTGAGCTTCTCCAGCTCGTCGTAGGAGGATTCGGGCGTGGTGATCTTGACCAGCTCGACCTTGTCGAATTGGTGTTGGCGAATGAGGCCGCGGACGTCGCGCCCGTAGCTTCCGGCTTCGCTGCGGAAGCAGGGGGTATACGCGGTCAGGGAGATGGGCAGGGCCTCGCCCTCCAGAATCTCATCTCGATAGAGATTCACCAATGGGACTTCGGCCGTCGGCACGAGCCACAGCCCATTGTCAAACAGCTCGCGCACGCGCGCGGGGAGATCCTCCGCGGGAGGGTCGGTCGCCTCCGGGAGGCGCTCGATGAGCGAGCGGTCCACCGCCCAGAAGAGGTCACCCGCGAATTTCGGGAGCTGTCCGGTGCCGATGAGCGCTTCGGTTTTGACCATGAACGGAAGCCAGACTTCTCGATAGCCATGCTCGCGCGTGTGGACGTCGAGCATGAAATTGATCAGCGCGCGTTCCAGTTGAGCGCCGAGATCGGTCAGGACCGCAAAGCGCGCTCCGGTGATCTTGGCCGCGCGCTCCAGGTCGAGGATGCCCAGTCGTGTGGCCAGCTCCACATGATCCTTCGGCTCGAAATCGAAGGCGCGCGGCTCTCCCCAGCGACGGACTTCGACGTTGGCTGTCTCGTCCGGGCCGATGGGGACCGAGTCGTGCGGCAGATTCGGCAGGCGCAGCAGCAGCGCCTGCAGCTCCGCATCCAGTCGCGCGATCTCCGCATCCAGGCGTTTGATCTCCTCACCGACGTCGCGCATGCGGAGCCGCAGCGCCTCAGCCTGCTCCCGCTGTCCGCTGCGCAGCAGGCGGCCGATCTCCTCGCTCGTGCGATTGCGCTCGGCGCGCAACGCGTCGGCGCGGGCGATCTTCTCGCGCCGTTCGGCATCCAGGCGCTCGAAGTCATCCAGCGCGACCGTCAGCCCGCGTCGCGCGAGCCTCTCCCTCACCAGCTCCAGATTCTCCCGAACGAAGCGGATGTCGAGCATTGCGCCTTCTCTCGCGACGTGTTACAAATTATCACAGCTCGCAGACGGCGGCAAACGCGTGGGGTGGTGGTCGTCGCGTTTCGCCCGGGAGGATCACGAGGTGACCGCGCACGTCGAGAGGGAGGGGGGGGGATGTCAGAGAAGAAGGCGAGGAGGATTCGGAAGGCGGTCTTTCCGGCAGCCGGCTTGGGGACGCGCTTTCTGCCGGCGACCAAGGCGCAGCCCAAGGAGATGCTCCCACTTGTGGATAAACCGCTCATTCAATATGCCGTCGAGGAGGCCATCCGAAGCGGGATCGAGCAGATGATCATCGTGACCGGGCGCGGCAAAAATGCCATCGAGGATCACTTCGACATCGCGTTCGAGCTGGAGCAGGCGCTCGAGGAGCGGGGGAAGCACGATCAGGCGGAGGAGATTCGCCGGATCGCGGAGATGACGCGCTTCGCCTACGTGCGGCAGAAGAAGGCCTTGGGGCTGGGCCATGCCATTCTCGTCGCGCGCGATCTGGTCGATGATGAGCCGTTCGCGGTGCTGCTGGGCGATGATGTGATTGATGCGCCGACGCCGTGCGTGAAGCAACTGATGGCGGTCTTCGAGCGGTATCGCGCCCCGGTGATCGCGCTGATGCGGATCGAGGGGCCGGAGATCTCGCGCTTCGGCGTCGTGCGCGGAGAGATGGTTGAGCCGCGCGTCTATCGGCTGCTGGACATGGTCGAGAAGCCTCGACCGGAAGAGGCGCCGTCGAATCTGGCGATCGTGGGGCGCTATATTCTGACGCCCGACATCTTCGAGGAGCTGGAGATCACGCCTCCGGGCGCGGGGGGGGAGATTCAGCTCACCGATGCGCTGCGCGCTCTGCTGCGACGGCGACCGATTTACGGCTATGAGTTCGAGGGTCGGCGCTACGATGCCGGGGATAAGCTGGGATTTTTGATCGCTACCGTGGAGCTGGCGCTCAAGCGGGAGGACATTGGGGAAGCGTTTCGGGCCTATTTGAAAGGATTGCGGCTTTGATGTTTCGCCTCCCACAACATCGGATTCCGGCCTGGGCTCAAGCGGTGGAGGAGGCGCGCGCGGCCTATGAGGCGCTCGGGCCGCTGCCTTCGGAACGGCTCGCCGAGTTGGCCGGATGGCTGCTTCTGGAACAGGTGGCGCAGGAGATGCGCTTGGATGGCTATCGGGTGGAGCGCGAGCGCCTTCGGCATCTGGTGCTTGAAGGAGGGGAGGCCGAGACGCCGGAGGAGCATCTGGCCGTGGCCTTCGCCGCCGCCGTGCGCCGCTTGAACGCTTATGTTGCCGAAAAGGTGGACGGGGGGGAATCGGTCGAGCTGACGCTGGACGTGCTCATGGAGCTCATGCGCCTGAGCGCGGGGCGCGCCCAAGGCGGGATGGAGCTGCTGCGCCAACGTCGTGCGAACCCTTTATATCCGGAGCACGATCCGTGCTCGCCCGAAGAGCTGCCGCATCTGCTGCGCGTGACCTTGGAGTGGTTCACGGCGGAGAGCTTCGCCGAATTGAACCCCATCGAGCAGGCGGCCCTGGTGCACGTCCGGCTCACGGACCTGCAGCCGTTTGAGCGCGCGTATCAACGCGTGGTGCGATTGGCGTCCAGTCTCTACACGCTGCGCGCGGGGTTGCCGCCCATCATCATCCCGGCCGAAGCTGCGGCGGCGTACTACGAAGCGTTGCTCTCCGGGTTGCGCATGATGACGCAACCGCTGGTCGAACTGTTCGCGCGGCTGGTGGCGGGAACGTTGCGGACGCTGCGAGAGCTCGCCCTGGAGGGCGCGTGAATGATGGACGTCCGCCGGATCGAAGAGTACGAGGGGCGCATCGTGGAATTCCTCGAGGAAGGGACGCCCCGGTTGGGGCTCGTCCTCAAGGCGGGGAGAGCGCGCGTGCGCCTTTTGGATGAACGCGGGCGAGAGGAGGCCGTTCCGGTGACGCGGATCTATGTGGTGCATGCTCTGAGGCCCGCGCAGCCGGCGGAGTTCCCGCATCTGGTCGAGGCGCTGCGGGCGCAGATCGAAGCGCGATGCCGGGAGATTGATCTGGAGCTGTTGTGGGAAGGGGTGCGGGAGCAGGAGCGGGAGTATGCGCTGCCGGAGTTGGCCGAGCAGTATTTCGGCGCGGCTTCGGGGATCGAGCAGGCGGCGATGATGCGCGCGCTGTTGGACGACCGCTTCTACTTCCGACGACGGGGCGTGCGCTTCGTGCCTCGCCCTGTGGAGCAGGTCAAGCAGCTTCGCCATCAGGAGGCGCAGCAGCGCCAGCGCGCCGAGGAGAAAGAGCGCGCGATCGCGTGGCTTCGCGCCGTGCTCGCCTCTGAGGACCTGGTGGCGGTCCCCGAACAGTGGGCGGGCCTCCTGGAGCGCGTAGAGGGATTCCTCTTGCGCCGGCAGATGAACGACGTCGCCCGATGGCTCGCGGAGGTGGATCAGGAGCGAACGGCGCGCGACATCGCCTACGAGGTGTTGGTGAAGACGGGGCGCGTGGACGCGACGGCCGATCCCTTCCTCATCCTCGCCGGTCTGGAGACGTCCTTTCGCGCGCGGGCCCTGGAGGCGGCCGAGCGGTTGGTCCCTTTCGCCGGAGCGTCGGATCGCATGGATTTCATCGGAGCGTGGACCATCTCGATTGATGATGAGGAGACCGAGGAGATTGATGACGCTCTCAGCCTGGAGCCGGGAGCCGATGGATGGCGCGTGGGGATTCACATCGCTGATGTGGCGCACTATGTGCGTAAGGGCGATGTGCTCGATGAAGAAGCTTTCCGGCGCGGCGTGACGGCTTACTTGCCGACGCAGCGCGTGCTGATGTTCCCCGAGCGGCTCGCGTGCGATTTGGCGAGCCTGCGACAGGGGGAGGTGCGGCCGACGCTCAGCCTCGTGCTCGACGTTGACGAGGCGGGGACCGTGAGGGAGGCGACGCTTGTCCCGGGTATGATCCGCGTCGTGCGGCGGCTCAGCTACGATGAGGCGGATCGGTTGATCGCCGAGGATGCGGGAGAGGTGGGGGAGCGCTTGCGGCGGCTCCTGTGCTGGGCGCGCCGATGGGCCGAGGAGCGATTCCAGCGCGGCGCCATCTGGTTGCGGCGGCCCGAAGTGAAGGTGCGCGTGCGCGAAGGGCGCATCTCCGTCAAGCGGCTCGATCCGGGGGCGCCCGCCCGATTTCTGGTGAGCGAGCTGATGGTCCTGATGAATCATGTGGCGGCTGAGCAAGCGGCGCGGCGAGGGATTCCGATCATCTTTCGCGCGCAAGACCCGCCCGCTCATCCGCCGGACGACGAGCTGCGCGCGCGCCTGCGCCAGGAGTACGATCCCCTTCGGGTGGAGCAGGCCGTGCGCGGGCTCCAACGCTCGCGGCTCTCGCTCTCTCCTCAGCCGCATGCCGGGCTTGGCCTGAGCGCTTACACGCAGCTGACCTCACCTATTCGGCGGTTCGCCGATCTGGTCGTGCAGCGGCAGGTTCGGGCGGCTCTGGTCGGCGAGCCCTATCCGTATGAGCGGGAGGAGCTGCTCGACGTCCTGGCGACGGCCGAGACTGTCGAACGCGAGATGCGCGCTGTGGAGCAGCGGGCGCATCGGTATTGGCTTCTGGAATACATTCGGCAGCTCCCGGAGGAGACGGAGCTGGAGGCCATCGTCATCCGTCGCGTCCGCGAGGGGTATGAGGTCGAGCTGGGAGAGTGGTTTCTGCGGGCGTCCCTGCGCACGAGCGCGGAGCTTATGCCGGGAGCGCGTCTGCGGGTGAGATGCGAGCAGTGCGATCCGCGATCCGGCGTGCTGCGGGTGCGGATCGCTTGAGCGGATGAAACTGAACTCCGCGACAGAGGAGGGAAGCGGGGATGATCACCGTTCCGAAGTTGACGTTGCAGGATGCCAAGATCATTCTGGAGGGCGCCGAGCGCAAGGCGCAGGAGATCGGCGTCCCCATGGACATCGCCGTCGTGGACGATGGGGGGAACCTGCTGGCCTTTCACCGCATGGATGGGGCGAAGATCACGAGCATTGACATCGCCATCAACAAGGCCTTCACGGCGGCGGGAGCGCGCAAGGCGACGCACGAGTACGCGGAGATCGCGCAGCCAGGGGGACCGGCCTTCGGCATTCACGTCAGCAATCAGGGGCGCTTCATGATCTTCGGCGGCGGCCTGCCGATCTTCGTGGACGGGCACATCGTCGGCGGCGTCGGCTGCAGTTCGGGGACGCCGGAGCAGGATCGGTTGGTCGCGCAAGCGGGTATTGACGCCTTCCTGGCTTCCCTCAAACGGGAATAGGGGCCCGGTGCGGACGCCGCCTGAGGGGGATGTCCTTGCTCCGATCGTCGCGCCTTTGATATATTCCGAGGCGATGTCCGAGGATATTGCCGAGCGCATCGCGCAGGTGCGCGAGCGAATGCGCCGTGCGGCCGAGCGCGCCGGTCGCTCACCTGAAGAGATCACGCTCGTGGCGGTGACCAAAGGGGTGGAGGTCGCGCGCATTCGCGCGGCGATCGCGGCCGGGCTCGCCCATTTTGGCGAGAATCGCGTTCAGGAGGCGGAGTCGAAGATCGCCGAGATCGCCGAGCCCGTCACCTGGCATCTGGTCGGGCATCTGCAGTCGAATAAGGCGCGCAAGGCTGTCGGACTCTTCCAGATGATCCATTCGGTGGACAGTGTTCGACTCGCCGAGCGACTTGATCGTCTGGCGGGCGAACGGGGGCGTCCGATCCCCGTCCTGTTGCAGGTGGATCTGGCGGGAGAGCCGACGAAGTTCGGCATTCCGGTGGAACACCTGATCGAAGTGGCACAGGCCTGCCGATCCTTGCGCCATCTGCAGGTTCGGGGGCTCATGGCCATTCCGCCCTATTTCGAAGATCCTGAGCGCGTTCGCCCATATTTTCGTCGGTTGGCCGAGTGCCTGCGGGAACTGAACGCGCGCGAGCTGTTCGAGCCGCCACTCGGTGAGCTTTCGATGGGTATGAGCCATGATTTCGAGGTCGCGATCGAGGAGGGGGCGACCCTGGTCCGCATCGGACGCGCGATCTTCGGGGAGCGTCAGCCATGAGCGTCGTGAGCCTCGTTTTCGAAGCGCTTCGGGGATTGCTCTGGGGGGCTTTCGTCCTCGCCCTCGGTTTGGTCATCGCGCGCATGGTGGTGGATGGCCTTCGCCTCAATCCCTTCGGATGGTTCCCCTATCTGATCCGGCGATGGAGCGAGCCGTTGCTCCTGCCCTTGCGACGCAATCCACTGGCCTTCTCCTCACGGTACGATCTGGCCCCTGTCCTCTTCATCATCCTGGCGATCCTCATCCTGGCGTTCGGCTTGCATTTCCTCGGCGACGCGTATCGTGCGGTGGTCGGATTTGGATTGGCGGCGCGATTCTTCGCGGACGGCGATCTCGGTCTGGGCGCGCGGTACCTCATCGGCCATGTGCTCTTGCTCCTGCTCTCGGTGGCCATGATCTGCGTCGTCTTCGGCGTCGTCTTCTCCTGGATGGGCCTCTATCGCGGTCGGCTCGTGCGCTTCATCTGGTGGGGATTTGAGCGGATCACGGGGCCGCTGCGGCGCCTGGTGCCGCCGATCGGCCTGTTCGATCTGACGCCCCTGGCGGCATATTTCGTCCTGCTGCTCCTCTCCTGGTTCGTCGAAGTCATCTTTCTCAGGTAGTTCGGCGCATACCGGTTGTCGTCCGGCGAGAGAAGGGAAGGATGTCGCGCGCACCCGTTCGCGTTCGAACCTATTCGGGGTATCGGGGGGAGCAACGCCCCACGGCGCTGGAGTGCGAGGGACAGTGGATGCTGGTGGAGGAGATCCTGGAAGAGGCGGTGGAGTGGGACGGCGAGCGGATCTGGCGGCGGTTTCGCATTCGCGCCGGAGGGCGCGTCCTCATGTTGAGACGCGATGAACAGGGGGGCGTGTGGTTCCTGGGGGAAGAGGAGAGGGATGCCTGAGACCTTCGCTCGTCCTGCGGAGCCCTTCGCCGCAGAGGCTCGGGAAGCTCCTTCAGGCCGCGCTTGCCAAACCGGAACCATTCCCGTAGTATACCGAGCATGTGGTTGGGATTTGAGAGCGAGACGGAACAGGTGGAATGGCGGAGCGGATCGAGCGGCCGGTGATCGCGGCCTCAACGTATTTGAATTCAGCGCCGTTGTGCTATAGCTTCCTTCACGGCTCCCTTCGTGAAGCCGTTCTTTTTCTCCCCCATGCGGCGCCTTCGACATGCGCGGAACTCTTGCGGGATGGACACGTGGATGCGGCGCTGATTCCCGTCATCGAATATCAGCGGATTGCGGATGCGGTGATCGTCCCTGAAGTCGCCGTCGTCTCCCGATATGAGGTGCAAAGCGTCTTCCTCGCATCGCGGGAGCCGATCGAGCGGGTGCGCCGAGTTGCGCTGGACATCTCCTCGCGAACGGGGGCGGCGCTGACGCGCATCTTCTTCGAGCATTTCATGAGGCGTCGCGTGCAGTATGTCCCCTGGCCGCCGGATGTGGACGCCATGCTCTCGATCGCTGATGCGGCGCTTCTGATCGGCGATCCGGCGCTTCTGGTGCGCTATCATCGTCGAGACCTTCGGATCTACGATTACGCGCGGCTGTGGCGGGAATATACGGGGAAACCCTTGGTCTTCGCTTTCTGGGCGGTCCGGGAGGATCGTCAGGAGCAAGGGCAGCGCGTGGACTTTCACCAGGCGAAGGTGGAGGGGCTTCGATTCCGAGATCGAATCGTCGCGCATTATGCTGAGGTGCTGCGGTTGCCGCCGGAATTCCTTCGGCAGTATCTGGAGGAGTCGGTCACGTACGACCTGGATGAGGAGGGTCTATCCGGCCTCATGCTCTTTTACGATCTCGCTCATCGAGTGGGCGTGGTGAGCGCTGTGCGACCTCTGCGCTTTCTCTCAAAGCTGAGATGAGAGGAGGGTGCCGTGAGACGAGGCTCGGTGATACTCGTGGTCGTCCTGCTGTGGGGTGGTGTGTGTGTGATCAGGGGACAGCAAGTCGGCTCACCCTCATCGGTGACCTCGACGGTCATGGGAGGGTCGAGCACAGGACTTTTCGGGACATTCAGCGCGCGTACGCTTCGCCGGGGGGAATGGACCTGGGGCGTCTTCTGGAATAATTTCGATCGGGACCCGGGAGATATAGACGTCAACCAAATCCCCGTGAACTTCACCTTGGGGCTGACGGATCGGATCGAGGTCTTCGGCAACATTGATTTCTTCCAGCAGGTGACGACGCGCCAGCCATTTCTCTTGAGTGGGAGCGGTTTCAATCTCGGACGCTTGCGCTTCGGAGGACCGGGGGCAGATCCCGTTCGGGCTTTCGGTCCGCCCCAAGGGGGGAAGGACGGGACGGCCTTCTTCCCCGGAACGAGCGCGCCGGGCGGGGGGATCTTACCGGCGCTTGGTGCCCTGGCGTTTCGGTTTCCCGGATTTGGACCGTTTGATCGGCCAAGTTACTACAACGACTTCCCCTTCTTCCCCTTCGCCGACGAGGGCGGTCCGCGAATGTCTTCGAACGGACTGGGGAACTTCACCCTGGGGATGAAGATCGCGCTCTCGGATTCGGATCGTCGTGTCGCGTGGGGCGTGGCGGCCTTGTTGCGATTGCCTTCGGCGCGCCATTTCTCGGCGCTCGCGCACGGGCGCGGCGCAGGAGCTGTGGATGGCGGACCGGTGTTGATCGTCAGCGAGAATTTGTGGGAGGGGCGACTGCGGCTCCATCAGAACATCGGATACATCGCCACCGGAGGCGTTCATCGCGCGGGCGTGCAGATCCTCGATCGTCGGGATGAGCTGTGGCTCAATGCCGGGATCGAACTGGGCGTGCATCGGTCGGTGATCTACACGGCCGAGGTGAACTCGAAGGTCTTCGTCGGCGGGGGGACGCCAAACCTCAATCCGGTGAACCCGATGGACCTGGTGCTCGGCGCGCGGTTCCTGTTGCGCGGGGGGCGGGTTCAACTGGGTGGGGGCTGGCGCCTGTTCTTGACGAACGCGGACCGGCGCGCCTTCTTCTCCGAGGATCCGATCCTGGTCACCGTGAACAAGAATGATGCGAACGGCTTCGTCCTCACGCTGAGTCTGGGACGTCGTCGGGCGCGTCCGACGCCGCCTCCGCCGAATCGGCCTCCGGTCATCACGGCGCTGGAAGCGGATAAGGAACAGGTGACCGATGGCGAGCCGGTGCATTTCACGGCTCGCGCGTACGACCCCGATGGGGATTTCCTCATCTACACGTGGGAGACGACGGCGGGGCGGATTGCGGGGACAGGCCCGAGCGTCACGCTCGACACCCGAGGGATCAATCCCAACGTCGGCGCGCCCCCCGTTCGCGTGACGGTGACCGTCACGGTGGATGATGGTCGAGGGGGATCGGATACGGCCAGCAAGACGATCGTGGTGCTGGCGCCTGCGCCTCCGCCACCGCCCCCGCCACCGCCGAATCGTCCGCCGCGCATCGAGGCGATTGAGATCAGTGTGGTGGGGACGCCGCAAGTCGCCGGGCAATTCACCGATGGCGATCTGCTGGCGATTCGCGCCCGCGCCACCGATCCGGACGGCGATCCCTTGACCTACATCTGGTCTTCTTCGCTCGGCACGATCGAAGGGACCGGTCCCGAGGTGCGACTCAACACGACGGGCTTCACGGCAGGTCCGGGCGCGCCGCCGGCTTCCGTCACGATCTCCCTCCGTGTGGAAGATGGGCGTGGCGGGGTGGACTCGGATTCGCGCACGATCCTCGTGCAAGCACTGCCGCGTCCGACGCCGATTCGCGCGGGCGAGCTCTTCTTCCCGCAGAACGCCGCGCGCATCACCAACGAGCATAAGGCGGCCTTGGACGATGTGGCCGATCGTCTGCTGCGTGACCCGCGAGCGCGTCTGGTGATCCTGGCCTACTCGGATCGGAGCGAGGTGCGGGACGTGGCTCGACGTCGGGCGGAGAACGCGCGCGCGTATCTGGTCACGCGCCGACGCATTGATCCCGCGCGCATCATCATCCGGGTTATCGGCCCTGCGCGACCGCATCCGAGCGGGGAGCGGCGCATGAATCGCCGCCTGGAGCTGTGGATCGTCCCGGAGGGGGCCGAGATGCCGCGGTGATCCTCTGACGCCCCTCTGCTCAGCCTGCGGGTCGCCCAGAGGGGGGCCGATCTTGGCGAAATTTTGGAACTCTCTGCGGGCGGAGGCGTCCCTGCTTACGGTGAACGTGGCGGAAGTGGTATCATACAAGGCGATTATGCGCGTGTGGTTGAACTTGGCCAGTGAGCCCTTCCACAATCGCCGCGCCTGGATCGCGGGCTTCGGCTTGCTGATCGGCGTCTGCCTGGGGGTGAGCGTGATGCTCGCGGCCCGAGCGCAGAGTTTCATCCGACAGGCAGCGGCTCTGAGCGAGCGCGTGCGACAGCAGGAGGGGGAGATCCGACACCTTCGGCAGCAGATCCCTCCGCCGGTCGCGCCCGAGCAGCTCTCGCCGCTGGAACGCGAGGCGTTGCGCGCCGCTGCCCATTTGATCGAACGGCGCCTCTTCCCCTGGTCGCGCCTGTTGCAAGACATCGAGCGCAGCCTCGTCGCTGACGCTCGCGTGACGACGATTCGCGTCGCTCCGGAGGAGTCCATGGCCGCGGATGTGTTGAATCCCGGGCGCGCCCCGGTTCGCCTCTCTCTCACGCTGATCGGTCGAAGATTCGAGGATGTGCTTCAGGTGATGGAGCGGCTGCGCGCCTCCGGACGCTTTCGGGACTTTCGACCGAGGAAGCAGAGCTTCTTAGAGGGCACCGAGGAGGTCGAGTACGAACTGGAGGTGACGTACTTCCCTGAACCTCGGGGCTCTGGAGCGTAGGCCATGAGTGCTCCGGTCTTCGTGCTCCGAAATGGGGGCCTGTGGCGGGCGAAGCGAAAGGACGTCGTTCGGCTGTTCCTCGCGCTCGGGGCTCTGGCCGCCTTGGCGGCGGTGGGCGCTCTCTTCTGGAACGTCGAGCGCCATCGGCGGGCCGTGGAGGTGCTGGAGCAACAGTTTCGGGAGCATCAAGAGACGATCGCCCTGCTCCGACAGCGCGTAGCGACTGTGCGGGCCAACGCCCGCGCGGAGGCCCCGACGCCGGAAGCCGTCCGCCAGAGCCTCCGGCGATTTGAGCAGGCTTATCTCTCGGATTCGGACGTCGGCCTCGCGCGTGTGCTCACTGAGGTGAATCGCATCGCGCGCGAAAGCGGCTTGCTGCTCTCCTCCGATATCATGTTCAATCCGATGGAGGAGGCCGAGGTCCGGGCGGGGGCGGGTGGCCTCGCGCGATCCGGTGGACGGAGCTTTTATCCGGGATTGCGCCTCTCCTTCACCGTGAGCGGCGAATATGCGAATGTGCGGCGCTTCCTGGCGGCCCTCGAGCGCAGTTCGCTCTTGCTCATCGTGGAATCGCTCGCGCTCAAGAGCGTGGAGGAACGAGGCGGGCCGCGTCCGGCGGCGGCGTCCGGAGGGGCCATCTCCTTGGAGATCACCGTCTCCGCCTACTTCCGGCGGTCAGGAGGGGAAACCTCATGACGAGACACGCGGACAAGAAGCGACTCGCGATCTTGAGCGCGGTGCTCGCCGTCCTGCTCATCTTCTGGCTTCGAACATCTGACTCCGATCTGGGACGGACGACTTCCAGTCGTGCGGGATCGGCGGTGCCGACCGGAGGGCATCGCGCGGCGCGTTCCTCAGCGCCTCCGTCAGGCGGGGTCGTATCAACCGAAGAGGGCTTTCGACCGTTGCCACTCTTCGCCCTGGAGCAAGCGCGGAGCGCTCCGGCGGAGGTCGGTCGCAACATCTTCGTCTATTACGTCCCTCCGGCCCCGGTCGCCCCCAAGGAACCCGAGGGACCGCCGCCCACGATCCGCGTGACTTCGCTCTCGCCCGAATCCGTGTATGCGCGCACAGGGGACGTCGTCTTGCACGTGCGTGGGGATCGCTTTCCCGAAGATGCGCGCATCTTCGTCAACGGGCGGGAGCAACCGACCGAACGCGTCAGTCCCACGGAGTTGAAAGCGACCGTTGGTCGCCAATGGTTCAGCGCGCCGGGGAAACTGACGATCCTCGTGCGCAATGATCGAGGGGATTTCTCCGCTCCCCTGACGCTCTCTGTTCTGGAGCCTCCGGCCCCCGAGTACAAATACGTGGGGCGCATTGATGACCTCGTGTTCCTCGCCAACGGTGAGGACCGATATGCCGTTCGCGTGGGTCAGCTCGTGGATCCGCGAAAGGGGAATCGCTGGCGCGTCCTCACGGCTTCGGACACGCACGTGATGATTCAGGACGTGTTCTTGGGCGTCACGCATCGTGTGGAGATGGAGACGGTGCAGACGGCGGCTGCGACTCCCGCGCCCTCTCCGACGGTGATGACGCCTTTTGATCGTCGGCGGCTCATCCAGGAGCGCCTGCGGCAGCAGATGGAGGAGATGAACGCTGAAGAGGAAGAGGCGCTACCCGAGCAAGCGCCGCCTGAGGAATCGCCGGAGTTGTTGCCGAAGCAACAGCCTCAACCGCTTCAGGGGCCGCAAGGACAACCGTTGACGCCACAGCAGATCCGGCAACGCCTTCAGCAACAGCTTCAGCAGTTGAGAGGCCGACCGAATCGGAACTGGTGAGGCGATGGCTCGCTCATACCGCCTCGAGCAGGAACGAATGAGATCGCGCGCTTCGGCTCGCGGATATGCGCTGCTGGCGCTCATTGCGGCGATGACCGTGATGGCGATTCTCATCGCCGGGTATGTGCCGCATCTGGCGCGGCAGATGCAGCGCGAGCGCGAGGAGGAGATGCTCTTTCGCGGCCAGCAGATCGTGGACGCCATCGCGCGGTATTTTCAGACGACCGGTCGGTACCCCTCCTCGTTGGAAGAGCTGGTGCGCGGATTCGTCGTTCAAACGCCGCGAGGGATGCGCCGGGTGCGCTTCCTGCGTCCCTCGGCGCTCATTGATCCGATGACCAATGAAGAGTGGAAGGTCGTGCGGCCGGGCGACCCTGTGCTGCGGCGCTTCGTCGAAGCATATTTGGAGAGCATCGGGCAGCCGGCCAATCCCATGCTCCTGCAATTCCTCCAGCCGGGAACGAGGCTCACGCTGCCCGGGCGACAGCGTCCGCGGCCGACGCGTCCCGGTTCGCCTGGGACGCCCGGAGGGAACGTCCCTCGTTCAGGAGCGGGAGAGGTTGGGATTATGCCCGCGTCTCCCTCGGACGCTCTCAGTCAAGGGGAAGGGGGAGTGGGGGTGATCCTCGGCGTGGTGAGCCGGAGCGAGAAGAAGACCGTGCGGGTCTATTACGGTTTGGATCGCTATAGCGACTGGCCCTTCGTCTTCATCCCGGTCTTGCCGGTGGCCGTTGGGGAGGCGCGCGTTCGCGCGGTCTTGAACCCAGTGATGTTCCCGAGCGATCCCTTGGCGCGCATGCTCCAGGGGGGGATCGTCGGGCCGCGCCGCGTGGTGCCGCAGCAAGGGCCCCCGGCTCAGCCCGGAACGATTCGGCGGTGAGCGCACTATGGCGGAATATGTCTTTCGCGTCGGCACGCCCTCGGGAGAGATCGTCCTGCGCAAGGTCGAAGCCGTGAGCCCAGAGGAAGCGCGGCAGCGACTGGAGCGCGAGGGGTACCGCGTCTTCACCCTCGCGCAGCGAGGGCGTTCGACGTGGACGTGGCGGTTCTCGCTCGGTCGGGTGAAGCTGGAGGATTTCCTCCACTTCAACCAGCAGCTCGCGGCGCTGGTTCGGGCCGGATTGCCCGTTCTGCAGGCCATCAGCATGCTGGCGCGGCGGCAGAGCCATCCCGTGCTGCGGAGCGCGCTGCGCGATGTCGAGGAGCGCATTCGCGAGGGGGCCTTGCTGTCGCAGGCGTTCGCCTCGCGGGGCGACGTCTTCCCCCGTTTGTACATCGCCGCCGTGCTGGCCGGGGAGCGCTCGGGGAATCTCGATGAGATGCTCCTGCGGTATGTCGCTTATACGAAGCAGATGGTGGCGCTCAAGCGACGGGTGCGCGCGGCGACGACCTATCCGATCTTCCTGTTGTGCTCTTTGATCGGGTTGGTCGCCGTGATGACCGGCTTCGTGATCCCGCGCTTTCGCCTCGTCTACGAAGATTTCGGCGGGGAGCTGCCCGTCATCACCCAGATCGTCCTGGCCGTCGGGCAGGGCGTGAGGGAGAACCTCGTGTGGGGCCTTCCGGCTCTCCTCGCTCTGATCGTCGGGCTGATGCTCTGGCGGCGGACCGAGGGTGGGCGCGCGGCGCTGGATGCCCTGATCTTGAAGCTGCCGATCGTCGGACCCATCGTGCGCGATCTGGCCGTGGCGCAACTGGCGCGCAGCCTGGCGACGCTCTTGCGAGGGGGGATCACCTTGGTCGAATCCTTCCGCGTGGCGAGTGAGACGCTCACCAATCGCGTGCTCGCGCGCACGTCGGGCGTCGTCCTGCGCCGCCTTCAAGAAGGGCAAGCCGTCGCCGACAGCTTGGCGGAAGCGGGGTGGCTCCCCCCCCTGGCCATTGACATCGTGCGCGTCGGCGAACGGGCCGGAAGCCTCAAGGAGATGCTCGACGAGCTGGCCAATTTCTATGATGCCGAGCTGGAGGTGAAGCTCAATCAGGTGACGACGCTCATCCAGCCCATCATGCTCGTGCTGATGGCCGGATTGGTGACCTTCGTCCTGCTGTCCATGTATCTGCCGCTCTTCACCTTCATCTCGACCTTGGGGGCGAGATGAGGAGAGGAGGAGACCTATGGGCGAGAACACGAACGCCTATTTTGAGGCCTTGAGCGCGAAGAACGGGGCGGCCGCCGCGACGGTCGCGGATCCGTTGGTCGAAGAGCAACGCGCGCGCCGCTTGGCCGAACGGTATCGGCTGCCGTTTCTCGATCTCACGCGCGTGCGCCTGGATCAGGAATTGCTGCGACTTCTCCCGGTCGAGCTGATGGTGCAATATCGCTTCGTCCCCGTTCGACGGGAGGGGGACGTGCTGCTTGTGGCCGTCGCCGATCCCACGGATCTGGAACGTCTGGATGAGATTCGCGCGCGGTTGAGGGAGAAGGTGCGCTGGGTGGTGGCGACCCCCTCGGCGATCGAATCTGTGCTCACGCGCGGCGATGCCTCGCAGCGCGTCCTGGATGAGACGACCGAGCATCTGCGCGTGGCGCTCGTGAAGGAGACCGAGCAGGGGGAGGAGGACCTGGACCTGGATCGCCTGATGGGCGATCGGGAGATGAGCCCGATTGTGAAGCTTGTGGATTCGGTCATCCTGACGGCCCTGGAGCGGCGCGCCAGCGATATTCACATTGAGACGCATGCTTCGGAGGTCGTGATCAAATACCGCATTGACGGTGTGCTCTACCCGGCGGGACCGCCCATTGACATTCAGCATCATCAGACGATCATCTCGCGCATCAAGGTGATGTCGGAACTGGACATCGCTGAGCGGCGCATCCCGCAAGATGGCCGGTTCCGCGTGCGCGTGCGCGGGCGCACCATTGATTTCCGCGTCTCGATCATACCGACCATTCACGGCGAAGATGCCGTCATCCGCATCCTCGACAAGGAGCAGCTCAGCGAGAAATTCCGCGACCTGCGCCTGGATGTGCTCGGATTCGACGCCGAGACGTTGCGAAAATTCCGGCATTTCATCCGCGAGCCGTATGGGATGATCCTCGTCACCGGACCCACCGGCTCGGGCAAGACGACGACGCTCTATGCGGCCATCAATGAGATCCGAACGGGGGAGGAGAAGATCATCACCATCGAGGACCCGGTGGAGTATCAACTGAAAGGCGTGACGCAGATCCAAGTCAACGAGAAGAAAGGGCTCACCTTCGCCCGGGGCTTGCGCTCGATCCTGCGGCATGACCCGGACAAGATCATGGTCGGCGAGATTCGCGATCCGGAGACGGCGCAGATCGCCATCCAGTCGGCGCTCACGGGGCATCTGGTCTTCACCACCGTGCAC
>BEHK01000012.1 GCA_002898775.1 bacterium HR08 | reverse complement strand
AGATGATCCGCGAGCTTCGAGATCAAGGGGGGCGCTTTCCAGGCATCTGGATTCGGCGATGGCCTTGCCGAGGACGGGGCGGGAGAATCCGGGGAGCGCTGCTCGTCGGCGGAATTCTCCTCTTGAGCACCCCGCCTGACCCCCAGATCGCGTGGGGATCCCGTCGGCTTGAAAAGCTCGATGGGCCCTCCGAACGCGCTCAGGCGGCGTCGGCAGTCGGGGGCCGACAGGAGCCCGGAAGGCAAGAGCAGGAGGTTGCGGAAAAGCGGCGGGACGCGTTCCTGCTCGTGCAGGAGGTTCTGGAAGAGGCCAAGCGGATCTCCGATCCCGCACAGCGATGGCGCATTCGCCTTCAGGCAGCCGACCTGCTGTGGACGCTCGATGAGCCGGCCGGACGCTCGCTGTGCGAGAACCTGATGGATGAGATCGTCCGCATGGACGTGAAGGAGGAACGCGGGGGAGGGGACCGCCCGGCGGACGTCGGACTTCGGCGGGCGCTCTTTCGAGAGCTGCTCCAGGTGGTGATTCGCCGGGATTCGAGATTCGCCGCGCGTCTCATCGAGCGGTTCAAGGACGAAGAGGCCGAACGCGCGACCGGCGGGCTCACGCGCGCGGCGTTGTACCAAGAGATGCTGGCGGCGCTATGGGATGCGTCGGCGGGGGATGCCTCGCGAGAGGTCTCGCTTCTCACAGATGTCCTCGGGCGCGTGCTCTCACCAGGTGGTGAGATTCCTCCCGTCGTGAGCTTGCTGCTGACGTCGGCGGCGAGTTCTCCCGAGGCGGGCGATGCTCTGTTTCGAGTGGTCTTCTCTCGGCTTCCGATGCTCTCCCAAGATTCGGCGCTGGCCGTCCTCGGCGGCTATTTGAGTCGCCGCTTTCGCACGGCCGACTCGCTCGCACCCTTGGAGCGAGAAGCGCAGGCGATTTTCGCGCATGTCTTGGCACGGGCGGAGATGCTCTGGCAACAGGCGCGCGCCGGTCGAGCTTTCCGTGGATCGCGGGAGACGCGGAGGTTCATCGTGTCGCTCACCCACGATTACCTCCCGCTGTTTCAGAAATTCGGGGATCCGGTGCAGGCGGCGCAACTGACCGTTTACGCGCAGACGCTTCTCAGCGCGCTCCCGGATGAGCAGCGATCTGTCTCCCCACCGGGCGTCACCGGTGGGACGCTCGAGGAAGAGCTGCAAGCCATCGAGCGGGAGCCTCGCGCTCGCGTGCGGGATCACCTACCGGCCTGAGATCGAGGAGATCGAACTCCCCGCCGAACTCGTCCTTCTGGCGCGAGAAGATCCCTACGCGGTGCGGCTTGTATCCTGGCGCATTCGATCCTCGCTGTTGCGCTCCCGCTTTCTTCTGCTCTTGGCGCGCGTGCTCGTGGAGGACGTGACGAAAAAGAGCGGGTGAGGGGCCGTTCGCCCGGTTCAGAACCTCAGCTCCTCGCCGCGAAGGTGGGAGACGTCGCGAGCGATCCGCGATGCCATCCCCGGTGCGCTCCATTCGCCATCGAGGGTGATGGCCTTCCCGCGATCTGGCGAGGCATGATTCGCGGTCTCGAGGGGAGCGATCCTCCGGCTGCTTGACGCTCTCGGAGGGGCGCGAGTACCATTTCTCTTCGACTTCTCTGGGAGACGGGCGCGGATGATGGACTCATTGGGCTCCTTCGCTGTTCTGCTCGCTGTGACGGCCTGCGCGTATGCCTTCATCGCCGGGATCGTGGCGCACCGGACGGGTCATCCCGTCCTCCGGGAGACGGCGCGGCGTGCGGGCGTCACAATCTTTCCCACGCTGAGCGTGGCGATCGCCTGCCTGTGGGGACTCTTTCTCACCAACGAGTTCTCGATCGCTTACGTGGCGAATCACAGCAATCGCGATCTCCCTCTTCTGTATAAGCTCACGGCGCTGTGGGCGGGGCAGGAAGGATCGCTCCTTTTCTGGAGCTGGATCCTCTCCGGCTACATGTTCATTGTGCTGGTGACCCATCGGGAAGAGGGAGAGCTGCGGCCGCTGGCCGGCGCGATTCTGGCGGGCGTTCAGCTCTTCTTCCTCATCCTGAATGCCTTCGTCGTGAGCCCGTTTCGGCCTCTGGCGGAAGTGGCCGCCGATGGGACGACGCGCCCGTTCGCGCCACCGGATGGGCGGGGATTGAATCCGCTGCTGCAGTATCCGGAGATGGCCCTACATCCCCCCACGCTCTATCTCGGCTATGTCGGCTTCTCCGTCCCCTTCGCCTTTGCGCTCGCGGCCTTGATCACGCGTTCGCCGGGGGAGCGATGGATCCATGTCACGCGCCGATGGACGATGATCGCCTGGGGCTTTTTGAGCCTGGGGATCCTGATGGGCGCGCACTGGGCGTATGCTGTCCTCGGCTGGGGAGGTTATTGGGGATGGGACCCGGTGGAGAACGCTTCATTCATGCCGTGGCTGACGGGCACGGCTTTCCTCCACTCGGTGATGATGCAGGAGCGCCGCGGCATGCTCAAGGTGTGGAACGTGTGGTTGGTCTTCATCACCTTCCTGCTCTGCGTCTTCGGCACGTTCCTGACGCGCTCGGGGGTGGTGAGTTCGGTGCACGCCTTCGCGCAATCGCCGATCGGGCATTGGTTCGCCGGATTCCTGCTGATGGTGTTCGCCGTCTGCCTCTTCTTCTTCACTCGCCGCCGGGACTATTTGCGGAGTGAGCATCGGCTGGAGGCCGTGCTCTCGCGCGAGGCCTCATTCCTCTTCAACAATCTGGTGCTGCTGGCGGCCTGCTTCGCCGTCCTGTGGGGGACGCTCTTTCCGGTGATCTCGGAGGCGATCACGGGGAATAAGGTGAGCGTTGGCCCACCGTTCTTCAATCGGGTGAACATCCCGATCTTCCTCTTCTTGCTTCTGCTGACGGGCGTGGGGCCGCTGCTGGCGTGGCGGCGGACGTCGTGGGAGAGCCTGAAGCGGAATTTCACCGCTCCAACGCTCATCGGGGTGGCGACGGGTGGGCTCCTGCTCGCCTTCGGAGTGAGAGAGCCTTATGCGCTGATCGCCTTCATGCTCGCGGCGTTTGTGGCCGTCACGATCGTGAGCGAGTTCTGGCGTGGAGCGCGGGTCATCCGCTCACAGACGGGGCGGACCTGGGGGCAAGCGCTCGTGCAGCTCGTGCTTCGGAACACGCGGCGGTATGGGGGGTACATCGTGCACTTCGGGATCGTGGTCGTCTTCGTGGGGATTGCCGGAGCGGCCTTCAATAAGGAGCGCGAGATGGAGATGCCCGTGGGCGCGACACTGGAGTTGGGCCGCTATACCGTGACCATGAAAGACCGGGCTCAAGGAGAGACGCCGAATTACATCTACGATCGCCTCACCCTCGAAGTGCGCCGGGGTGATGAGGTCCTCACCACGCTCACGCCGGAGCGACGGTTGTACACGGCGAGCCAACAGCCGCTCACGAAAGTGACGATCCATTCGGGATGGCGCGAGGACCTCTACATTTATTTCGCGGGCGTGACGGAGACGGGAGCCCCCATCATCCACGCCTATCTGAATCCGCTTGTGCGGTGGCTGTGGATCGGCGGCGGGATCGTGATCTTGGGGACGCTCATCGCCCTGTATCCAGGACGCCAGCCGATGAAGGTCGCCGTCAGCTAACGCGCTGTCGCTCGGGAGCGGGAGGTCGCGTATGCCAAGGGGGATTGAGGATCGGGACATTCGGGGGAGCGCCCGGATGGCTACCGGGAATGCCCGCGAGCCCTTTGACCGAAGCGGGCGATGGGTCGTGCTCCTCGCCCTTGGGGTTCTCCTCGCCGCCCCGTATATGATGCGCGCGCCATCCCCGAGCGTGGGGGTATCCGGAGCGACGCTCGAAGAGCGCGTCAAACGCATCGGGAAGAAACTGCTCTGCCTCTGCGGATGCAATCAGATTTTGGTCGAATGCAATCATCGAAACTGCCCGTTCTCCGGGCCAGCGATAGCGACGTTGCGGCAGGCGGCGCAACGCTACGAGAGCGATGATCTGGCCATCCAAGCGATGATTCAACAGTACGGGACGGCGATTCTGGCTGCCCCTCCGGCACAGGGGTTCAATCTGACGGCCTGGATCACGCCGTTTGTGGCGGCGGCCAGTGGGCTGGTGGTCATCGCCCTTGTGCTTCGGCGATGGTCTCGGCGGTCGGCGGCGACTCCAACGATGGGCGCGCCGATCTCGGACGACCCGGCCTGGCGCGAGCGCGTGCGCCAGGAGATCGAACGCGAGCTGGGGGATCTCCCGTGACCGCACTCCTCGTGATCCTATGTGGCGTTCTGGTGCTGGCGACGCTCATGTACATCTTCTTCGAAGATGCGGAGGACGTCGGGCGGGTGAGAGATCGGCTCGCCGTCTTGACGGAGAAGAAGGAGCAACTGCTCGACAATCTTCGTGATCTGCGCTTCGAGTATCGCGCGGGTAAGCTCTCGGAGGCCGACTACGAACGCGCGCGCGCGACATTGGAGGCCGAGATCGCAGTCGTGCTGGCGGAGCTGGAGAAACTCTCGCCCGCCGAGCGTCGCGCGTGAGGAGGGAGATCGCCCGCGCCGTGGGAGGGAGAAACGGCTCATGAGGCATCCGATACGACAGACGCTCTCGCGGGGACTTCGATGGTGGGGAGGACTCGCCCTCCTGCTTGGCGTGCCCCTGCTCGTGCGCGCGGACGTGCGCGGCACGGTGGTCAACGGGACGAGGGGGAGACCGGCAGCCGGCGTCGAGGTGCACTTGGTCATCCTCGAAGGAGGAATGCAGGTCGCTGAGAAGACGCGCACGGACGCGCAGGGACGGTTCGCATTCTCGGCCGCGACGACGAAGCCCATGATGGTACGGGCGACGTATCAAGGCGTCAACTACCATGAGATGGTCCCCCCGGACGGTTCGTCCATCACGCTGCGCGTCTATGAAGCGCGCGAGGGGGGACGATACGAGGTCGAACGGCTCACGTATCTCGTGCAACCGATGGAGGGCCGATTGCTCATCGGGCGGGAGTACAGCGTTCGGAACGCGACGACGCCTCCGGTGACGCTCTTTCGCCCGGAGGGGGTTTTCACCTTCGCGTTGCCGGAGGGCGCGCGCCCCGAGCGCGTCTCCGTGGTGGGAGCCAGTGGCATGCCGCTGGCCATCGCCGCGCGAGAGGTCGGGGATGGCACCTGGCGCATCGAACATCCGCTGCGACCGGGGACGACGCAGTTCTTCGTCGTCTCGCAGCTCCCCTATTCGGACGAGCGCGCGCACATTCGCGAGGTGCTGCCGTGGAATGTCGAGCGCGTGCGGCTTCTTGTGCCCGACCCCATGAAGGTCGAAGCGGCTGGATTCCGACCGCTGGGGTCCGAGCAAGGACTCTCGGTCTATGTGCTCGACGACGCGCGCGCGGGGATGGAGATCTCCTGGAGCGTGAGCGGACGAGCGCCGAATATCTTCGCCGAGGGGCCCTCGGAGGAAGCGGAGGGAGCTATTCGAGCTGTCGCCGGCCCGGTCGCCAAGCGGCAATGGATCATTCTGGCGGCTCTGGCTCTGGCCTTCGCCGTGAGCAGCGTGATGGCCGTGCGTCGAAATCGCGCGCTCAGGCGCACGGTGAGCGAAGGAGCAGAGGCGTCGCGTCCCCCCTCGGACGCGCCGACCCGTGACCTGGCGGCCTTGAAAGACGAACTCTTCGCGCTCGAAGTGCGACGGCAGCGCGGGGAGATCTCCGAAGCCGACTACGAGGCGAAGCGACGCGCGCTGCAACACTCGCTGGAAGCGGCGTTGCGCTCCGATGCGGAAGCTCCCTCATGAGAGGCCGCACGGCGCGCGCGACCGGGGATGAGGGATCCTGAGGCGGAGCGCGCGAGACGCGCACGCGGGAAGCTTTTCGGAGGTGAGGAACGATGAGGAATCCGAAGGTGAAATTCGCCGTCGCGATTGGGATCCTGCTGGGCGCTTTGGCCTGGCTCGCCGTGATCGGCATGCAGGAGAGCAAGACCTACTACATCACGGTCGCCGAATTGAAGCAAATGGGTGAGCGCGTTCGCGAGAAGCGACTCCGTGTCGGTGGGCGCGTCGTGGCGGGCAGCATCCAACGCGAGGGACGGCGCGTGCGATTCCTGTTGGAGTAAAACAACGAGACCTTGCCCGTCCTCTACGTGGGGCGAGATCCCGTGCCGGATACCTTCGTGGATCACGCGGAGGCGCTCGTCGAAGGGCGATGGGGGGAGGACGGCGTCTTTCAGGCGCAGAAGCTCCAGGCCAAGTGCGCGTCCAAGTACGAACCGGCCGAGGGCGGCGGCTCTTCGGCCTCGCCGGGGACATGATCACAAGAAGCGATCGCTCTGCTCGTACAGGCTCGCGGATGAGCGGGACATCCGAACCCAGAGTGCTCGCATTCGAGCGCGTCTGCAAGCTGTTTGGCGAGACGGTCGCGCTCTGGCAGGTGAGTTTCACGCTCCATCGGGGAGAGCTGATGGCCATCACAGGCGGCAATGGGTCGGGGAAATCCACATTGCTGCGCGTGGCGGCCTTCCTGCTCAAGCCCACCTCGGGGACGGTCTCGGCCTTCGAAGAGACGCGCCCGACGCCGGCGGTGAAACGGCGCATTGGCCTACTGGGGCATGCCTCGTTCCTCTACGAGGACCTCTCGGTCGAGGAGAACCTGAAGTTCTACGCCGCTCTCTACGCCCTGGGGCGAGAGGCTGAGGAACGCGTCGCGCGCGTGCTTGCCGAGGTCGGCGCGGAAGATTTCCGCCATCGTCCGGTGCGCGCGCTCTCGCACGGGATGCGGAAGAAGGCTTCGTTGGCGCGCGCGTTGCTGGCGGACCCGGACCTGCTCCTGCTCGACGAACCGTTCTCCGGCCTGGATCGGGAAAGCATCGAGCGCGTGCGCGCGCTGATGCGGCAATGGCGGGAGCGCGGGAAGGCGCTGCTGGTGACGACGCATCAGGCGGAGTTCCTGGAAGGGATCGCCGATGGTGAGATCGTCCTGGATCGAGGGCGCGTCGTCGCCCGGCGCCGATTGGCGCTCTCTCCCTCGGCGGAGATCGCGACGCTCGCTCCTTCTCCGACCGCGGACGTATGAGCTACTGGATGGCGACGAGGTCCATCGCGGTGAAGGATCTGCGGAGCGAAGCGCGGACGCGCGAGATGACCAACGCCATGCTCTTTTTCGCGCTCCTGGTGCTTGTGCTCTTCAGCTTCTCCTTCCAACCGGCCACGGATGAGGAGCGGCGTCTGGCGTCGGGCATTTTGTGGATCGCCTTCCTCTTCGCGGGCGTGAGTATGCTGGACCGCTCGTTCTGGCGCGAGCGGATGAATGAGTGCCTGGAGGCGCTGCGGCTGACGCCGACCTCGGCGAGCGCCCTCTTGCTGGGCAAGTGCTTGGCGAACGCTCTCTTCCTCCTGCTGGCGGAGGCCATTCTGGTCCCGCTCTTCCTCGTCTTCTTCGACCTCTCGTTTCGCGGCGCTGTGAGCGCCTGGCTCCTGGTGCTCGCGCTGGGGACGTGGGCGCTCGTCGTGAACGGGACGTTCTTCGCCGCGATGACGACGAACCTGCGGAGCCGCGAGCTGCTGTTGCCGCTGCTGCTGCTGCCGGTCTCGGTGCCGGCTTTGATCGCCGTCGTCGAAGCGACGGCCGCCTCGCTCTTGGGCGAAGGGGCGCTGCGCGTATGGATTCAGGTGCTCATCGCCTTCGACGTCATCTACACGACGCTCGCGCTGCTTCTCTTCGAGACGGTGCTGGAGGGAACATGAGGGCTCAAGGGGTGCTCCCGCGATGGTGGTTCGGCCTGGTCGGCGCCACGGGCATCGCGCTGATCCTGGGCGTGCTGCACGCGCTCTGGTTCGCGCCAACGGAGCGGACGATGGGAACGGTCCAGCGCATCTTCTACTACCATGTCAGCTCCGCCTGGACGGCCTTTGTCGCCTTCTTCATCAATTTCCTGGCCTGTCTGGCGTATTTGAAGACGCGGCGTCCGAAGTGGGATGCGGTGGCCGTCAGCGCGGCAGAGGTGGGCGTGATCTTCGGCACGGTGAACCTCATCACGGGACCGATCTGGGCGAAGCCGGTATGGGGAATTTGGTGGACGTGGGATGCGCGGCTGACCTCGACGCTCGTGATGTGGCTGTTGTATGTGAGCTACCTGCTCCTGCGACAGTTCGCGGCCGAGCATCCGGGCCAACGGGTGTGGGCGGCGGCCTTCGGGATCTTCGCCTTCGTGGATGTGCCGATCGTCTATCTCTCGATCCGACTCTGGCGAACGCAGCATCCGGGGCCGGTCATCGCCGGGGGGGAACAATCGGGCATTGACCCGCGCATGTTCCTGGCGCTGCACGTGTGCTTCGCGGCCTTCCTCTTGCTCTTCATCGTGCTCTTTTACTGGCGGTATCGCCTGGAGCAGCAACGGGCGGAGTTGGCCGAGCTGCGCGCGCGGCTGCAGCGATTGCACATGGATCGCCTGGCGTGAAGGGAGAGTCATGAGGCACCTGATCATCGCGATGATCGTCGCTTGGCTCATTCATCTGGCGTACCTCGTCAGCCTCGCCCGCCGTCAGCAACGGCTTCACCAGGAGACCGAGGAATTGCGACGCCTCGCCGAACACCTGGAGCGATCCTCAGCTCGCCCCTCCTCGTGAAGGTCCTGGTGGCAGCGATGCCACACCTCACCACCCCCTCTTGGCGAGGGGCGAGGGCGAACGCCATTCGGATCCCGGATGGTCGAACGCCTCGAGTCGCGCGCGACCATCTGCCGATCTTCGGACTCAGCCGGTGAGCTTCAAGATTCGAGCGGCGTTCTCGTAGAGGATCTTTCGCCGCACCTCCGGGGAGAACCCATCGAGGGCTTCGAAATCGGCGAGCCAGCGCTCAGGCGTGATGAAGGGATAATCGCTGCCGAAGAGCATCTTGTCCGAGAGCCGCTTGCGCGCGGCCTCCAGAACCGAGGCGGCGATATATCGCGGCGACCATCCGGAGAGGTCCATGTAGACGTTGGGCTTGTGCCCGATGATGGCGAGCAGCTCCTCGTGCCAGGGCCATCCCGTGTGCGCGCCGATGATGATCAATTCGGGGAAATCGGCCGCCACCCCGTCCAGATAGATCGGCCGCGCATAATCGAGTTTCACGCCGCCACCGCCGGGCAGCCCCGCTCCCAATCCGCTCGTGCCCGTGTGAAAGAGCGCGGGCACGCCGAGGGCGCTGATCTTCTCGTAGAGCGGATAAAAGCGCGGGTCGTGAGGATAGAAGGCCTGAAGGCTCGGATGAAACTTCACGCCTCTCAAGCCGAGTTCGGTGATCGCCCGCTCGATCTCGTCCAGCGCGCGCCGTCCCTTCCACGGATCCACGCTCGCGAAGCCGAGGAAGCGCCCCGGATAGCGACGGACGAGCGCGGCGATCTCGTCATTGGTCACCGGAGGCCGTCCGGTCGCCGTCTCCGCATCCCAAGCGAGCAGGACGCCGATGATGTCCAGCTCGTCGTAATGGCGCGCGACCTCGTCCATCTCGCGAAGGGGGACGCTCGTGCGGAAGAACCGCTCGGCAGCCGCGCGATACGGGCCGATGGCGCCCTCCAGAAAGCTCACCGTGGGAAGATGGACGTGCAGGTCAAGGGCTCGCGGCATCGGTCTCCTCCTTCATGTTCTCCGTGATTTCGCGGCGCAGATATTCGGCAGCGGCCTCCGGGGGCGTGGGGTTGATGAACAGCTCGGCCCCCCACTCGAAGCCCGCGATGCGCGTCAGGCGCGGCACGATCTCCAGATGCCAATGGTAGTCGTACTCGATAGAACTCCAGTATTCGGGATGGCCGGGCCGAGAGAAGGCCGGTGGGCTCGTATGCACGATGAAGTTGTACGGCGGATCATTGAGCAGCCGCTTGATGGCCCGAAGCGTCACGCGAAGCGCGTGGGCGGTCCGCAGCAGCTCCTCATCGCTCAAGCGCGAGAAATCATGCAGATGCCTCTTGGGCAGGATCCAGGTCTCGAAGGGGAACGCCGACGCGAAGGGCGCCCAGACCAGGAAGGCTTCATCCTGGTAGATGACGCGATCCCCGAGCGCCACCTCTTGGGCGATCAGGTCGCAGACGAGGCATCGCTCTTTTTTCACGAAGTTCTCCCGGCAGACGGTCAGCTCCTGCTTGACCGCCGGGGGGACCATGGGGGTGGCGATCAGCTGCGAGTGCGTGTGCGCGAGCGAGGCTCCGGCCTCCGCCTTATGGTTTTTGAAGATGAGGATATAGCGGAGCCGCGGATCGCGGAAGAGATCTCGAATCCGCTCGCGATAGCTGAGGAGCACATCTCGAACCCAGGGGAGCGGGAGATCGGCGAGCGTCTTCGTGTGATCCGGCGTCTCGATGATGACCTCATGAGCGCCGGCGCCGCTGAGGACGTCGAAGAGGCCGACGCCATAGCGCACGGCCTGATCCTCGATGCGCAGGGCTGGGAACTTATTGGGGACGACGCGCACGCGCCATCCGGGAGTATTCGGAGCGGTCCCCGCTTCGCGCAGGGCGAAGATCTCCGGCGGCGTCTTGTCCTCGTTCCCCTCGCAGAAGGGGCACGCGCGCATTCGCGCCTCGCGCTCCAGGGGCGGTCGCGCCTCGATGAGATAATCGCTCGGACGGCGCGCGCGTTCGGCCGCGATGATGACCCACCGATTGCGCAACGGATCGTAGCGGAGTTCACGCAGCGTATCGCGTTGAGGATTCACGGGACGGCCCTCCTACACCATCCAGTATTCCATCTCGAATTCGCGCCCGGGCACGCGCAGGCGCAGCGCGCCGCTCGGCGGATATCGCTCCAGCAGGCTGTCGTCCTTCAACACGAGCACGAGATCGAAGCTGTCTCCCGCGCCGAGCCGCAGTTCGGAGAGCGACAGGGCTATCTCCACGACGTCCGCGATCGCCCACGAGGGAGACGGCCGATCGGCCGAGAGCTCGCCGCACCATTCCCCCCACGATGTGTAGATCTCCACGCGCAGGACCGCGCGCTGCAAGAGCGCACGCGCCGGCTCCCGAAAGTCAACGCGAAGATAGAGATGATCGGGATCGAACCCGAAATAGAGCGCGGCCAGCCGGCCACCGGCGCGGTGCATAGTTCCCTGCGCCTGCAGATGAATCATCCCGGCCGGAGCCCACTCGAAATAGTGCGTATCGCGCCCATCCAGGATCGGATGTAGGAACGCCACCGGCGTGCGCAGCAGGAAGCTGCGCTCCGTGCGAATGGGCATCTCCAAATACGACGGCGGCTCCACCCCCAAGCCGATGTACACGTTCCTCAGATGCATCCGGAAGAGCGCGTCGAAAATCGGATCTTGCGGGCTGTGATGGGGCTCACCAAACCACCAGAACCAATCGCTCCCTTCGGCCGCCAGAAGGGAACGCCGTGCGAGATCGGCCGCCGAATCCTCGCGCGCCGACACAGCCCACCGCCGCCGCGCGCGCTCCAGATACCTCCAGGCCGTGTTCTTCTCCTCATCCCCGATCCAGGTGGTGAAGCTGGCATCAATCCAGGAGCCCGGATGCAGACGGCGCAATTCCGGCACGTTCGCACATGCCGCCAATGCCTGACTGAAGGTGAGCGTCTCAATCCAGGGCTCCTCTTCCAATCGGCGATAAAGGCGCGTGAGGAAGTCATAGCCGTTGGCCGGATAATGCTCCCACGGGTTCTCCCCGTCCAGAATGACGGAGACCATCGCCTCGGGCGCGCGCGTGTGGATCACGCGCAACCGCTCGAGGAAATCGCGGACGGCCTCCTCCTCCCGCCACCGCGGATAGACGAATCCGATCAGGTCGGACAATTCGTGATCGCGGAAGAAGAGGGCGATGGTGCGCCCCTGGCGCGCGAACTGATAGGGCCGCCACGACGCGCCCTCGCGCCGCGCGTCCGGAGGGAGGCTGCGCGCCAGGATCGCACTATCGCTCGCCGTCCAGGCGATGTCGGCGTCCATGAGCAACGCCACCGCCTCCTCACTCACAGCCCCTTCGGCCAGCCACATGCCGCGGGGACGACGGCCGAAGACCGCGTGACACTTCTCCAGAGCCCTTGCGATCTGCTCCCGCGCATCTTCCGGGAAGCGAAAGCGAAGATCATCCAGGCGAATCCCGGGCGTCGCCTGGCGCGCGATCTCCGCATCGCAGAGCAGCGGCAGAATCGGATGATAGTAGGGCGTCGTCGAGACCTCGATGCGCCCGCTCTCCCACAACGATCGGTAAAGCGGGAGCGTGCTGCGGAAGATGTGCTCCATGACCTCCTGAAGCCGCTGCTTGTCCTCCTCCCGATAGCCCCGCTGCTTCTCGACAAGCGCGCGAATCTCCCCATGCGTCCGCTTCCAGCTCTCCCCAAGCCAGTGCAGATGGAAGAGGACTTGGAGATCGCGCAGGTCCTGCGGCGTGAAGGGGCGATGCTCGGCGCGCATGGCCTGCAACTCGCGATACCGGGGATGCGCCTCAATCGCCGAAGCCGGCACGAGGAAATAGTGCTCCACGAGGAATGCGCGCTCGCCCGCCTCCATCACCTCCGGCGCCTTCCGAAAGTGCTCGAGAAAGGGATCCTGGGCGCGAGCGCTCGCATAATCCTCCACGCTCTCGATCAAGCTGGGGACGAGATTGAACGTCACCCGAATCCGCTCGTACTGACTCACGATCCACGCCATCTCATAGTAGTCCTTCAGCGCGTGCAGGTAGACCCAGGGGAGTCCGTAGCGACCCGTCCGGTAATCCTTGTACATCGGCTGGTGCATGTGCCAGAGGAGCAGAAGCCTCATACGATCCCGGATCACGAGCGAGCGGCCCGCCCGGAGAGGACGCGCTCGACCTCCTCCAGCAGCGCGCGCGGATCGCTCGACTTCACGCAATAGCTGTGGGCGAGCCACGACGTGTAATCGTCCTGAAACGAGACATAGGCCGAACAGAGGATGACCGGGACCTGCGGGTATCGCGCGACGATCTCCTGCAGGAGATCCAGCCCGCTCTCGGCTCTCAGGCGAATGTCGAGGATCACGAGATCAAACGGCTCGCGCTCCAACGCCTCCAGCGCCTGGCGCCCGTTCTCGGCCTCGACGACCTCATGCTCCCGCTCGGTCAGAACCGCCGTGTAGAGGAGCCGGATGTTCGGCTCGTCATCCACGATCAGAATCTTCGCCATGGACGTGTTCCTTATCCCCCCTCGCGCGACTCCTCGAAAGGCTCCGCGCGAACCGATTCGCCTCCCGTCCGCCCCTCCGAGGAGGATTCGGCTATGGGGAGACGAATGACGACTTCGCATCCTTGGCCCAATTGGCAGGAGAGCGTCAGTTCCCCACCCAAGCTCTCGACGATCTGCTTGGACGTGTAAAGGCCCAGTCCGCTCCCCGTCGGTTTGGTCGTGAAAAACGGCTTGAAGAGATGGCGCGCGGCCTCCTCGGAGAGGCCGGGGCCGGTGTCCCTCACGACGATGAGAATCGCGCCGTCAGATCGGCGGCTCTCGATGAAAAGCGCCCCCCCCTCGCTCATGGCTTCCAGAGCATTGTTCACGATGTTCTCCAAGCAGGTGTAGAGCTGCCGTTCATCGGCCAGGACCGGAGGGACCGGGGCCAAGTCCACGTGCCATTGGATCGGCGGCCCATGTCGCGTGGCCTCCCGCTTCTCGTGCACCAAGAGGCCGAGGATCTCGTTGACGTCCACCGGATGCCGCTCGGTCGCATACCGCGACGCGACCAACTTCACGAAATCCTGCAACGTCTCCTCCAATCGAGAGGCCTCCTGAGCGATGGCTTCGGCGAAGCGACGGCACGGAGAGTGCCCCTCCAGCTTCTTGTGCAAATGTCGCGCCAGCCCCCCGATGGCGACGACCGGGTTCTTGATCGTGTGCGTGAGCTGGAGCATCATCTCGCCGATGGCCGCCTCTTCGCGAAGGCGAATGATCGTCTGCTGATGCTCTCGAATGCGCCGATAGGCCTCTTCGAGCATCTCCACCTTCTCGCGCAATGCGGCGTACGCCAGACCGCGCTCCAGCGCGACGGCGATCTCCAGAGCAAACAGCTCCATGGCGAGCCGATCTTCGATCGAGATGGGACGACCCGTCAGGAAATTATCCAGGAGCAGGGCCCCCAGAGGCCGCTCATCGTGCGAGATCAAGGGGACGATCCAGAACGTCACGGGGCCATAGAATTGGCGCAGAAGCTCCGGCAGCGGCGTCTCCGGACCGATCTCCACCACGCGCCCCGCCTCCGGCGCGCGAGGGAGCGGGAGCGAGAAGACCTCACCAAACGGGGGATCGGTGAGCGCGAAACGGAAGCGCTCCAGCCAGGCTCGGAACTTCTCCCGCTCTCGAGCGAACCCCTCCGGCGAATAGCGCAGCAGATCGGCGAGCGTCACCCCGCGCGCGTTCACCTCCTGCCAGATGCGCGCCGCTTCCTCACCATCACGCGGGCCCAAGGCGAAATATCCCCGCAGCTCCCCCCCTTCGACCAAAAGGGCGAGCCCACGATTGAAGCCGAGGCTGCCGCCAGCCGTGAAGGCTACGAGCCCCTTGTAGAGGATCTCCTCCGGATCGAGCGCCAGCTGCAGACTGTGCGAGAGGTGCCGCAAGATGTCGAGCAGTTCGTCTTTAATTTGCAGCGTGCGCAGGATCGGACGGCACCGATTCAAGGCTTCCTCCAGGATCGTCGCCAGCGCCTCGAAGATCGGGCCGCCCGTGCGCTGCAGCTCCGCGAAGTCTCGCCGCAGTTCCTCGCAGCCGAGACACTTCTCCCGATTTCGCCGTCGCACGTCCGCGAGCAGATGCGCCTCCAGCGGCTCGAGATACGGACAGGCCGTCGGATCGTCGGCGATCAGCCAACAGTAGCTGTCCCCCACACGAGCCATACGTCTCTGCAAAGGGTACCACTGCGGCGCCCACCGGGCAAACGTCCGGCTCTTTAGAACTCCAGGCGCAGGCCCAGCTCGAGCGTGCGCGGTCGGCGCGTCGCGCGCGGCTGCAAGAAGACGGATTGGCCCTCACGCTCGTCCAGCGGTCCGTAAAATCCCGTCATGAGGAAGTTCGGCGTGTTGAGGAGATTGTACGCGTTCACCCAGGGCCGAAGCGTGAGGCGCTCGCTCACGCGGAATCGCCGCGAGAGGCGCACGTCCACGCGCCGCGTCCCCGGACCGCGCCCCATGTTGCGACCGAGCGACCCACTGGTTCCGATCGTGGGGAGGACGAAGCGCGCGGCCATGGCTTCTGACCGCGCCGTATCGCCCGGAGACACCCATCGGATTGGCCCGCGCCCGAGAAAATGCGGCCGATCCGTCAGGGTATCGCTCAGGTTCCGATCCTGCGCGTTCGTCGTGATGTTGAACGGGCGCCCCGAAGAGAGCGTCACCAGCGGCGTCAACTCCCAACCGCCGAGGATCCGAGGCGCTTCCACACTGCCACTCACGACGAGGCGATGGCGCTCATCCGTGCGCCCCAAGCCTCGCTCCCGGAAGAAATCGAATTCATCTTGCGGCGAGCTGGTGTTGACGTCCACAAGGTCGATCAATTTCGAGAGCGTATACGAAGCGCGGAACCACAACCGGCGGGTCAGCCGCGCGCGCAGGAGCACGTTGAGACCGTGATACGCCGCCTGACCATCAGACTGCAACTGTTCGACTTCGCCGAGCTCAGGATTCGGGCGCAACACCCGCACGGCGTTCAAAGCGGCGAGCACGGGATCGGTCGTCGTCGCTCCCCCGCCCGACGCATTCAATCCGTAGATGCGAATGCGATTGACGCCGCTCCCCACATCGCGCGAGCGCGTCGCGCTCAGATCGAACCGGACGAAGCGGACGCCGACATCGGCGATCTGCCGCGCGCTGTTGTCGAAGGCCGTCCGCCCATCGGGGGCCAGGACGACGCCAGGGGCGTTGCGAGGGGGATCGAGCAAAAAGGCGACGAATCCGCCCGGCGGGGGAACCGGCGCGTTCACGTTGCGATCGCGCCACAGCCGCAGCGTGCGCTGGAAGACGTAGCTCACCTCGAGCGCGAACGCGCGACCGAGCTGCCGCTCGATCCCCAGGCTGCTTTGCAGACTGTAGGGGATGCGAAGATCCGGCGAGAGGCTGCGCGTGTTGCGGATCGGACGGATCAGATCGCGCACGAGCGGATGCCTCGGATCGTTCGGGAAGATGTTGGGGAAGCCGCCGATGCGATTCAGTTCTTCAAGGCGCCCGGTCGCGCCGGGACCGCTGCCGAGATCAATCTCGAACACGCGCGATTGCACGGCGAAGTCTTCGAACGTGCGCAGGAGAATACGATTGTAGAAGACGCCGAAGCCACCGCGAATCGCCGTCTTCCCCCCCCGGAAGGGATCCCAGGCGAAGGCCACGCGCGGGCCGACGTTGTTCTTGTCGCGATCAAGCAGCGTCTCGCGATCATAGCGCACGCCCATGGAGAGCGTCAGATCCGGGCGAACCCGCCATTCTTCTTGGAGGAAGACGCCCAGGATCGTGTTATGAATCGGCTGCTCGGGGTCACCGATCCGCTGCCGATAGCGCGAGGGCGCGCTCGCGACGAAATCGCCGAAGCTGGGGAAGTTGTAGAAGCCGAAGAAGAGCTGAAGCTGCCGGGTCGCCGAGCGCAGGTGCATCACATCGGCGCCGAGCTTGAGCAGATGGCGTCCCCATTGTCCCGTGAGGACGTCGGCCCATTGAACGCGACGCTCGACGCGCGTCTCGGGGAACCCGGCGGCTCCGGCGATGAAGCCACTGGCGACCGGCAACGTGGTGCCACGGCTGCTGCCGACGATCACGCCCGGACGCACCGTGTCCGGCCGCGCCTTCGGCGTGAGCGCCGAATACTGAAAGCGGAGCTGATGGACGAGCCGCGGTCCGATCACCCATGTGTCCTGCACGGCGTACGCCATGGAGTCGCGTTGCCGATTGAAGAGGCCTTCGCGAAGCGTCGCGCCTTGATCCCACGCGCGCAACCGATTCGTCCGCGTCACATCGAATCGAACCATGAGCTGATGCGCCGATCCGAGAGCGGCATCGAGCCGAGCGCTCACATACGTGCGCCGACCGGGTGCGCTCACGTCCTCCTCGAAGAGGGCGACCACAACGCCATCGCGCACGAAAGGCCGTCCCGTGGGCACCTCACGCAGCGGATAGGCCGGATTCGCCTGCGGATCCACGGGCAACAGCGCGATGATGGCATCCGTATCCGGCTCCTCCTGCCGTTCGACGACGCCGAAGAAGAAGAACCGATCGCGTCGGATCGGACCGCCGAGGCGCCCCCCGTACTCGCGGCGTTGAAAAGGAGCGCGCTTTTGACCGCGCGCGTTGCGGAAGAAGCTGTTGGCGTTCAAGCTCTCATCCTGGAAATCGCCAAAGAGCGCGCCGTGAAATCGGTTCCCCCCGCGCCGCGTGAAGATGTTGATGCGCCCGCCAGAAGCCCGTCCGTACTCGGCCGAGAACTGATGAGCGACGACTTGCACTTCGGCGACGGATTCCAGGCTGGGGATCGTGCGCTCGCGCGCCGTACGGTCATCGTTGTTGTCGAAACCATCCAGGGTGATGTTGTTCGAGTACGCGCGCCCGCCGGAGAGCGAGAAGATCCCGGCCTCTTGCGGGGGGCCGGAGACGACATCGCGCGTCGCCGGGTCGCCGAGATCGCGCACTTCAAACGGCTCCGCTTGGACGCTCGCCAGCAGGAAGACGAGATCGAGGGGATTGCGCCCGTTGAGGGGGAGACGCTCGATCTCCTCGCTCTCGAGACTCACGCCGATGACCGTGCGCGTGGGATCAATCCGGGTCTCCCCGGAGGAGACGACGGTGACGACCTCGAGGGGGCCTCTCGGTCGCAGGTGCACGTCCTGACGAAGCGTTTGTCCAGCGCGCAGCGACAACTCCACGCGCTCAAGAGGGGAGAAGCCCGGGGCTTCGGCTCGAAGCGCATATGTTCCCGGAACGAGCGCCGTCAGCCGATACCATCCTCGTTCATCGCTTGTGGTCACGCGCCGCCATCCCGTCTGCCGCTCCGTGAGCGTGATCCTCGCCCCCGGGATGGCGGCGTGGGTGGGATCGAGCACCAAGCCCTCCAGCGTCGCGTGATCGAGATCGTCAGCCCTCCCCCGCCCGGCTCCCAGAAGGAGCAAGCCCATGACCAGCACACGGACCAGACGCGTGTGACACCCAGACATCATTCCCTCCGACAGAGAGATTCGTTTCGGATCTCGCCTCGGCCCTCAAGCGCGGAAGAGGGTGACCTCGGCTGTGTCCGCGAGCTCCGCGAGCAATTCGGAGAATGACTTGGCGAGGACGGGATGCCGACCGTCGGGGAGGATCTCGCACAAAGGGACCAAGACGAAGCGCCGGCAGTGAAGACGCGGATGCGGCAGGATGAGGTGAATCTCTTCGGTCTGGATCGTGAGCACCTCGTCGTCGTAGAGCAAGAGATCGAGATCAATCGTGCGCGGGCCCTTCGGGATGAGACGCTGTCGGCCCAGTCGCTGCTCGATCATGTGACAGGCGCGAAGCACGGCCACCGGATCGAGAGCTGTGCGCAAAAGGACCACCTGATTGAGGAAGCGCGGTTGCTCTCGGACATCCACCGGCTCGGTCTCATAGATGGAAGAGCACCGCTCCAACGTCCCGCAGCGGGAGAGCTCCTGACGCGCGCGGGCCAGATGCGCCGCCCGATCGCCGAGGTTTGATCCGAGCCCAATGACTGCGATATGCTCACCCATGCGCGTGAAGCGTCAGGGAATGACCTCAACCGCTCTCCGGGCGACTGACGATCGCCCTGGAAAGGCGAAAAGTGTAGATTCGGATCGGCCATGGCGTCAACGAAGACGGTCACGGTCACGAGGCGCGGCGCCGCGCGGTGGCACGCCGGGCATCTCTGGATTTACGCCGCGGATCTCGTGGATACCGGAGGGGCGCAAGGGGGAGAGGTGGTCGCCGTGACCGATCCGCGGGGACGACGACTCGGCTGGGCGCTCTACAGCGATCGGTCGCAGATCGCGCTGCGGTGGATCGCCGAACCGGACGTGGAGATCACGCGCGCGTTTTGGCGCGACCGGTTGGTGCGCGCCGCGGCTCTCCGACAGCGAACGTTGGGGAGCGCGCAGGCCTATCGGCTCGTTTTCGCCGAGAGCGATCTGCTCCCCTCGCTCATCATTGACCGCTACGGCGATTATTTCGTCCTGCAAACGCTCTCGCAGGGGATGGAGGCGCTCAAGCCGCTCTGGGTGGAATTGCTCGTCGAACTCTTCGCCCCGCGCGCCATCGTCGAGCGCAATGACGCGAAGGTGCGGGCGCTCGAAGGGCTGCCACCGGCTAAAGGCGTGCTCTACGGCACGGCGCCCGAGCGCGTGGAGGTCCTCGTGGGCGACCGGCGATTCGAGCTCGATCTGCTGGAGGGGCAGAAGACGGGGGCGTTCCTCGACCAGCAGGAGAACTATCGAGCGGCCGCTCGCTACGCCCGAGGGCGCGTGCTGGATGGCTTCTGCTATGCCGGAGGCTTCGCCGCGCATGTGGCTGCGCACGCCGAGAGTGTACTCGCCGCAGATATCTCCCCGGAGGCCGTCGCACGAGCTCGCCGGACGGTCGCCGCCAATGCGCTCGCCAACGTCACCGTCATCGAGGCCAACGTGTTCGACCTCCTGCGGGAGCTGGAGAAGCAGCAGGAGCGCTTCGATATGATCGTGCTCGATCCCCCAGCTTTCGCTAAAAATCGCGCGGCTCTCCCCGGTGCGCTCCGAGGGTACAAGGAGATCAACTTGCGCGCCCTTCGGCTCCTGCGACCGGAAGGCATACTGGTGACCTGCAGTTGCTCATATCACGTGAGCGAAGAGGTGTTTCTCGATCTCCTGCGCGAAGCGGCCGCTGATGCGCGGCGCCAGGTGCGGATCCTCGAACGGCGGACGCAGGCGTCCGATCACCCGATCCTGCTCGCCATGCCGGAGACGCAGTATCTCAAGTGCCTGATCCTCCAAGTCCTGTGAGGCGACCGTCGGGGATCGCCCGCCCACCCCCAGAAGAGGTATAATTGCTTCGGACATGAGGATTCGCGCAGGAGGGAGTCATGAGAAGCCAATGGCGGATTGGGTTCGGCGTCGTCCTTCTGATCCTGATCGCGTGTGGGTTCTCCGCATGGTCCCAGGACGCGACGACGGTCACCGTTCCCGAGGGCACCGTCGTTCGCCTCGCGCTGCAGACGCCGGTGAGCACGAAGATCAGCGAGGTCGGCGATCCTGTGCGCGCGACGCTTTATGATGATCTCATCGTGGACGGGAAGCTCGTGCTGGAGCGCGGCGCGGAGTTCTCCGGTCGCGTGACGCATGTTAAGCCGGCGCGTCGCGGACAGCGCCAATCGGAGCTGGGGCTTGTGTTCGACCGCCTTCGGACGTCCTACGGGATGGAGCCCATCGCGACCACGCTCGTCGCCATTGATGACTGGCAGAGCGATCGGAAAGTGCGCAGCGACGAGGAAGGCGTCGCTCACGGCGGACGGAGCGGCGAGCGCACGTTCCGAAATGTCTATCGCGGAGCGCACGTGGGCCTGGCGGCGGGCTCGGCCGTCGGGCTGATCACCGGCAGCGGGAAAGCCGCCGGCCTTGTCATCGCCGGCACGCTCGGTGGTGCCGTGCTCATGACCAAGGGGGAGGATCTGCGCCTGAATCCGGGAACGATCCTCCGCGTGCGCCTGGAGCGCGCGATCTCACTCCCCGCGATTCGCTCGATCCCGGAGACGCGACGCCCGGGAGAGCGTTCGTGAGACGAGCGTCCCTCTGAGCCGCGCATCAGAGCGGAAGGTTCTCGATGAGCGCGCGCACGGCTTCGGCCGACCGGTGCAAGGCGGCGTGCTCCTCCGGCGTCAGCCCAATTTCGAAGATCTGCTCGACGCCCGAAGCGCCGAGCTTCACCGGAACGCCGAGGAAAACTCCCGTGATGCCGTACTCCCCATCCAGATAGACCGAGCACGGGCGAATCTTCTTCTTATCCTTGAGGACGGCTTCGATCATCTCCACGACCGCCGCCGAAGGCGCATAATAGGCCGATCCGGCTTTGAGCAGGCTCACGATCTCGGCTCCCCCCTCGCGCGTGCGTTTGACGATGGCGTCAATCTTCTCTCTGGAGAGCAAATCCGTGAGCGGGATGCCCGCGACCGAGGAGTATCGCACAAGCGGAACCATCTCATCTCCATGCGATCCAAGGACGAAGGCGAAGACGTCTTCGACCGAGACGCCGAGCTCCTCCGCGATGAAATAACGCATGCGGGCCGTATCCAGAATCCCCGCCATGCCGAAGACGCGTTCGCGCGGAAAGCCCGAGACCTTATAGGCCACGTAGGCCATAGCGTCCAGGGGATTGGAGACGACGATGAGGATGGCATTCGGAGAATACGTGACGATCTCCTGGGTGACACGGCGCACGATGTCCGTATTGGTCGCGAGGAGATCGGATCGGCTCATCCCCGGCTTCCGGGGCACGCCCGCCGTGATGACGACGATATCGGAATCCGCCGTCTCGCGATACCCGTTCGATCCGACCACACGCACGTCGCACCCCAGCACGGGCGTGGATTCGGCCAAATCCAGAGCCTTCCCTTGCGGCAAGCCCTCGATGATGTCCACGAGCACGACATCGCCCAGCTCCTTATCCACGAGGCGATGGGCGACGGTCGCGCCGACATTCCCAGCGCCGACGATAGTGATCTTCTTTCGCGCCATACGCCCTCCCGATGAGGATCACCTCAGGAGCGCACGATCGTGCGCTCAATCCGAATCACGAGGTCCGCGAGGTTGCTCCTACTACCCCATGTTCTCGATGATCGCCGTGGCGAACTCGCTGGTCTTCACCTGGCGGGCGCCCTCCATGAGGCGAGCCAGATCATAGGTGACCGTCTTCTGCGAGATCGTTCGCCCGATCGCCTCTTTGATCAGCGCGGCCGCTTCGTGCCATCCGATGTACTCGAACATCATGGCGCCGGCGAGGATGACGGCACTCGGATTGATGACGTCCTTATCGGCATATTTGGGCGCCGTGCCATGTGTCGCTTCAAAGAGCGCGATGTGGTCCCCGATATTGGCGCCCGGCGCCAAGCCCAGCCCTCCGACCTGAGCCGCGCAGGCATCGCTCAAATAGTCTCCATTCAAATTGGGCGTCACGATGACGGAATACTCATCGGGGCGCGTCAGGACCTGCTGGAACATCGAATCGGCGATCCGATCGTTGATGAGGATCCTCCCCTCGGGCAGCTTTCCCCCATACTGCTCCCACAGCTCCTGCTCCGTGACGGTGACCTCGCCGAACTCCTCCTGGGCCAGTTGATACCCCCAATCGCGGAAGGCCCCTTCGGTGAACTTCATGATGTTCCCCTTGTGCACGAGGGTGACGACTCGGCGACCGGTGTCCAGGGCATACCGAATGGCCTTGCGCACCAAGCGCTTGGTCGCGAAGATGGAGATCGGCTTGATGCCGATGCCGCTATCGGGGCGCACCGTGTATCCCAAACTGCGCAGGAACTCGATGACCTTCTGCGCTTGTTCCGTCCCCTGCCGGAACTCGATCCCAGCGTAGACATCCTCCGTATTCTCGCGGAAGATGACGACGTCGAGCTTCTCCGGATGCTTCACCGGGGAGGGGACGCCCGGATACCACCGCACCGGACGCACGCAGGCATAGAGATCGAGGACCTGGCGCAGGGTGACGTTGAGCGAACGGATCCCCCCTCCGACGGGCGTCGTCAACGGTCCCTTGATGGCGACGGTGAACTCACGAATCGCTTCGACCGTATCTCGAGGGAGCCACTCCCCGAACTTATTGTAGGCCTTCTCGCCCGCGAAGACTTCGTACCAGACGACCCGCCGCTCCCCGCGATAGGCCTTCTCCACGGCGGCATTGAAGACCCGAGAGGCAGCGCGCCAGATATCGCGTCCCGTCCCATCTCCCTCGATGAACGGGATGATCGGACGGTTGGGGACATAAAGGCGATCCTCGCGAATCTCGATCTTCTCGCCCTCAGCGGGCACGGGGAGATTATTGAATGAAAGCATATCGGCCTCCTGACTGGCAAAGATCGCGCACCGACTTAAAGCGAACAAGTGTATCAAGGAGATGCGAAGAACGTCAACGCGCGTCTTGACAAAAAGCAGGGTCTGCCCCATCCTTGTTCCCGTCTCCGACTTACCGTAGAATACGGGATGCGGGTCAGAAAAGGCCGGTCACCTGAAAGCGCTTTTTCCGACCTGCCCGTCGGAGGACATCATGGCGAAGACACGCAACAGGAGGGGGGAATGAGAAAGGTCACACGCCTTTCGAGGGGAATTCTCAGCCTCGTGCTCATCGCCGGGATGGGGGGGACGACCTTCGGGGCGCAAGCGCCGGCGCAGCCCCAATACACGCGCGAGGAGGCGGACGCGTATAACGCCTTGTATCAGGCCTTTCAGGCCGGGAAGTTCGAGGAAGCCGTTCAAATGGGCGAAGCCTTCTTCGGGAAGTACCCGAACAGCGTGCTGGCTCCGCGCGCCAAACCGATGCTCCTGGTCGCCTACGTGCAGACCAATCGCTTGGAGAAGGCCTTCGCCCTCGGGCGCGAGGTCTTGAGCGCCGATCCCAATAACTTCGGCTTGCTCTACGTACTGGCCCTGGCGGCCTCGGCGGCTTCCAAGGGGCGCGATACGCGATTTGATGCCGATGGGCTCACCTACGCCACACGAGCATTGGAGCTGGCGGCGGCCGGAAACGCGCCCCCGGGCTTCTCGCCCCAGCTCTGGGAACAGCAGAAGAGCAAGGTCCTGGGCGCATTGCATCAAGCGGTGGGCTTGTTCCTCTACAACAAGGCCGAGTACGAATCGGCGATCGAGCACCTGAAGAAGTCGGCGGAGCTGGATCCGAGTGATCCGGTGACCTTCTACCTGATCGGCGAGTCGCTCAAGCTCGGCACGTATGCGAAGCTGCGGGAGAGCTACGATAAGCTCACGCCGGAGGAGAAGGTCGCCGAAGCGGGCAAGGCCTTGTTGCAACAGGTGGACGCGGTGGTGGATCAAATGATCGAGATGTACGCGCGCACGGTCGCGATCTCCGAGGCGAACGCGAGCTTTCAAGCCTTGAATCAGGAAGCGCGTAAGCTCTTGGAGAGCTTCTATCGCTATCGCCATAACGATACCACCGAGGGCCTGGAGGAGCTGATCAAGAAATACAAGCCCTCGACGCAAGCCTCGGCGGGTTGATCCTGAGGGAGCATGCCGACAGAGGCGCGAGATCTGAGCGAACTGGAGGGCAAGATCGGCTACACCTTTCGGCGTCGGGAACTGTTGGATCGGGCGCTCACGCATCGCTCGTACGCGCATGAGGTGGGAGCGCTGGGACAGGCGGATAATGAGGCCTTGGAGTTTCTGGGCGATGCCGTCCTCGGATTCATCGTGAGCGCATGGCTCTTCGAGCTGTTCCCGACGCTGCCGGAAGGGAAGCTGGCGAAGATGAAGGCCTTCTTGGTGAGCGCGGACAATCTCGAGGTTCACGCGCAAAAATTGCAGCTGGGTGATTACCTGCGCTTGAACCGGGGGGAGGAGAAGACCGGGGGGCGGACCAAGCGCACCCTCCTTGTGGATGCGTACGAAGCCGTGATCGCCGCGCTCTATCTGGACGGGGGGATCGAAGCGGCGGAGGCCTTCGTGCGCCGACAGTTTCAGGACATCGTCCGACGTTTGGACCCGGAGGGCCTTCAGTGGAGCGACTACAAGACGACCTTGCAAGAGCAGTTGCAAGCGCGCGGCCTTCCGCTCCCCATCTATGAGGTGACGGCGATCGAAGGGCCGGCGCACGCCCGACGCTTTCGGGTGAGCCTTCGGATCGGGGAGGAAGTGGTCGCGACCGGTGAGGGACCGACGATCAAAGCCGCGCAGCAGCAGGCGGCTCGCACGGCTCTGGCGCACTTGGATCAGCTCACGTCCACGAATCCCCCCAAGCGCCGCGAGCATCTATGACGGAACCTTCGATGGCGCATGCCTCTGAGATCTCGCCCGCTGCGGTCGCTCCGCCGACGACCGCGCGCGCGCCGAAGTCCGTCCTGCGCGAGTACTTCGAATCAGCGGTGGTCACCGTCATCATGGCGCTGTTCGGTATGACCTTCGTCGTTCAGGCCGTGAAGGTGCCCACCGGCTCGATGCAAAATAACATTCTCATCGGCGACCATCTCCTGGTGAATAAATTCATCTTCGCCGAGAAGCGAGAGGGGTTCTTCTGGCGGCTCTTCCCCTATCGGAATGTCCGGCGCGGCGATGTGGTCGTCTTCAAGTATCCGCAGAATCCCGAGGTCAACTACGTGAAGCGCGTCATCGGCCTGCCCGGCGAGACCGTCGAGGTTCGTGGGACGCGCGTCTTCATCAACGGGCGCGAGCTTCCGGAACATCGTCTGTATGTGCAACACCCGGGGTTCGACGCTGAAGACTCGGCCTTGCGCATCGTCCGAGAGGAACCGTCGCCCGACAGCGCGCGGTATCGCGTGTACTGGGAATCGTACCACCTGGATCGCGGGGATGCGAATGTCCCCTCGGGCGGTCGCTACGCGGTCGGACGTCCGTTTCACGTCCCGGAGCGCGCCTACTTCGTCATGGGCGACAATCGCGATGACAGCGAGGACAGCCGGTTCTGGGGAACGGTGCCGCGCGATTACATGGTGGGGCGCGCGCTGGTGGTCTATTGGTCCTATGATGAGCGGGCGGCCGCGGCCAGTGGAGAGAATCTCGCGCTGAAGATCCTGCGGTATACGCGCTGGCGGCGGGTGGGGACGCTCATCCGCTGAGGCGATCCCAAGAGGTGGGAACGCCCTCGCGTCGCTCACGAGATGTCGGTTGACGGATGAGGCGTCTTCGCTTTAGAATGCTGACCCCGCTTTCACCGAGCTCATGTGCACGATCGAGCGGGCGGGAAGTGAATGCGGTGTATGAGCGTGCGAGGGGGATGGCGACGAATGGGGGTGAGCGGCGCGTTATGCTTCGGCTTGATCCTTCCGGCCTCAGCCCAGCAACGCCCGCTTGTGACCGAGCGCGTCGCGACTGTGCCTGAGGGGGAGATGCGACTCGACGTCGGATTCGAGTTCCTGCAGCGGCAGCGGTTCCCTCTCTCGGGCCTGCGCGGGGATCTCTCGCGCGTGGGCGTGATCGGCCTCTCGATCGGCCTGGCCCCTCGCGTCGAGGTCCAGGTTCGCGGGACGCTGCAGAACTACCTGAGTATTGACGAGAGGCGGGGGGGAGCGATCCCCCTTCGCCTGCCGGCGCCCGGGAGCACGCATGATGTCGGCGACTTCAGCCTCTGGACGAAGATCCGAGTGCGCGCGGCCGAGGGACGATGGCCGGCCCTCGGCGTGCGGTTCGGCGTCGAGCTGCCGAACTCCGACCAAGCGCGGGGAATTGGGACGAATCAAACGAACGTCTTCGCGTCGGTGCTCGCCGAGAAACAATGGGGAGCGCTCGATCTCTTCGGTCACGTGGGGCTGGGCATCTTGCCCGCTCCGATCGAACCCTTCGTGCAGAACGATGTGCTGCTCTATGGGATGGCGGGGGTCTACCAGATGAGCGAGCGGGTGCACCTTGTCGCCGAGATGAGCGGATGGGCGAACACCCGTCGCGTGGCGCCGCTGGGAACGGAGTCGCGGGGGCAGGTGCGCCTCGGCCTTCGGTTCCGCACGGGACGATTGTGGTGGGACTTGGCCGGAGTGCGCGGCGTCAATGCCATTGATCCCCGAAGCGGGATCGCCTTCGGGGTGAGTTCCACGATTCCGGTGTGGAGACGATGAGCAGTCCTCTTCACTTCGGCACGTCGGGATGGCGAGCCGTCTTGGCCGAGGACTTCACGTTCGAGAACGCGCGCGTGGTCGTGCGCGCCATCGCGCGCTTTGTGAGGCAGCGTGTGGAGAGACCGAGGCTCGTCGTCGGTTACGATACGCGATTCCTCGCCGAGACATTCGCGCGCGAGAGCGCGCAGGTTCTGGCCGAGGAGGGCGTAGACGTTCTGCTCTGCACCGAACCTGTGCCGACACCGGTCGTCGCCTATGCCATTGTGGCCGAATGCGCACACGGCGGGGTGAACATCACGGCCAGTCATAATCCTCCGGAATATCAAGGGATCAAGTTCTCGACCGAGGATGGCGCGCCCGCGTTGCCCGAAGCCACGCGAGCGATCGAGGAGGAGATCGAGCGGATCCGTCGCGGCGAGGGGGGGCGATCTCCGCGATCTGGCCCCTCGGGGCGCGTCCTCGCGCTGGACCCCCGCGACGGCTACCTGCGCGACCTGATGGCGAAAATTGACGTCTCGGCGATCGCGCGAGCTCGATTGCGCGTAGCCGTGGATCTGCTGTGGGGGACAGCACGAGGGTATCTGGATCGCGCTCTCCGGGAGGCGGGATGCGAGGTTCGTGTGCTTCATGCGCACCGCGACGTGCTCTTTGGCGGGGGAGCCCCGGAGCCCTCCGCCGAGCGCTTGCGCGCGCTCAGCGAGACCGTCGCCTCCGGCGGATTCGATCTCGGCGTGGCCACCGACGGTGATGCCGACCGATTTGGCATCGTGGACCGTGGGGGGGCCTTTGTGACGCCGAATCAGGTGTTGGCACTCCTGTTCGACTATCTGTGCGACGCGCGCTCGTGGGCGGGCGGCGTGGCGCGCAGCGTCGCGACATCGCACCAGGTGGATCGCGCGGCGCGACATCGTGGCCGACCGGTGTATGAAACGCCGGTGGGCTTCAAGTATATCGGCGAACTGCTCAAGGCCGGGAAGATCATCCTCGGCGGAGAGGAGAGCGCGGGCCTCTCCATCCACGGACACTATCCGGAGAAGGACGGGATTCTGGCCGCCCTGCTCGCCGTCGAAGCCGTCGCGCGCAAGGGCGCGAGTGTGGGCGAACAACTGGATCAGCTCTACGCCCGAGACGGACGGCTCTGGAGCGGGCGCATCGGAATCGCGTTGACCGAAGAGGCGCGCGCGCGCCTTCACGAGAAGCTTCAGGCGGACCCGCCCGCGGATTTCTTCGGACGCCGAATTCGCGAGGTGAACCGAACGGATGGGCTGAAGCTCCTCTTCGAAGATGACTCGTGGGTGCTCCTGCGACTCTCGGGCACTGAGCCGCTGGTTCGGTGCTATGCGGAAGCGACATCGGAAGCGGATCTGGAGGTGCTGCTTGAGCAAGGGCGACGCTTCGCGCTCCAGTGAGGATCGGCGAAAACCTGCGCACGCGGCTCGATGGGGACCCATCATCGGGACGATCCTTCTGCTTGTGGGGATCGGCCTGGCCTGCGGGACGATCCTCGTGCGCGCGCATCGGGAGTATCGAGCTGCGCGAGCGGAATACGCACGCATGGAGGACGAGGTGAGGCGGCTGCGTCTGGAGACCAAACGCCTCATGGAAGAGATCCAGGCGCTCAAGACCGATCCCGAAGTCATCGAGCGGATCGCGCGCGAGGAATTGCACATGGTGCGTCCGGATGAGATGGTCCTCTCTTTCCCCGAAGCCTCGAAGCGCTAAAGGCACTCATCATCCTTTCGGGGAAGGAGCGTATGATGACCGGAGAGGAGAATCTGAATCCGTTCGCTGTCGCCATGGCGCAGTTCGATCGGGCAGCCTGCTATCTGGACCTGGACGATGGTCTGCGGGAGTTGCTCAAGACGCCCAAGCGGCAACTCATCGTCTCCATCCCCGTCAAGATGGATGACGGGGGCTTGCGCGTTTTCGAGGGCTATCGCGTCCAACACAACGTGGCGCGGGGACCGGGTAAAGGCGGCATTCGGTATCATCCGGATGTGACGCTGGACGAGGTGAAGGCCCTGGCCATGTGGATGACGTGGAAGTGCGCGACGGTGAATCTCCCCTATGGAGGGGCCAAGGGCGGCGTGCGCGTCAATCCCAAGGAGCTGTCGCGCGGGGAGCTGGAGCGGCTGACGCGCCGCTACGCGACGGAGATCGCCCCGCTGATCGGCCCGGATCGCGACATCCCGGCTCCCGACGTCTACACGGATGCGCAGACGATGGCGTGGATCATGGATACGATCAGCATGTTCAAGGGGCACACGGAGCTGGGCGTGGTCACGGGTAAGCCGGTGGAGCTCGGCGGCTCGCATGGGCGGCAGGAAGCGACGGCGCGCGGATGCCAATTCGTCATCCGCGAGGCCTGCCGCATGCTCGGCCTCCCCCTCACTGGGGCGACCGTCGCCGTACAAGGATTCGGGAACGCCGGGAGCAACGTGGCGCGATTCCTCCATGAGGACGGAGCGCGCATCATCGCCTTGAGCGATTCCAAGGGGGGTATCTACAATCCCCACGGCATTGATCCCGAAGCGGCCTTGGAGCATAAAGCGCGAACGGGGGCGCTTCACGGGCTGCCCGATACCGAAGCGATCACCAACGAGGAGTTGCTCGAGCTGCCCTGCGATATCCTGGTCCCGGCCGCTTTGGAGAACCAGATCACACGGCGCAATGCGGATCGCGTTCGGGCGCGCCTCATCGCCGAAGCCGCCAATGGACCGACGACGCCGGCCGCCGATGACATCCTCTTCGAGCGTGGGATCACGGTCATCCCGGACATCCTGGCCAATGCCGGTGGCGTCTCGGTCTCCTACTTCGAATGGGTCCAGGATCAATATGGCTTCTTCTGGTCGGAGGCTGAGGTCCGGCACCACCTGGAGCGCATCATGACCCGCGCCTTTCACGAAGTCCGGGCGACGGCCGAACGCCACCGCGTTGACCTGCGCCGCGGGGCGTATATTCTGGCCATCGGGCGCGTGGCTGAAGCCACGCGCGTTCGAGGGATCTTCCCGTGAGGTGCGCGCCTTCTCTCCACAAGGGGGCGAAGGCGGCCTTCCCGCCCTGGAAAATCGGCCGGTTGACAGCGTAAGCGGAAGAACGGTAGCATCTTGATTTCGGTGGAACTCGACCGCGCCGTCCTTCGTAAGAAGCGGTGGTCGAATCGGGAGAAGAACAAATGGCATCGAGCCGAAAAAGGAAACTGATCATCGCCCTCATCCTCATCGTGACCTTGGGGGCCGTCGTCGGCATCAGCGTCACCCGAGGTCGGACTGATGCCGTCGTCGTCCAGGTCGAGAAGGTGACGCGTCGGCCACTGTTGGAATCGAAGGTCACGGCCAACGGGGAGGTTCGCCCTCGCAATTTCGTGAACATGACCTCGGAGGTTCCCGGTCGCGTCATTGAGATCTACGTCAAGGAAGGAGACTGGGTGAAGGCAGGGACGCCGCTGTTGAAGATTGATCCGACGCAGATCTCCTCGGAGGCCGAGAGCAGTCAGGCGAATCTGCAAGCCGCGCGCGCCGAAGTGCAAAACGCGCAGGTGCAAGTGGATGCTGCCCGGAACAATGTCCTGAACGTCCAGGCGAGCCTGGCGGCGGCCAGATACGAGCTGGAGCGAGCCAAAGCGGATCTGACGTTCGCCGAGGAGGAATTCCGCCGTCGGGAGCAACTCTTGGAACAAGGCGTCATCTCACGCGCCGAATACGATCGGGCGCGCGCCTCCTATCGCGGCGCGCAGGCTCTTGTCGAAGCGCAACAGCAGCGGGTGCAGCAACTGGAAGCGCAACTGCGCGATGCGCAAATTCGCGTCCGCCAGGCGCAGGCGCAACTGCGGAGCGCGCAGGCTCGCGTCGCTCAAATTCAAGCCAATTACAAGAGCGCGCTGGACCGCTTGGCGAAGACCATACAGAAGGCCCCCATTGACGGCGTCGTCGCGAATCTCCCTGTGCGCGTCGGCCAGTATGTGCTCGCCAGCTTCAGCACGACGCCGCTGCTGACGATCGCCGATATGTCGGAGATCAATGTCGAGGTTCAGGTGGATGAGACCGACATCGCCCGCGTGCGCGTCGGCCAGAAGGCGCGCATCCGCGTGGACGCGCTCGGGGATCAGGAGCTGGAGGGCGTCGTCTCCGAAGTCGGTCGCGCGGCCCTCGTTCGAGGAGGGCAGGCGCTGCCCGATCTCACGCCCACGGGGCAGGAGGCCAAGGATTTCAAGGTGGTCATCAAGCTGATCAATCTGACGCCGGAGGCACACGATCGGCTGCGCCCGGGCATGTCGGCGACGGCCACCATCACAACCGATACGCGCGAGAACGTCATCGCCGTCCCGGCGGCTGCGCTCGTCGAGCGGGATGCGGAAGAAGTGGGTGAGTCTATCGCTTCCGCGAATGGACAGAAGAAGCGCCTCCAGGGTGTCTTCATCGTGCAGGACGGCCGCGCCCTCTTCCGCCCCGTGGAGACGGGAATCTCCGGGGAGATGGAGATCGAGATCGTGAGCGGTTTGGAGGAAGGGATGGACGTGATCGTCGGCCCATATCGCGAACTGCGCACGTTGAAGCACAACGCGATCGTCAAGAAAGAGTACGTGCAGAGCCGTTAATCACGCCCCTTGTAGCGAGGGAACGCGATGAGCCGATCCAGCGCGATGCCGGACGTGGAGCAAGAGGTCACGACCTTCGTCGGACGCCCATCCTCGGCCGACGGGCTGATCCGCATGGAGAACGTCTGGCGCACCTACAAGATGGGGCAGGAGGAGGTGCAGGCCCTGCGGGGGATCAACCTGACCATTCATCCCAACGAATATGTGGCGATTATCGGGCCCTCCGGTTCCGGGAAGTCCACGTTGATGAACATCATCGGGTGCTTGGATACGCCGACGGCCGGTCGCTACTGGCTCAACGGCCGACTCGTCACGGAAATGGACGATGACGAACTGGCCTATATTCGCAATCGGGAGATCGGATTCGTCTTCCAACTCTTCAACCTTCTGCCTCGGGCGACGGCGTTGCACAACGTCGAACTGCCTCTGATTTATGCGGGCGTTCCGGCCAGGGAGCGATTGGAGCGCGCGCGGCAAGCCCTGGAGATGGTGGATCTCGGTGATCGGATGCATCATCGGCCGAACGAACTCTCGGGCGGACAGCGCCAGCGCGTCGCCATCGCCCGCGCCCTCGTGAATCGCCCCTCGATTCTGTTGGCCGACGAACCGACGGGCGCCCTCGACTCGAAGACCGGAGCTGAGATCATGGCGCTCTTCGATCGCCTCCACGCTCAAGGGAATACGATCATCATCGTCACCCACGAACCGGAAGTGGCCGCCCACGCGCACCGCATCATTCATATTCGTGATGGGCGCATCGAGCGCGAGGAACGACGCTGATGCGCTCGCGCCTCGACCTGCCGTTTCACAGAGAGGTGCGGCGTGATCCCCAAGCCGAAGAGGCGAGGACTCGAGGCCGAACAAAAGGGACGGCCGCCGCGTACGTCGGCGTCGTGAACGCTCAATCCGCTGAGTTCGAGGCCGAGCACAAAGAGGCGGCTGCCCCTGGCGATGCCACGCCCGATAGAGAACGCGCGTGTCGCCCCCCGCTGACGTGGTGTTCTCGCCCCTGATCCGAACAGTTCTTCGCGCCCCCGTCGAAGCCGTTTCATTGAGCTCCGAGCGATCCGGGTGGAGTGGTGCGAGAGCCCGATGGTATAGTAACATATTGAGCTTCGCGCGAGGTGAACCATCGGGAAACGCTCATGAAGCGTCGAATTCCGATGCGCCGGTCCGAACACAATGCGCGGGAGGGAGCTGATGAGAAGGTTCAAGCGCGCGTGGTTCATCGGGCTTGTCTTCGTCCTGCTCGATCCGACTTGGCCTCTCTCGCATATCGCCCCCTCGGCTTCTGGAGATGAGGATGCCGCGTATGCGTCGGCCATCCGCTTCGAGCGTCAAGCTTCTCGCCGCTCTCGCGCGAGCGCGCGTCAACGCGCTCGCCGAAGAGCCGCACGGCGAGCGGCCGCGGCGCGCCGCCTGGCGCGCTTGGAGGCGTCGGTTCGCCGCGCGAGTCAGGTGGCGATTCAACGCGACGACCTCCGGGGCGAAGACCCGGAAGTACGACAGGCCGTCCTCGCCGCGCTGCGCCATCATGCCGGAACGGTGGTCGTCATGGACCCGTATTCCGGGCGCATCTACAGCATCGTCAATCAAGAATGGGCGCTGCGAAAGGGCTTCAAGCCCTGCTCGACGATTAAGCTCCTGGTCGGATTGGCCGGATTGAAGGAGGGCATCATTGACGCGAAGACTCCGCTCCCTCTGGGGGGGGGGTCCATCGCCATGAACCTGATCGAAGCGCTCGCTCACTCGAACAATCAATACTTCCAGATCATTGGGGAGCGATTGGGACGAACGACTCTCCTGCGCTACGCGCGAGAGTGGGGGCTCGGCCAACCGACCGAAATCAACCTCCCGCGCGAGAGCGCGGGTCGGCTTCCGAGCGAGCGACCGCCTCGACCGAGGAGGCGGCGATCCGCTCCTCCCCCGGCCGTCGGGCGCATGGCCAGTCATGGCGATGGCTTTGCCGTAACGGCTTTGCAATTAGCCGTCCTCACCTCTGCCATTATCAACGGAGGGACGCTCTACCGCCCGCAGATCGTTCGGAGCGAAGCGGAAGCCAGCCGCCTGATCCCGATCCCACGCCGTCATCTGGATCTTCCGCCGGAGCACCGCGAGAATCTCATCGCGGGCATGATCGCCGCTGTCGAATACGGGACGGCGAAGCTCGCGTATGTTCCCGGCATCACCTTCGCCGGGAAGACGGGCAGTTGTCGGGGGGATTCCCTCTGGCTCGGTCTGTTCACTTCGTTCGCTCCCGTGTCTGATCCTCGTCTGGTCGTCACCGTGATCGTCCAGGGGCGGCATGAGCGGGGCTCGACGGCCGCATCTATTGCCAGCCAGATTTATCAACGCCTGGCGCATCGCCTGATCCCGCTGCCGACCGCTGAGCCTTCGCCAGAGCGGACACCGGAGCGCCAATCGCTCACTCCTGAATGGCCGGAATATATGCCCCCGGTCAGTGATGGTGCGAAAATATCCAAACGCGGCTCGCGCGAAACGCCTCAGCGTGAGGATGGGCGAATCGCGCGCCCTCAGTTCGAGAATCTCACCAAGAGGGAGGAGACCCATGAAAGCCGTTCGATTCCACGAACACGGAGGGGTTGACGTCCTGCGATACGAAGATGTCCCGGAACCGAAGGTCGGGCCGACAGAAGTGCTCGTCCGCGTGCGCGCCTGCGCGCTCAACCATCTGGACCTCTGGCTGCGACGAGGTCTGCCGGGCCGCTCCATTCCGCTCCCGCGTATTGTGGGCAGCGACATCGCCGGTGAAGTCGCCGAAGTCGGCTCCGCCGTCACGCGCGCGAAGGTGGGCGAGCGCGTCCTCATCTCGCCCGGTCTCAGCTGCGGCCAATGTCCGGCTTGCCTCAACGGTCGGGATAACTTCTGTCCGGACTACGAGGTCATCGGCTCGTCCCGCTCCGATGGGGGATACGCGGAGTACGTCAAGGTCCCCGAAGTGAACATCGTTCCCATCCCCGATCCCATCAGCTTCGAGGAAGCGGCGGCGTTCCCGTTGGTCTTCCTCACGGCCTGGCACATGCTCGTGACCCGCGCGGGCGTGCGGCCGGGTGAGACGGTTCTCGTCATCGCCGCCGGCAGCGGCGTCGGTATGGCCGCTATCCAAATCGCCAAGCTCTTCGGTGCGCGCGTGCTGGCGACGGCTGGGACCGACGCGAAGCTCCAAAAAGCGAAAGAGCTGGGGGCCGATGAGGTCATCAATCACTCCACTCAAGACCTGCTCCAGGAGGTGAAGCGCCTGACCGACCGACGGGGCGTGGACATCGTCATCGAGCATGTGGGCACGGCCGTTTTCGAGAAGTGCCTCCTCAGCCTCACTCCGGGGGGACGGCTTGTGACCTGTGGCGTCACCAGCGGCTATGAGACGCGCCTGGACATCCGCTACCTCTTCAGCCGCCAATTGAGCTTGCTGGGATCGTTCATGGGGAGCAAGGGAGAGCTGCTCGAAGCCTTCACGTTCTTCGTGCAAGGTCGCCTCAAGCCCGTCATTGATCGTACCTTCCCCCTCCAGGAAGCCGCTGCCGCACAGCGCCTCATGGAGGAACGCGCGCACTTTGGGAAGATCGTGCTCCTGCCCTAACGCCAAGGGCTCTCCCCGTGTTCGTGGAGAGCCCCTTGCGTGACTATCCCCGGCACTTCCTTCACGAGGCGAATCGCCTCTTTCAGTCATTCCTGGAGTAGCCCTCCCTCGCGCGCGGTGATATAATTCTGCCTTATGCTGCACTAAATGAACCTAATTCGGAGGGGATGGCCTTGTACATCGAATTGACCGAAGAGCAGCAGCAGGTCCGACATGTGATCCGGGAGTTCGCCGAGGCCGAGATCGCCCCTCATGTGCGGGAATGGGATGAGGCCGAACGGTTCCCCCGCGAGCTGATGCCCAAGCTCGGTGAACTGGGGGTGCTCGGAGCCATCTTCCCGGAGGAGTATGGGGGGGCCGCGCTGACATCTCTGGAATACGCCATCATCATCGAAGAACTGGCGCGCGTGGATCCGGCCATCGCGCTCACCGTCGCCGCGCAC
>BEHK01000011.1 GCA_002898775.1 bacterium HR08 | reverse complement strand
GGATGAAGAGCACGCCGATGTTGATATCGGTGATCGTCGCGCGTCCGGGACCAAACGGAATCACAGCCAGGACGACAAGCGAGGCGACCACCGAGATCATCGGCGCCATGATGAAGATCGAGCGCTCGGCTCGCGCCGGGATGATGTCCTCCTTCGAGAGGAGCTTCAGGGCGTCCGCCAGCGGTTGCAACAACCCATAGGGCCCAACCCGCATCGGCCCCAGCCGCGCTTGGATGAAGGCGCTGATCTTGCGCTCGGCATAAACCAGATAGGCCGCTACTGTGAGGATCACAAAGAGCACGATCACAATGGTCGGCAGCCGCCGCACGATGTACTCGGAGACGATCGGATGATTCCAGACCGTCCGGAACAGCTCCATGCCCCCCTCCTTACCGATCCACCTCCCCCAACACGATGTCAATCGAACCGATCAAGGCGACAACATCGGCCACCAGATGCCCGATGGCCATCTTCTTGAGCGCTTGCAGATTGATGAGCGACGGCGGGCGAATGCGCAGTCGCTCCGGAAATGCCGTCCCATTGCTCACCAGGTAAATGCCCAGCTCTCCCTTGGGCGACTCGATGGAATGATAGACCTCGCCAACCGGCGGGCGAATGATCTTCGGCACCTTGCCCAGGACCGGCCCCGGATGGAGCTTCTTCAGCTTGTCCAGGCACTGGAGGATGATCAAGCGGCTCTGGCGCATCTCCTCCATGCGCACGAGATACCGATCGTAGGTGTCCCCATTCTCACCGACCGGGATATCGAACTCGACCTGATCGTAGACCTCATAGGGGAAGGCCTTGCGGATGTCCCACTTGACCCCGGAGGCGCGCAGCACGGGCCCGGTGACGCCCAGGTCCTTCGCCTCCTCGGCCGTGAGGATGCCGATGCCCACCGTGCGTTGGAGCCAGATGCGGTTCTCGTTGAGAATGGTCTCGTACTCCTTGAGCCGCTCCGGGAGGATCCGACAGAAGGCGCGCACCTGTTCCTCGAAGCCATCGTAGATGTCGTACTGCAAACCACCGATGCGAAACGCATTCGCCGTCAAGCGCGCGCCGAAGTAGTTCTCGAAGATCTTCAGGATCTCCTCGCGCTCCCGAAACGCGTAGAGGAAGATCGTGACCGCCCCGATGTCCATCGCATGCGTGCCGAGCCACAGCAAATGACTCGCGATCCGCTGCAGCTCGGTCAGGATCACGCGGATGTAGCGCGCCTTCTCCGGCACCTCGATCCCGGCGATCTTCTCGACCGTCTCCACGTAGCAGAGATCATTGGAGACGGCCGCGACGTAATCGAGCCGATCGAAGTACGGCTCGATGTGCACATAGGTGCGGTTCTCGCAGATCTTCTCCACCCCGCGATGCAGGTACCCGATGTCGCAGTCCAGATCAATGACCGTCTCCCCATCGAGCTTCAGGATCACGCGCAGCACGCCGTGCGTCGAGGGATGTTGCGGTCCCATGTTGAGGACCATCTCGCGCGCGGCGAGCAGTCGTTCCCGGGTGATGGCGATCTCCGGTTTGTGCATTATTCGAATCTCCCGCTGTATTCGGTCCCCTCGCGAAAGGCGATCATATTCAGGTGCTTCTCGCACCAGCGGTTGTACCGGAATTCCAGCGGATAGTCCTTGCGCAGGGGATGCCCCTCCCAATCCTCCGGCAGGAGCAGCCGCCGCAGATCGGGATGCCCCTCGAAGCGCACGCCGACCAGATCGTAAGCCTCCCGCTCCATCCAATTGGCCGCGCTCCAGACCGAGACCACGCTCGGACACGCTTCCCCTTCGGCCAGATTCACCTTCAGTCGCCAGCGCACGTTCCGCGGGAACGAATAGAGGTGATAGATCACCTGAAAGGGCTTCTCCGCCTCGGGGATATGCCGCGCCGTCAGATCGGTCAGAAAATCGAACAGCGCCTCCTCATCGTCCCGAAGGAAGCGACAGACGTCCACGATCTGCTCCCGCGCGATCGTGAGCGTGGGCATGCCGAGGATCTCCACGGCTTCGAGGACGGCCGTCGGAAATCGAGCCCGTAAGCGGTTGAGAATCGGATCATCCGTCAGCTCAACGATCGGAAGCGTCGGAGGCGCTTTCGTCGCAGAAGCCCCCTTGGGCGTTGGCTTGTCCTTCTTCTCCTCCATATGGCGCCTGGCGCTAAGGTGTGGTGAGCCCTCCCAGAACAGCACGACTTTGTAACACAGACGCCCCGGTTTGTCAACGCGCGGCGAGCAAAGGCTTGTCGGATGCGCGCCATTGGCAAATCGCGCCCAGGCGAATATAATCGCCTGTTTGCGTGAAATGGCACGATGAAGGAGTGAGGACGATGGAGGTCGGAATTCCTCCTCATGGCGGACGGCTCGTGAACCGAATTCAAGAGGAGCGGGCGCTCGAAGAGCGATGGATCCAGACCCTGCCCCGAATCATTCTGGACGCCTGGACGCTCGCAGACGTGGAGCTGATCGCCGTGGGCGCGTACAGCCCCCTCGAAGGCTTCATGGGGAAGGACGATTATGAATCCGTGCTGGAGCGCAAGCGCCTGGCCAACGGCCTGCCGTGGACGATCCCGATCACGCTCGCCGTGACGCCGACGGATGCGGAGAAGCTCGGCGAGAGGGAGCCCGTCGTGCTCACGGATCAGCGCGGCCGCGCGCTCGGCCTGCTCGATCTGGAGCAGAAGTATCGCGTGGACAAAAAGCGCGAAGCGCGTCTGGTCTTCGCCACGACGGACGCGGCTCATCCGGGCGTGCGACGGCTGTACGAGACCGGGGACGTGTATCTCGCGGGGAAGATCTGCCTGTTCTATCGCCCGCAGCGTTCGGAATACGAGCCCTACTGGCTGAATCCGGCCGATGCGCGGCGCGTCTTCCATCAGCGCGGCTGGCGCACGATCGTGGGGTTTCAAACGCGCAACCCGATTCACCGCGCGCATGAGTATATCCAGAAGTGCGCGCTGGAGATCGTGGACGGGCTCTTCCTGCACCCGCTCGTGGGCGAGACCAAGAGCGACGACATCCCCACCCCCGTGCGAATGCGCTGCTATGAGGTCCTGCTCCGACATTACTACCCTCTGGAACGCGTTGTGCTCGGCGTCTATCCGGCGGCGATGCGCTACGCCGGACCACGCGAAGCCGTCTTCCACGCCATCGTGCGGAAGAATTACGGGTGCACGCATTTCATCGTCGGACGCGACCATGCGGGCGTCGGAAAATACTACGGGAGCTTCGACGCGCATCGCATCTTCGAAGAGTTCGACCCCGGCGAACTGGGGATTACCCCCCTCTTCTTCGACAACGCGTTCTATTGCCGACGATGCGGGGGGATGGCTTCGGCCAAGACGTGTCCGCACGGCGCCAGCGACCGTCTCACCCTCTCGGGGACTGAGGTCCGACGGCGATTGCGGGCGGGGGAACCGCTCCCCCCAGAATTCACGCGTCCGGAAGTTGCGGAAGTCCTCGCTCAAGCGTTCCGCGAAGGAGGATGAGGATGACCGACGCTCACGAGATGGGTTTCGCGCTCTGGTTCACGGGCCTGCCCAGTTCCGGCAAGACGACGATCGCCCGCCTCCTGGAAGGTCACCTGCGCGCGCGCGGCCTGAGGGTCGAAGTGCTCGACGGCGATGAGGTCCGACGACACCTCAGCCCGCAGCTCGGATTCAGCAAGGAGGAGCGGGATGTTCACATCCGGCGCATCGCCTATGTGGCCCAACTGCTCGTGCGCCACGGTGTCATCGCCATCGTCGCCGCCATCTCCCCGTATCGCGAGACGCGGCAGTACGCCCGCGAGCTGATCGGCCGCTTCGTGGAGGTCTACGTGAAGTGCCCTCTGGAGGTCTGCATCGCGCGCGATGTGAAAGGGCTCTACAAAAAGGCACTGCGCGGGGAGATCGCGAATTTCACCGGCATCTCGGACCCTTATGAGGAACCCTTGGCGCCGGAGCTGATCCTGCACAGCCACGAGGAGACGCCCGAGGAGAGCACCCATCGCGTCATCGCTCGGTTGATCGAGCTCGGCTACCTGCGCCCGTGAGGGGATGTCGCCTCATCCCTCCGAAGAGAGCTTCGCGCGCACGATCTCATTGACCCGCCGCCCCTCGACCCATTGCCCGGCCAGCTTCGCCATCACCGCCTTCATGACCGGCCCCACATCCTTCAGCGTCTTCGCCCCCAGTTCGGCGATCGTTTCCACGACGACGCGCTCGATCTCGGCATCGCTCAGCGGAGCGGGGAGATACCCCTCCAAGATCTCGATCTCCCGCGCCTCTTTCTCGGCGAGATCCGGACGCCCGCCCCGGCGATAGTGCTCGATCGCCTCTCGCCGCTGCTTGATCAAGCTCTTCACGACCTCAATCACATCCGCATCGGTGAGCGCGCGCATCTCGGCGACCTGCCGATGCGCGAGCGCCGTCTTCACCATGCGGAGCGTGCTCACGCGCAGCTCCTGGCGCGCCTTCAGAGCCGCGACGAAATCTCGCTCAATGCGCTCTTGCAGGCTCATCGTTCATCCCCTTCCGCACATCTCCGCGACGATCCGCCTCCAACGGGCGACGGATGGCGTCACGGCTGTCTCCCCAGTGCGCTCCAGAGCTGATCCCGCTCCAGTTTTCGCACCAACTCGAGCGCCTGGAGCAAATGCTCCTTCACGACGCTCCAGTCGGGATGCGTCTCCCCCGCGATCCCCGCCTCGACTTCGGCGAGTATCGGATGCAAGAGTTCCCGAAGCCGCTCTAAATCTGCCTTCAATTCGGCCATCGCGCTCGCTCCGTCGTGAACCCCCGATCGCCTCAACTATACCATAGCCTGGGAAGAACGCGCGACCGACGGGCTCTCCCCCTCGACAGAAAGGTCGCCGATGGCTAAGATGATTCCCCTATGGCGACGAAGGTGAACATCGGCGATCTGGCTCCGGATTTCACCCTGCCGGATCAACAGGGGCACCTGCATCGGCTCTCGGACTTTCGCGGACGCTGGGTCGTCCTCTATTTCTATCCGAGAGACAACACGCCGGGATGCACCAAAGAGGCCTGCGCCTTTCGCGATCTCTTCCCGACGTTCAAGCGGCAGGGAATCGTCGTCCTCGGCGTCAGCACCGACTCCGTACGCAGCCATCAGAAGTTCGCCGAGAAGTACCAACTCCCCTTCCCGCTCCTGGCTGATGAAGGGAAGGAGGTCGTTCGCGCCTACGGCGTCTGGGGGAAGAAGACCTTCATGGGGCGCACGACGATGAGCACCCATCGCCTCTCGTTCCTCATTGATCCGCAGGGGCGCATCGCGAAGGTCTACGAGAAGGTGAAGCCGGAGACGCACGCCGAAGAGGTGCTGCGCGATCTCACGGAGCTGATGAAGGTCGGATGAGGCCGAGTAAGACCTCAGCACCGAGATCCGAGATCGCTCGTGCCCGGAACGTCTTCGCGTGATCTCGGGCCCTTCGCCGAGAGCCGGTGCGCACGCTCCCGCCGGAAGAGCCAAACGGTGCCCAGGATCGTCACCATTCCCGGCAGCAGCAGGAGCAGAAGCCCCCAGTCCGGAGTCCACCGCCCACGGGCCGGATCGTACTGGAAGCACCGAAAGAGGACCTTGCGCGGGAGGGGATAAGCGGGGACGAATTCCCCCCGTAATTCCCGAATCACCTCGTTCAAGCGAACTGGAGCGATCGCCCCTCCGATGAGAAAACGCATAATGCGCCCATCGCGAATGCCGATGACCATGGCCGGATGATCGTACTGGCGCGAAGCCGCCTCCCATGCGAACCAAAACCCCGTCGCCCGAACGATCCGAGTGATGTCCTCGGCCGAGGCGACGCCGAAGATCCAAGCCGGATCCCCCGCAACGCCCACATGGTCCGCGAGCGCAGCCATATCCGAGAGCGTATCCCGCGGGTCGAAGCTGAGGACGAGGATCCTGTAGTCCCGTCCGGCCCCTCCCACGGAAGCGACCGCCGCTTTGAGAGAGCGAAGCAAGGGCGAACACACTCCCGCACATCGCGTGAAGATGAGCGTCAGAAGGAGCGGGCGCTCCCGCCACAGCTTCGAGAGCGAGGTCATCTGGCCTGGCCCATGCCGGATCCGAACATCGGGGACAGGCCTGTAAAGATACCGCCCCTCCGATGGCGGGAGATCGGTCTTCTCCCCCACGACCTGAGCCCAGAGGGAAGAGGATAAAACGGTCACCCCCACCAGGATCGCGAGCCCTCCAACGAGCGCGCGCCTCACTCCGATGTGCGAAAGGCGGGAAGGCATCGCCGACCCGTCTCCCAGAGATAGAGCATCACGCCGAGAAAGAGGAGGGCGATGAACCCTAGGGCGATCCGAGCGTAGTCAGCCCCTTGCAGCACCTCCTGCGGATACACGGCATAGCGTCGAGGAACCGAATGAGCGCCGCCCAGATAGAACATCAGAAGAAATCCATACCCCCCGATGACGAAGAGCGCCGTGATGATCTTCGTGAGCCGACCATTCTCGGGCTGCCGGCTCACCTCCTGCCCGAAATGAGCCGCAAATCCCAAGAGCATGAGGACGACGCCCATCAGGTAATAGGTGTGGAAATGCGCGGGCACCCAAAGCGTGTTGTGAAACCGCAGATTCACCGCAATGGTCGAGTCAATGACCGCCGCAACCCCACCGATCGCCCACCCCATGACGCCCAGATACATCAAGATCGAACTGAGCGTCCAACGCATGGACGCCCGGTAGACGAGCACGAGCGTGCTGAAGATGGTCACGACAGCCGCCGGGACAGAGATGAAATACGATGCCACCTGCCCCAAGACCTGCATCCACTGCGGCTGCACGAAATCCATGTAAAGATGGTGGAAATAGGCGAACAAGACCAGGAACAGTACCGTGTTCCAGGCGATGGCGACCATACGAGTGGTCTTCCACGGACGCGCACTGTACCGAGGGAGAACATCGTAGACGAGGACCACGCCCAGATACATCGTGATGTTGACCAAGACATGCCCGAAGAAGAAGATCAAGTTCTTCATGAGCAAGGCGTCGTTGGTGAATCCCGTCCCCGCCCATTCCAGGACCGAGAGCACGAGAAGGATCACGGCGGCGAGGAATCCCGCGAGGGCGGAGATGAGGCTGACAGTCGTGATCAGGATGGCGGGAGGGACTTCCGGCTCCGCCCTCCCCCAGATGTAGGGCCACGCCAAGGCCGCCCGCAGCGAATACGTTCGGGCGATCGCCCGCAAGAGGTCCAGAGCCCACACCGTCCATCCCACGCCCAAGATCGCCAGGGAGACGAGGAACGCCCACGTCGCCCAGGTGGGCCAAACCCCCGCCGGATAGAAGGGGAGCGGATAGAGGAAGTACCATCCGACACCAAATCGCCCGACCAGCGTCGTGACCAGAAGCAGCGCGACTCCCAGGAGCGTCGCTCCCATCGCCCCCCATGAGATCGCCCGGCTGGGACGCACATATTGAGTGAGGACGTAGCTCACGGCGGCCATCGCTCCCACGAACCACGTCCCCACCATCCCTAATCCGTGCAGGGTCATGACGGCGTAGAACCACTCCGGAAGCAGCGTGGGCAGCCAATTGGCCTGCACGATCCGCATGAACGCCCCGAGCAAGAGGAGCACGGGGAACAAGCACAACATCACGAGCATCCACGTCGCCGTCAGACGACGCCATCGGTATTGCTCCACGCCCGACCACGCCGGTGATACGACGACTTGGTTCGCCATATCCTCCCCCCGTCTCATTCCACGAAGAAGACCCCACGCATCCGATGATGCGCCGAACCGCAGAATTCCAGACAGAGGACGGTATATCGCCCCGGCTCATTCACCCGCAGGCGCAGGCGATTGATGTATCCGGGCATCGCCTGCGTCTGGGCCAGGAGCTGTCCCCGCGGAGAATAGACGCTGAACCCGTGATTTACATCGAAGCTCGTCACGCGGAATTCCACGAGGCTCCCGACGGGTATCCGGACCGGCGGGGCGAACGATGAGACCTCCTCCCATTGCGCATCGGTCTCGATCGGAGTCTCCGAGATCGCGAAGGCGAACTGCTTCCCCACGACGTGAACGACCCGATCGGGAATGACACCCTCCCGCGGATAGGGCATGCGCGGCAGCGTGATCCCCAGAAAAGCCGTCAAAACGCCCGTGAGCGTGAAGAAGAAGACCTTTCGAGCCTGAGCCGCCGCCCTGTAATCCACCTCTTGGACGCGCCGCGTGCTCCGCGCGACGAGCAGAAAGACTAAAGCCACGACGACCGCAAGTCCCAGAAAGAGATGAAACACGGCGACTGGCGACATGACCTCACCTCCTCGACCTCGTCCGCCCTTCAGTGTAAGCCCATCGGCAGACGCGTCAAGTAGGCACTTTTTGGTAACCAGCGGTCTACCCGCGTCGCCAGCCCCATTCTCAAAACGAGAACTTCAATGAGGCCGATACCTGGCGCGGGAGCGCAACCTGCCCCGGTGTGAAGAGGCTCTGGCGGGCCACGACGTAAACATTGTCGGCGACGTTCTCGATGCCCCATCGAAGAGTGAGCGCGCGCCGAGAGCGGCGCCACACGTCTATGCCCATCCCAAGGTGGGCCACAAGGTGGCCGGGGACTCGACGTGGAGAAGAGGGGGATGCCACCTGGGGAATCGCGTGAGCGTGAACGTGCCCCTCTCCGGCCTCATGAATGGGCGTCCCACTCCCGTACTCGAACCATAGGCCTGCCCAAACGCCGCGGCGCCGCCATGCCCAAAGCGCCCCTGCCGTCCCCGTATGCGTTTGATCGAAGGGCGCGAGGAACCGCCCCTCATGTCCACCATGCCCCACCGCCGTGAATCCCCCCGTCATCGGAGGGTAATAGTAGGCGCGCGAGACGGAGTAATTGAAGAAACCGGAGAGGCCGAGGCGCTCCAGAAGCGAGACCTCCAGCGAGAGGTCCGCTCCCATCACGCGCTCCCGATCGAAGTTGACATAAGGGAAGATCCACGCCTCTGGGAATTGGACCGTATGCATCGGGCGATCGCCCCATCGGTAGAACGCGAGGAGCTGGACACGAAGACTCTCCCCGACGGTTCGCGTGAGACCCGCATGAAACTGATGCGCCGTTTCGGGGAGCACGGGACGAGCTGGGACTGATGCATAATCTCGGATGAATATCCCGGGGGCCGCGCCGGAGAGAAGGATCGCTTCCATCGGCGGCGGGATGAAGAGGCGATTGTAGCTCACCTGAAGCGTGGCGCCCGTCCTCGGGATCAGAAAGGAGAGGCCCACACGAGGGCTCCATTCCACCGAGCGCGTGAGTACGCGATGGGCATCCACACGAAGCCCCATCTCGACACTCATCCACGACCCTATGCGAAACCGATCCTGCCCGTAAGCGCTCGCATGCCATCCATGCTCGCGGGCGCGCCAGCTCACGAAGCGGAAATCGAGACAGAGGAGATCGTACCGATCGCAATGGCGCTGATACGGGGTGGGGTCCAAAAGCAGCTCCTCGCGCGGACGCAGTGAGACGACATCGCAGCCGGCCTTCATGACATGTCCGGAGCGGACATGGCTCGCATCCGCCTTGACGCCCAGGGTGTCCAGTCGGCGAGAGAACCTCACCCAAACGGAGCGCGGATCCCCTGAGGGCAGAAGCTCCACCTGGCTGAAGCGTTGATAGACCACCGCGTGCACGCTCGTGCGCGAAGAGACCACGCGATTCCATCCAGCGAGGAATGTTTGCTCGCGCGCATGTTGCCGAAGGTCGCGACCAAACCGTTCCTGCTCCGCCGTGTTCGGAATCTCGAAGTTGAGCCCGTTCCCCATGAGCGTGAAGCGCAGAAGATCGCGTGCATTCAGTTGGATATCGAACTGCGCGAAGGTGCGAAGTCCGCGCCCGACGTCATGGTGCGCCTCTGGCTCCGGAGGGCTCAAAAACCGCGCGGATTGAAAGCCCAGACCGCGAACATAATAGCCGAAGCGCCCGCGATGTCCCCCATACTCGATCGCGGCATGATGGCGGAGCGTCGTCCCCACGTTCATCGCCACAGAACCTCCCGAAGGTCGCCCAAGACCCGAGCGCGTGACGATGTCCAGGACGCCTCCGAACCGATTCCCATACTCCGCCGAGAAAGGCCCCGTGACGACGTTCACTGATTCGATGATCCCTGGATCGAGTCCGGCCGAGAAGAGAGCATGCGGGTTCTCCCAGAAGAGGACGCCATTGAGCATCACGTTGAGCGCCAACTCGCTTCCCCGCACGTGAACGAGATCATCGTGGCTGCGCGCGGCTCCGGGAACGAAGGTGGCGATGATCTCTGGAAGATGAATCCCCAATGGCCCGGGGAGCGCGGCGATTCGCGCCCCCTCGATAAAGGTTCCTCGGGGCTGGAGATCGAGCTCAACCGGATGAGCTGCCTCGACGGTCACGACCTCCCGCAGGGGCTCCACGTCCAGAAGGATCTCAAGGGCGAGCATATCACGGGGGGCCAGCCGCAGGACTCGTCGCTCCGGCCGAAAGCCCTCGGGAGCGACCACTAACCGATAACGCCCCGGCGCCAGACGCGGGAAGGCGAAGTGCCCCCACTCATCGGTGATGGTGGAGATCCGCCCACCGGATTCCACATTCTCCACCTCTACGGAGATGCCCGCTAAAGGGCGATGATCGAGCCGAGCCATGACGCGTCCGGTGAGAGTCCCCCAAACCTGAGCGAGAGCCGCCCCATGAGCACCGCTCAGACCAATGATGAGCGCACCGATGAAAAATCTCATCACCCATCCTCCGCAATGTGCGAAGGGAAGAGCGCGCCGTCTTCCGCGACGCAGAAGCGCGCCCTCCCCATCAGGCGATTTCAGTGCGCCAACTCAAGCGCGAAGGCGCGAAGGGGTCCTCGCGCTCGAATCACCCCCACCCTCGTCGCCTTCCCCGTCTTCAAATCCACGGAGAAGAGGGTGCTCCACCGTTCTCCGGGCAAGATGGTGACGAGGTACGCCGTATCGTGACCGGCAATATCGAAATGCGTCAGCGGCCCCACATCGATCCCCAATGAACCCACGATGCGCAGGGTCCCATCTCCAGGGGGATCCAGGATGACCAAAGCGTCCCGCAAGGCATCAATGCCGTAGCAGGTCGTCATCCCGGAGCGCGGCGACGGCTCGTGATTCATATCATGAGCGAGGGCCACGACGTTCGCTTTGCTCCCATCCTCATAATGCAGACGGCCATCCTGCCAGATGCGCCCCGACTCTACATCAACGCGCCAATTCATATCGGCGTCGCTGATGATACGGAGACGGTCCGAAGCGGGATTGAAGTCAATGCCGAAGATATCTCCGGGCAATGGCCCTTCGAAGCGAACAGCCTCGACAGGCGTGCTCTCGCCGGTCTCTGGGGAGATCCAGTGGATCTGTGGGGTCTCCCCATCCGTGATCCCATAGAGCCGACCATTGGAGACGCGGAAATCGAGCCCCACAAAGGGGAGCGTCGGGCCGATCACGCGAACCTCCAGCGTATGCGTGTCGAACTCGATGAGGTTCCCATCCCAATCTACAGCGTAGGCGCTGTGCGGGGATGGAAGCGGAAGGGCAGATACACGGGACTTGGGATTCACAAGCGCGGACGCGATCGAAAGGACGCACACAATAACCATGAGCCGCAAGACGAATGCAAACATACGCGTCTCCTCCAAAAGTGAGAGTCAGGACCTCTCCCCGCAAGGAGAGAGGAACATTCTCGGATTTCGCCTTCTGCGAGCCGGTATCTCGGCTCCGAACCGAAGAGGTCTCATCGGGGGAGAGCGACCATCGGAGGAGAGCGCGTGATCGGAGAGAAGAGACGAAGGTTCTCACAAGCAGGAAGCGCGCCGACGATGACGCGAAGCGCCGGTGGGAGTAAGGAGAAGGCAACGGGCGTTCTCAGGAGAGCGGGCCGGAGATCGCGCGCGGCGACGGTCGCGCCGACGCATGCGCGCGGGCACGAAGCGGTCACCCGATGCCGATGCCACGCTTCACCGGATGACGACGCCGAACGTCCGCGCGACGGACGACAACAGCACGTTGCCATCCGCGCGCAACAGCTCATCCGACAGGTCGCCGCTGAGGAGGACGCCACCGCGGAGAGGCTCGCCTCGGAGAGGATCACCACGCCGAGCAGGAGAACACTCAGCTCACGAAGCCTCCTCACCCCTTCGCCTACACGGGGCAGCGCGCCCCCCCACAGGTGGCGTATTCGGCGGATCGGATGACCCATTCTTCGCCTGAAAGAAGAGAGGCCCCCTCATGGAGGGGCCTCTCTTGAGGAGTCAATCGCCGACGCCAACACCGACGTTCGGCGTCTTGCTCTTCAACCCCTTCAACTGGACCAGCGGCTCGACCGGCTCGTTGAGCACGAGCTGACGATAGAGGCGGGCCATTTGTTCATTCTCCGCCTTGCTCAGACGGCGCCGCCAGAGCTTCTCCTCACGGGCATTCTTCGGGATGCCCAACCGCTCCAGATCATGCTGCACGTCCTGCGTCACCAACTCCTCCCGCACCAGGAGCGAATGCTCGGTGCTGGAGAGCGGGACGCTCTTGCCGCCGGCGAAGATCTCATGCCGCCCGTGCTGCTCATACCACTTCGAGAGGGTCGCCGTCATGTGCATCTTCTCGACGATCTTCCGCCAGCCGATGCCCGTATTGTAGGCGCAGAAGGAGATCTCCCCCTCCTGCGTGGCATAGGGGATGATGCAGCGCTCGGTTCGACGGAAGTCGTAGTTGAACAGATCCTGGAACCACATGCCGGCGATGAACAAGAAGTTCCAGCGATCGCGCCGTCGCCGCTCGATGTCCTCGCGCGTGCGGTTGCCGCTCACGTCCCCGTAGCTGCGGCCCGTGGCCCCGAAGGATTTATCGAACTTCACCAGCAGGTCCCAGAGCTTGAAGTGCTTGGGCGCCTTGAACGGATCATAGTTCTTCATGAGCGCCAGCGCCATGCCGAGGATCGAGAGCCACTTGCCGCGCGCCGCATCATTGATCTTCATGACATCCTTGGCCAATTGATCCCCATTGAGGAAGGCCGTGACCGGGACGGCCTCGCGCGTCTCCTTGTCCACCATCACGGCCATGCCGACGCCACAGTTGGGATGACAGCCGCATCCGACCTGCCCCCAATCCGCCTGCGGCCCGTGCACGAGATCAGACCAGTCGCAGAACGTGCTCACGAACGAGAGCGGGAACCAATCGCGCGCGGGCTCGCCCAACCCCAACTGGTTCTTGAGATCATGAGCGAGATGGCTGAGCGTGTACCGTTGCGCCATGCGCCGCTCATCGCTGATCTCCTCATCGCGCCCGGTGAAGGAGACCGGTTGGAAGGCGACGAAGGCGATCTTCTTCGGATTGTCCAGAGCGAACTGCACGATCCGCCCCACCTGCTCGTTGTTGATCCCGTTGACGATCGTCGTCACCAGGATAATCTCCACACCGGCGTTGTGCAGATTCTCGATCGCCCGCAGCTTCACGTCGAAGAGGTTGCCGACGCGCCGATGCGCGTTGGCCGCATTGCCGATACCGTCAAACTGCAGGTAGACGTACCGCAGACCGGCTTCGGCCGCCGCGCGAGCGAACTCCGGGCTCTTGGCGAACTCGATGCCGTTGGTCGCCGCCTGCACGCTGTTGTAGCCCAGCTTGCGCGCATAGCGGATGGCATCCAGGAAATAGGGCGAGAGCGTCGGCTCCCCACCCGAAAACTGCACCGAGAGCTGCCGCTTCGGCTTGAGCGTGATGGCGTCATCGAGCAACTTCTTGATGTCCTCCCAACTCAATTCATGCACGAACCCCACCTGATTCGCGTCCATGAAGCAAGGATCGCACATCATGTTGCAGCGGTTGGTCAGATCAATGGTGAGAACCGCACCGCGCCCGTACTTGATCGTGCTCGAACCGTGATTGTGCAGGCGTTCGTCGTTGTGGGCGCGAATATCGCTGCCCGGATAGGCCTGCTCCAAATGGCGCGTGAACTCGGGATCGATCGAGATGAGGTCCTCGAAATGCCCATGCTTGGGGCAATCCTTCACCATCCAGATCTTGCCGTCCCGCTCGATGATCTGCGCCTTGATCTGCCCGACGGGCTCCTCCCGCAGGATGTCCACGGGCAGCTTCCCATCCAGAATCTGCTGCCGGATCTCCGGCACGCACTTGGGACAGAGGCTATCGGTCGTGCGCGGCCACCCGAGCGGCGGCTTCACCTTCTCATAGGACTTCAAGAGCGGCCGATCCGACCACTTCGGCGTGAATGATGGATTCGGCCGAATACGATTCAACCGCTCGAAGACGAACCACGCCGCGCGCGCCACATAGGTCAGCGCTTTCTCCACATACTTGATCGGCTTGTGCATACCTCATCCCCTCCTTCGAAGACTCCGAACCTCGGCGGCCGCCCTCATTCGGCGCGCCGCACCTCGTACACAGAAGAGACCGGCGTCCGCCAGACCTTGACCCCCAGCGTCTGCGGATCGCGCCAGTTATCCAACTCCGCCACCTGCTGCACGCAGGAGATCGTGCAGTAGGGCGCACAGGCTTTCTCGGTCAAATACTCCCGTCGCATATCCTCCCGCGTGTAGGTCTCCAGCGGCACCCCCGGATACCCCCGCTGCTGCGAGCAGTAGTGCACCAACCCATCCTCGCAGACATAGAGATACCGAGCGCCTGCTCGACAGCGCCATCGGTTGGGCTTGCCCTCGACCAGATTCCGCTGGAATCGGTTCACCCGACTGTAGCTCCACTTCCCGAGCTTCTGCACGGCCAGGAAGATCTCCCGCTCGCGCGCCGAGAGCGGTCGCAGTCGCCCCCATTCATCGTGAATCACTCCCACCGAACAGGAGAATCCCAGCTCGACCGCCCGCCGCGCGATCACCAACGCATCCTCGGGATTTCGCACGCCGCTGCCCAGGACCGTGTTGATGTTCACCTTGAAGCGCGCCAGCTCCTTCAACCACACGAGCTTCTGATCGAGCACCTTCAGACTCTTCTTCGACACCTCGTCCGGCTGCACGTTATCAATGCTGATCTGCAAATATTCCAACCCCGCTTCATTCAGCCGCCGAATCCGCTCGCGCGTGAGCAAATATCCGTTCGTGATCAACCCCGCGATGATCCCTCGCCGCCGAATATGCCGAATGACCTCCTCCAGCTCCGGATGCAAGAGCGGCTCCCCCCCACTGATCGTGATGATGCTGGCCCCCAACTCCGCCAGCTTGTCCACCCGCCGCCGCAAGATGTCCACAGGCACCGGCGCCGAAACCCGATCGTACTCGTTGCAATAGCCGCAGGAGAGATTACAGCGCCGCGTCACGATCAAATGCGCCAACACGACATGATCCGTCCAGAGCAACCCCCGCACGATCATCCGCAGCTCGCGCCAGGACCGAATCGCTTCCCCGAAGATCCCCAGGACAAACGACGCCCCTTCCACCCACGCCTTCACGCGTTGATGCACATCCCTCCATCCCGACGCTCCCATACGACCCATCCCTCTTGGCGCGCATGAATCTCTAAGCAAACCCCGTGCCTTGAAGTATAGGCGCTGCGCCCGCTTTTGATCCAAGTCAAGCTATTTCCTGCAATTACATAGACGCCGCCCTCGATTCGTGGGACATCCAAATGGGAACTTTTGACACATTAAACGCCAATGAGCCTCCAAATTTTAGGCATGGAAGACACAAAAACTCTCCCAAATGGCGAAAGGAATTGGTCATTTTTGCCCAAAGGATGCATTCGGACGTCCACACGCTCCTCCTGGACCGCGCCACCATGGCATGGTATCATGTGCCATTTGTGGCATATCGTCAACCATAGGAGGAGCTGTAATGAAGGTTGACCTCATCGTGCCGCGGATGCCTCTTGAGGCGGTTCCGGCGCTGGCGCGACGTGTGGAAGCCCTGGGCTTCGATGGTCTTTGGTTTGGCGAAACGGGTGGCGATCCGTTTCTGGCGATCGCGCTGGCGGCTGAGCACACGGAGCGGATCACGCTTGGGACGGCCGTAGCGATCGCCTTCCCGCGCAGCCCGATGGTCATGGCGTATATCGGTTGGGATCTGCAGCGTCTGGCGCGGGGGCGCATGATTCTGGGGCTTGGCAGCCAGGTGAAGGGACACATCGAGCGCCGATTCGGGCTCTCCTGGAAGGCTCCGGTGCCGTGGTTGCGCGACTATATTGCCGCCGTTCGGGCGATCTGGGCTTCATGGCGGGAAGGCACTCCTTTGAATTTTCGCAGCGAGCACTACCATCTGACGCTGATGACGCCCTTTTTCACGCCCGAGCCGAATCCCTACCCCGATGCGCCCATCTACATCTCGGCCGTGAACCGAGCGATGCTGCGGCTCGCTGGTCGTGTGGCCGATGGTGTGCACGTGCATCCTCTTCATTCGGAGCGGTACGTGCGCGAGTTGGTGCTGCCGGAACTCGAAGCCGGATGGCGTGCCGCCGGCCGAGACCGCTCGGCGTTGGAGATCGTGGTGCCGGTGATCATCGCTTCCGGCCGAGATCCCGAGGAATGGGCCGAGAGCCGGCATTTTGCCCGCTCGCAGATTGGCTTCTACGGTTCGACGCCCACGTATCGAGTGCTATTGGAGCTCCACGGCTTCGCTGAGCATGCCGATCGGCTGCGCGCCCTGGCGGCGGCCGGGCGATGGTCGGAGCTGGCCGACGCAATTCCTGAGGAGATGCTGCACACCTTCGCCGTTGTGGCGCCCCCGGAGAAGATGGCCGAACGGCTTCGCGAGCGATACCGCGGGCTCGCGGACCGCCTCGTCTTCTACGGGCTGCGTCCGCCGCGCCCCTTGGAGGACGAGGCTTTTTGGAGCGAGACGATTCGGGCGTTGAAGGACTGAACGAGCGATCTCGCGTCGGACGGCGAACGCTCACGCGAGCACGCGCTCCAGGGCGCGCCCGGGCACGATGATCATCTCCTCCCGTTCGGCGCCGGTCGAGATGAAGGGGATCTCGCATCCGACCAGTTGACTCACGCGCTCGATATAGCGTCGGGCCGGAGGGGGCAACTCCTCGTATCGGGTGAGTCCGCTGGTTGAAGTTTGCCATCCCGGAATCGTCTCATAGATCGGCTCGCATTCGCGCAGCTCCTCGCACGACGCCGGATATTCGGCGAGGATTCGTCGGCGACGCCGATATCCCACGCAGATTTTGATCTCCGGCAATGGATCGAGCACGTCGAGCTTCGTGAGCGCCAGGGCCGTACAGCCGTTGAGCATGACGGCGTAGGCAACGGCGAAGGCATCGAACCAGCCGCAGCGACGCGGGCGTCCGGTTGTCGCCCCATATTCTCCCCCCCCGCGCTGCAGGAGTTGCCCGACGTCGTCGTGCAACTCCGTCGGGAAAGGGCCCTCGCCCACGCGTGTCGCATAGGCCTTGATGACCCCCAAGATAGCGGTGATGCGCGTGGGAGCGACGCCCGTGCCCACGGCCGCACCGCCGGCCGAAGCGTGCGAGGAGGTCACGAAGGGATAGGTCCCGTGGTCCACGTCGAGCATCGTGCCCTGGGCGCCTTCAAAGAGAACGGCTCGTCCCTCGGCGATGGCGCGGTTCAGGTAATACGCCGTATCGGCCACAAACGGGGCGATCTGCTCGCCCAGCTCCCGATACCGATCGCAAATCGGGCGCGGATCAATAGGTTCGGCGCCCAAGACGCGGAGCATCCGATTGACGTGCTCGGCGATCGCCATGATCTTCTCCCGCGCGCGCTGAGGCTCGCAGAGGTCGCCGACGCGCAAGCCGCGCCGTCCATATTTGAACTCGTAGGCCGGCCCGATGCCGCGCATCGTCGTCCCCACGCGCTGTTCTCCGAGCTGTTGCTCCAGGACGGCTTCCAGCGCCCGATGATAGGGCAGGATGACGTGCGCGCGGTGACTCACGAGCAATCGCCCGGGCGCCACCGAGATGCCCTCCCGCCGCAGCATCGCCATCTCCTCCCGCAAGGCCTCGGGATCCACGACGACGCCGTTGCCGATGACGCACACCTTCTCCTCGCGGAGGATGCCAGAGGGGATGAGGTGGAGCACGAATCGCCGCCCTCCGACCTGAACGGTATGTCCGGCGTTATGTCCCCCCTGATATCGGACGACGATATCGAAGTGCGCCGAGAGCCAATCCACGATCTTGCCTTTCCCCTCGTCGCCCCACTGAGCCCCGACGACGACGACGTTTCTCATACCCCTCCCAGATAAGGCGCGAACATGCGGACGATGTTCTCCTTGGCGGTCACACCGATGATGCGATCCTTCTCCTCCCCGTCTTTGAAGAGGATGAGCGTGGGAATCCCTTTGATCCCGTAGCGGGCGGGCGTCATGGGGTTCTCGTCCACGTTCATCTTCGCGACCTTGAGGCGCCCGGCGTATTCCTCAGCGATCTGCTCGACCGTGGGAGCGATCACGCGGCAGGGCGCGCACCAAATGGCCCAGAAATCCACCAGCACGGGAATGGGCGAATTCAAAACCTCCGTCTGGAAGGTGGCATCGGTGACCTCGATGACGTTCCCGGCCATGGCGTCTCCCTCCTCATTAGAGATACTCGTACTCGGCAGAAGGCCTCGTGTGCGCCTCCCGATCGCCTCAGGTGGGCTCTCCGAAAGGCCCTTCTCCGGCGATCACGCGCTCATACAGTTCCCGATACTGAAGGGCCGAACGTTCCCAGGAGAAGTCGGCGCGCATGCCGTTTTCCATACAAGCCCGCCACAGCGAGGGATCGGCGTACACGCGCAGCGCTTCATGTACGGCCGCGAGCAACCGATCGGCCCGATATTCGAAGAACTTGAACCCGTTGCCCGATCGCGTCGTCGGATCGAACGGTTGGATCGTATCGTCGAGCCCGCCGGTGGCGCGCACGATGGGAACGGTCCCGTACTTCAAGCTGTAGATCTGATTGAGCCCGCAGGGCTCGTAGCGCGAGGGCATGAGGAACATATCGGCTCCGGCTTCGATCTTATGCGCCAGCTCGTTGTGGAATCCCAGATAAATGCCCACGCGATCGGGATGGGCTCGCTGCCAATCTCGGAAGAACCTCTCCAGCTCGCGATCGCCCGATCCCAGCAGCACGTACATGATGCCGGTGTGCAGAAGTCCCTCGGCCGCCTCGCGCACGAGGTCAAAGCCCTTCTGCGCGACCAATCGGGAGATGGAACCGATCACCGGGCGATCGAGCTCTTCAGGGAGCCCCATCGTTCGCAGCAGATCAGCCTTGCACAGGCGTTTCCCCTCTGGGGCTTCGACCGAGTAGTTGGCCGCGATGAACGGGTCGGTGGCCGGATTCCACTCCTCGTAGTCCACACCGTTGAGAATGCCGACCAGTCGCGTCGCGCGCGCGCGCAGCAGCCCATCCAGGCCATGTCCGTACTCCGGCGTCTGGATCTCCTCGGCGTACTTCGGGCTCACGGTCGAAATCGCCGTGGCGAAGACGATCCCGGCCTTCATCGCGCTGGCCGAGCCGTAGAACTCGATCCCTCCCTCGGTTCGATAGACCTCCGGGGGGAGCCCGAACCGCTCAAGGAGCGTCGGGGAGAAGAGCCCTTGATACCCGATGTTGTGGATCGTGAAGAGCGTCCGCGTTCGTCGAAAGAAGGGCTCGGCGCTATACACCGTCCGGAGATAGAGCGGGATGAAGCCCGTCTGCCAATCGTTGCAATGGAAGAGATCCGGGGGGCGCTCGCACTGACGCGCCCATTCGATCACCGCGCGCGAGAAGAAGGCATAGCGTTCGACATTATCGGGATACTCCTCGCTGGGATTTGGCCCGTAAATGCCCGGACGGTCGAAATATTCCGGCACGTCCACGAAGTAGAATGGGACGCCCTTGTGCTCATCGGCATAGATGGCGACCGTCTTCGTCCCGAACGCGAAGGGAACGTCCACACGCTCCTTCACGCAGCGTCCGACCGTCCCCGCCCGCTCTCCGCGATAGCGCGGGAGGATGACCGCTACTTCCACGCCCAGCTTCACCAGGGCCTGCGGCAAAGCGCCCGCGACGTCCGCCAATCCCCCCGTCTTCGCATACGGCGTGGCTTCGGAAACCGCGAAGATGATCGAGAGGCGATCGTCTCTTCTCATCTCCACCGACATCCTTTGCGCCCCGCAAAGTAAGTCATGGTAGGCCCGGCCTTCCACGCTTGTCAAGCGCGATCGGTCCTTTGCCTTCCGCGCTGCGATCGTGCTACAACGTCATCTGAGCGTGCGTTGAGCGTGCGATGCCATCCAGAGGAGCCCATCACCTGGGGAGACGGTGGATCCGTCGAGCGCTCGGACTCCTGCTGCTTGGCCTCCTGATCGTCCACGGCATGACCCTCGCGCGCATCGTTCGCTTGAGATCCGCGAATCCGGAGATGACGGCCCTCATGAGGCAACGCGCGGAGGAAGCGCGAGCGCGTGGTCGGACGCCCAAGCGCGTGCAGATCTGGGTCCCGTACGAGCGCATCTCCCCGCATCTTGTGCGCGCGGTCTTAGCCGGCGAGGACCCTCGATTCTTCATCCATCATGGGTTCGATTGGGAGCAGATTCAGGAAGCGATCCGAGAGAATCTCCAAGAGGGGGAGATCGTGCGCGGCGCCTCGACGATCACCCAACAGTTGGCCAAGAACCTCTTCCTCTCGACGGCGCGCACCCCCCTGCGCAAGCTCCGCGAAGCGGTGATCACCGTGGAGTTGGAGCTGCTTCTTGGGAAGCGGCGCATCCTGGAGCTCTACCTGAACGTGATCGAGTGGGGGGATGGGATCTACGGGGCGGAAGCGGCAGCGCGGCAGTACTTCGGCATCTCGGCCGCGCGCCTGACGCCGGAGCAGGCGGCCTTTCTGGCCGCCATCATCCCGAATCCTCGCGAGACGTACAATCCGGCCAGGCATCCGCAGCGCGTCGAGCGTCGTCGCCGGATCATCCAACGCCGCATGCGCGAGGTCCGCATCCCGGCGCGATTTCGCGTCGGGACCGCCTCGCCCGACGCTTTCCGCTTGACTCCCTCCGGCATCGGGGCTACACTCACACCTTCGCCTGTGCGGCGTGATGTTTGCGATGCGGAGCTTGTCGGCGAAGTATCCGCAGGTGTCGTCTGAAGAGGGCCTGACGCCTCGATACTCCGAAGGCAAGTGAGACTCAGAATCCCCGCGCGCAGAGCGCGAAGAAGCCACGGCGTCATCTTCCGCCCTGCTCTCGGCGGCTTCTGGGAAGAACAATGCAGAGGAGACTGTATGTCCGTGAAACTGTATGTCGGGAATTTGCCCTACAGCGTGACCAGTCAGGACTTGGAAGACCTCTTCAGGCCCTTTGGTCCCGTGCTTTCCAGCCATGTGATCACCGATCGCGTCACCGGACGCTCCCGGGGGTTTGGATTCGTCGAACTGGCCTCGGCTGAAGCGGCCGAAGCCGCCATCAGCCAATTGAACCAGCGGGAATACGAAGGCCGCACGCTGATCGTGAACGAAGCTCGACCTCGACCGGAACGCCCCGCGAATCAGTTCGGGTATGATCGAGGAAGCGGGCCCTCCCGTGGGGGACGCCGTCCCCCGCGCGGATCGGGCCGATCCCCTCGATGGTGAACCCGCACGCTGCTTTCGCTGTGTGAATCGGACGGCGAGACTGCTTCTTCCGTGATTGACCTGATCCGTCTGCGGATCGCGCCTTGAGGACTTCGACTGGTCCGACAGGGGCAAGGCGAGGGAGGGGCCGTCTCGCCCTTGCGCTTCAAGGTGCTGAGGGTCTCGATGATTGACAGCCCCGCAGAGCCGGTGGTAGTCTAGAGCGTGATCTTCGCCCGTTGGAGGAGGAGATGGAGAAGCCGAACGCGCGCCGCATCCCGATCCGGTTCATTGAACCTCACGAGGAGGCGCCTGCGGAGTATCCCGTGCACCCGCGTGAAACCGACCGGGAGCATGAGGCCAAGGATTCCTCGGAACCGGAGGAGCTGAGCGCCACCATCCGCGAGATCGGCCAGGGGGTTCTCGATTCCCCTCGCTCAGAGACAGCCCCTGAGCCGGAGGACGAGATCACGCGACTTCGGCAAGAGCGACAGACGCTCTATGAGCGCATGTTGCGGCTGGCGGCCGAATTCGAGAACTATCGCAAGCGCATCGAGCGCGAGCGGGAGCGCATGCGGGAGGAGGCGCTCGCCGAAGTCCTGACCGAATTCCTCCCCATCGTGGATGATTTCGAGCGCGCCCTGGAAGCCGCGCGTTGGCTCCGCGACCTCGATGGGGTCTTGCAGGGACTCACCGTCATTCATCGTCGGCTGCTGGAGCTGCTCGCCCGCTTCAACGTCAGGCCGATGGAGACGCTCGGACGCCCGTTCGATCCCACGCGCCATGAAGCTTTCGCCGTCGAGCCGACCGACGAATATGAGGAGAACACCATCATTGACGAGTATCAGCGCGGCTACATGATGGGCGATCGCTTGCTGCGACCGGCGCGCGTCAAAGTCGCCGTGCGCCCGACCTCGAAGCGGGCGTGAGCCCGCCTTCGGAGCCCGGTGCGTCACAACAAGCGCTCATACAGGAGCGCCAAGGCCGCCTGAGCGGCCAGCTCTCGAACGCGCGCGCGATCCCCCGGAAACCAATGCCGATGGCTCTCGACATGGACATCATCGGCCAAACCGATGAAGACCAAACCGACGGGTTTCTCTGGTGTCCCCCCTCCAGGTCCGGCCACTCCCGTGACGGCCACACCACGGTCGCCCCTAAAGACTCCTTCACGCGTCGGGCCATCGCCTCGGCGACCTCTGCGCTGACGGCTCCGTGCGCGGCGAGCGCGTCCGCCGGGATGCCCAGGAGCGCGCGCTTCGCCTCATCCGAGTAGGCGGTGATCCCCCCGCGGAAATACTGTGAGCTTCCGGGGACATCGGTCAAGCGCTTGGCGATGAGGCCACCGGTCACGCTCTCGGCGACGGCGATCGTATAGCCTTTGGTCAGGGCGAGGCGGCCGATCACCTCCTCCAGGGATTCGCCGCGCGTGGTGAAGACCCGCGCGCCAAGCGCGTGCTCGATGCGATCCGACAATTCATCCAGCCGCGCTTCGATCTCCTCTTCGGTCATGCCGCTGGCCGTGAGGTGAATCTCGATCCCGCCGGTCGTGGCCAGAATCGTCGTCTGCGGATTCGCGTATTGCGTGTAGATGGGCGCGATCGCCTGATCCACGGCGGATTCGCTCAAGCCCGCGACCCGCAGCGTGCGGCGGCGAATCTTCACGCCGCCGGCGAGCGGCTCCAGCAGCGGCACGACCTCGCTCTCGAACATGGCTTGCATCTCCGGCGGCGGCCCTGGCAGCACGACGAGCGCGCGCCCTTCCTGCTCCACGAACATCCCCGGCGCCGTCCCGTATCGGTTCTCCAAGACGACCGCGCCCTCCAGCACGAGCGCCTGCCGCTCATTGATCTTCGGCATCGCGAGTCCTCGACGGGCGAAGCGCGCTCGAATCTGCTCCAGAATCTGCTCATCGAGCACCAAGGGTCGCGAGAGAGCGCGCGAGAGGGCCTTGCGCGTCACATCGTCCTCGGTGGGCCCCAATCCGCCGGTCATCACGATCACCTCCGAGCGCGCCAGGGCCTCGCGAACGAGGCGCTCCAGGAGCGACTCGTCATCGCCGACGATCATCTTCACGACGACGTCGATCCCGAGCGCGTTCAGCCGTTCGGTCAACCAGAGAGAATTCGTATCCACGCGGAAGGGCGTCAGCAGCTCCGATCCGACGGCGATGATCTCCGCTTGTCGCGGTCGCCTGGGCCGCATCCTCAATCCTCCTTCAAGGGCTGAGCTCGACCAGGAGAACGGTCGCGAATCCCGCGCAGATCCCCGCCAACACATCATCCGCCATGACCCCAGCTCCCCCTTTCCACCGTTCGACTCGTCGAATGGGATACGGCTTCCAGATGTCGAAGAGGCGAAAGAGCCCGAAGCTCGTCCACAGAATCCCCCATCCCGGCCACGAGACCGATCCTTCGATGGCTCCTCGCCAGAGGGCACGACCCCCGACGCTCACGAGCAGTGCGAGGAACTGACCGACGATCTCGTCCACCACGATCTGCGGAGGATCCGCCGTGCCCGAGAGCCGCACCGCTCGGGAGGATGCCCACGTGCCGATGCCCAGGAGAATACCCGCGATGATCCAGCTCACCCCGACGGCGCCCAGCGCGCGGTCGAACCAGAAGCCAAGCGCGAAGAGCCCGAGTCCAAGAAGAGCTCCAACCGTCCCGGGAGCTATCGGCGCCAGACCAACTCCCCCACCGATGGCGATCCACCATGCCACGCGATCGGCGAGGGATACGATGCCACCTTCGGATGAGCGCCGAACGCGGGCGAGACTCTCGACATGCGCGCGCATTTTCATCGCGAAGCCTTCCCGGGCGCGCACACCCGCCCGATCAGATCATACCCGATGGCGTCAACAATCTGGACCGAGACGAATTCCCCCGGCCGGGGAAGTCGCGGCTCGAGGGGCGATTTCACCCTATCCCCCAGATCGAGGATCACGCAGCCATCAATCTCCGGCGCTTGCCCAGCCATCCGCCCGCGCAGCAGAAGGGGCATCGGAGAGGCGCGCGGGCGACGATCGAAGGCCTCCCCCTCAACGCTTCCCTCCACCAGCACCTCGACCGTTCGACCGATCCACCGACGGCTCCGCCGAGACGCGATACGCTCTTGCTCGCGCTGAAACCGTCTCAAGCGCTCGCGCGCGACCTCCCGCGGCACCTTTTGGGTCAAGCCAAAGGCCGCCGTTCCCTCCTCATCCGAATAGAGGAACGCTCCCGCGTAGTCGAACCCGACAGTCCGGCAGAAGTCGAGCAGCTCGCGAAAATCGCGCTCCGTCTCCCCGGGGAATCCAAGGATGAACGTCGTCCGCAGCGTCGCGTCCGGGATACGGCGCCGGATGCGCTCCACAAGACGTTCGAACGAGCGACGCGTCCCCCCTCGACGCATGAGGCGCAACAGACGCCCGCTCGCGTGCTGAAAGGGGATATCGAAGTACGCGCACACCTTCTCCTCGGAAGCGACGGCTTCGATCAACGCCTCGCTCACGTGATTCGGATAGCCGTAGAGGAAGCGAATCCATCGAACCCCTTCAACCCGCGCCAGTGCCCGCAAGAGCGTGGCCAATCCATCCTTCATCCCCAAGTCCGCACCGTAATGCGTCGTATCCTGCGCGATGAGGATCAGCTCGCGAACGCCGCGCGCGGCCAAGGCCTCCGCCTCTCGAAGCAGGGATTCCAGGGGGCGGCTTCGAAACGGCCCGCGCAGCGTCGGGATGATGCAGAAGGAACACGTGTGATCGCACCCCTCGGCGATCTTGAGATAAGCCGAAAAGGGCGGCGTCGCCAGCACGCGCGGACGCGTGACTTCCTCCACGTATCGAGCGGCGAGCTCCGCGGAGAGGATCGGAAGGCGACGTCGCGACCGGATCGCCGTTCCCCGCTCTCCGTCGCGACACACCGCGACGATGCGCTCGATCTCTCGCGTCCCGACGAGCGCATCCACCTCGGGCAACTCCCGCTGCAGGTGCTCGCGATAGCGCTCGACCAGGCAGCCGGTGACGATGAGCTTGCGACAGCGCCCGTGCGTCTTCCATCGCGCCATCTCGAGGATCGCCTCGATGGATTCCCTCTTGGCGGGATCAATGAAGGCGCACGTGTTCACGATGAGGATCTCGGCCTCGGCCGCTTCCGTCGTGAGCGCGAAGCCCTCGCGCACGAGCAGCCCCATCATGACCTCGCTGTCGACGAGGTTCTTCGGACATCCGAGACTGACCATACCCACCTTCGTCATACCTCCGGCATGGTAAATCGAATCGCTCCCCGTTGTAAAGCGCGCCTCTCCGCCGTCTCCGGACGCCGCGCCGATTCATCTTGACAGGGGCGAGGAAAAGTTTATTTATTATGTTCTCGAACAAAGTCATGGACGGGCACGGGCGCAAACGGGCGGCGGAGGCGATGGGTCCGGCTAATCACGGGCTCCTCAAGCAACTGAACATGCTCGCGCTGTTGCGGCTGGCGCGCGCCTCGGAGGTGATCTCGCGCGCCGAGCTGGCGCGCCGCTCGGGTTTGAGTCCGCCGACGGTCTCGGCCCTGGTGGCGAAGCTGCTGCGCGCGGGACTCTTGCGAGAAGAAGGCGTCGGGAACTCCAGCGGCGGGCGTCGCCCGACGCTGCTGCGCTTCAATGCGCGCTTCGGATATGTGCTCGGCGCCGACATCGGAGGGACGCGCGTGCGCGTGGCCGTGGCCGATCTCAACGGCGATCTCCTCGCGCACGCGGAGGAGCTGACGCGAAAGTCTCCGCCCCATGTCCGCACCATCGTCGAGCAGATCGCGACGCTCAGCCGTCGGGTGGTGAAAACGGCCGGCGTGCGCTGGCGCGACGTGCGCATGATGGCCATCGGCGCTCCCGGCATCACCGACGTGGAGCGCGGGATCGTCCATCACGCCCCGAACCTCCCGGGCTGGCGCGACGTCCCGCTCCGCGAGCTGATGGAGAAGGCCCTGCATCTGCCCGTCCATGTGGATAACGATGTGAACATGGCCGTGCTGGGCGAGAGCTGGCGCGGAGCCGCGCGAGGGCTCCGAAACGTCGCCTTTATCGCCATCGGCGCGGGAATCGGAGCGGGTCTCCTCATCAACGGGGAACTCTATCGCGGCTCGACGCACGCCGCCGGAGAAGTCGGGTACATGCTCCTCGATCCGAGGGCGATTCGAGAGGAATTCCGTGAGCTGGGATTTTTGGAGATGCGCGCCTCCGGACCGGCGATGGCCGCGCGCGCCCGCCAGCTCATGGGACGATCCCGCGCCCCGGACGCCAAGGCCGTCTTCGAAGCGGCCCGTCGGGGTGATGAGACGGCCCGACGGCTCGTGGATGAGCTTGTGGCCTATCTCAGCGCGGCCGCGGCGAATGTGGCCACGCTCCTGGACCCGGAGATGATCGTGCTCGGGGGAGGCGTGAGCTTGGCCGGAGAACTTCTCACCGAGCCCATTCGGGAGACCATTGCGCGAACCGTTCCGGCCAAACCGGCGGTCGTCGTCTCGGCCCTGGAGGATCGCGCGCAACTCTATGGGGCCATCTTCTCGGCGTTGCAACTGGTCGAGCGACAACTCGCCGATTTGGTCGCGCGGCTTTAAGTAACGAAAGGAGGGGGCTATGAAGAGCATCGTTCTGGCGATGTTCCTTCTCGCGCAGGCGCAGGCGACCGATGGCGTCATCGAGGGGATCGTCCTGGACCCCTCGGGAGCGGTCATCGCCGGCGCCACCGTGCGCCTCGTCAATATGGACACGGGCTACGCCCGAACGCTGACGACGAACGAGCGCGGATTTTACCGCGCGACGCTGCTGCCACTGGGTCGCTATGAGATCCGCGTGGACGCTGTGGGCTTCAAACGCGCCGTGCGCTCGGGGGTCGTCCTCACGGCCGGGCGAACGGCCGTCGTGGACTTCACGCTGGAGATCGGGCAGATCGAGCAAGCGGTGACGGTCACTGCCGATGTCCCCGTGGCCGATATCGGGAAGATCGAGCACGGGAATACGATCTCGACGCAAGAGGTGCGGAACCTGCCCCTGGTCTCGCGCAACATCTACAACTTCATGCTCCTGCAGCCGGGCGTGAGCGCGCGCCCCAATCCCGAATTCGGCGTGCCTCGCAAGGTGAACACGAACGGATTCATGGACCGGATCAACTACCAACTGGACGGCAATACGAACACGCAAGCCGATCGCGCGGGCATTCGCTTGATGCCGATCTCCGAAGTCTTCATCCGCGAGATCCAGGTCGTCAACAACGGCTTCGCTCCGGAGTTCGGGACGACGACGGGGACCGTCTACAACGCCATCACCGATTCGGGGACGAATGAGGTGCATGGGGAGGCCGGGTATCGCTTCCGTCGCAAGTCCTTCTCGGCGCGACCCACGCTGCTGTCGCCCACGCAGCCGAAGCCCGATTTCGCGGCCGATACGGTGACGGCGCGACTGGGCGGCCCGATCCGACGCGATCGGCTCCACTACTTCAGCGCGTATGAATTCACGCGGCGCGACATCCCGCGCCCGATCACCATCACGCCGGAGAATGCTGCGCGCATCGGGCTGACGCCCAGGCAGATCGGCGTGGTCCCGGCCTCGCAACGGGTCAACTTCTTCATCGTCCGCAGCGACTACACGATCTCCGAGAAGCACCGCTTGATGTCGCGCTACAATCTCTTCCGCAACAGCTCGCCGAATAACATCGGCGGGGCGCTCTCGGCCGGACTCCTCTCGGTGACGCGCTCGACCGACTTCATTGATGCGGCCGATTCGGTGGCGACGCAGCTCACCTCGACGATCTCCTCACGCGCCATCAACGAGCTGCGCTTTCAGTATGCGCGGCGCCGCTTCTTCCGCGTGGCCAATCCGGAGAACGCCGTGCGCGGCCCGGCCATCACGATCTCGGGCGTGGCGCAGTTCGGCGGACCGACCGATGACGGCCAGCGCTTCCGTCAGACCAGCGCGGACCTCGTGGACAATGTCACGCTCATTCGCGGCAATCACGCCATCAAATTCGGCGTCGCGATGACGACCTACGGCGATTTCCGGCGCGAGCCGCTCTTCGCCGAATACGTCTTCCCCAGCATTGAGGCCTACCTGAGCGCCGTCAACGGGACGAATCCGAGGAGCTACACGACCTTCCGCCAGCGCATCGGGAATCCGGAGATCAGCGAGCGCGCCTTCTTCTGGGGGGCCTTCTGGCAGGACGATTGGCGCGCGACGCGGAATCTCAAGCTCCTCTACGGCGTGCGCTATGAACTGTACGATGTGCCCGATCCGGATCCGACGGCTCCGCTCCCGCTCTCGCGCGAGTTCAACGTGGATAAGAATAACCTCGCCCCGCGCCTCGGGCTCTCGTACGGGATCGGACGGGAGCGCAAGACGGTCGTGCGGGCGAGCGCGGGGATTTACTATGACTTCCCGAAGCTGGACTTCTATCGGCTCGCGCTCCTGAACAACGGGAATCCGCGCTTCCGCGACATCTCGGTCTCGGGGACGAGCCCCTTCGCGCCGGCCTTCCCGCAAACGTTCGATCAGTTGCCCGCGGGCTTTCCGCTCCCGCGCGTGAGCATCAACGCCGTGGCGCCGGACTTCGCCAACCTCTATTCGAGCAATGCGAATCTGCAGATCGAGCGGGCGCTCACCAACGAGATGTCTGTCGTCCTCAGCTACGTCTTCTCGAAGGGGACGCGCATCCCCGTGCAGCGGAATATCAACCCGATCAACCCGATCCGGACCCTGGCCGATGGACGCCCGGTCTTCGACACGGCGGTGAATCCGCAGACGCGACGCTTCCCCGAGTTCGACAACGTCTTCCTCGCCGAATCCGTGGGGAATTCCAACTACAATGGCGTCACCGTGCAGCTGATCAAGCGCTTCTCGCGCGGGTATCAGTTCACCGCCTCCTACACCTGGTCGCACGCCATTGATGACGCGCCCGAGGTGAATGTGCTCGACAGCAATGTCCAACTCTCGGATCCGACCAACCGGCGTCGCGATCGCGGCAACTCCCTCTCGGATCGCCGCCACATCTTCTACGTGAGCGGCGTCCTGGTGCCGAAGGTGGAGCTCTCGAATCGCTTCTGGAATGCCTTGCTCAACGACAATCAGCTGAGCTTCATCCTGAGCGCCGACAGCGGCGACACGTTCAACATCCTGGCCAATCGCGATCTCAACAACGACCGCATCCTGATGGATCGGCCGCTCTTCATCGGGCGCAACACGGTGGATGGACCGAACCACTTCAACCTCGACCTCCGGTACTCGCGCTTCGTGCGCGTGGGCGAGCGGGCGAATGTGGAAGTCTTCGCCGAGTTCACGAACCTGACCAATCATCCGAACATCACGGACCTGACGACGACGGTGGCGGTGACCCCCGATGGGGGGTTGGTCTCGCCCCTCCCGCAACGGTTCCCGCGCGCGGGCGCGCTCGAATCGCGGCAGTTGCAGCTGGGGTTCAAGCTCAACTTCTGAACGGGCGGGCGCGAGACCTTCGGTGAGATGCCGATGCCAGATGTCGGCATCTCACCATGCCCTCTCCTGTGGGGACCGTTCCGAGGGAGGAGGAAGATGAGTCCAAACACGGGCGGCGCTTCGATGACTCGCGGGCCTCATCGGGCGCGGGTGGCCCTTTTCGTCCTCGGCGCGATACTGCTTACCGGAGCGGGACCGCTTCCCAGAGAAGCGCTCGGCTTCCGAGAATCACAGGCCGCCATCGCCACGTGGGAGACGGACGACGAGCCGTGGATGGAGATCGTCCCGAAACCGAGCGAGGACCTCGGTCTGGCGGGGCTCGTGCAGGCGCTTCGCAAACTGCGCACGACAGCGCGAGTGCTGCACGTGACGGCCCATCCCGATGACGAAGACGGCGCGATGCTCACGCTGCTGGCGCGCGGTCTGGGCGCCGAAGTGATGCTGCTCACGCTCACGCGGGGCGAGGGGGGGCAGAATAAGACGGGCCCGGAGCTTTTCGATGCCCTGGGGCTTCTGCGCACGCTGGAGCTGCTCTCCGCCGATGCGCACTATGGGGTGCGCCAGCGTTTCACGCGCGTCGCCGATTTCGGCTTCTCGAAAACGGCTCAGGAGACCTTCGAGAAATGGCGAGGACGTGAGACGGCGCTCGCCGACATGGTGCGCGTCATCCGCGCCTTTCGTCCCGATGTGATCGTGGCGCGTTTCCAGGGAGCCCCTCGCGATGGGCACGGCCAGCATCAAGCCGCAGGCCTGCTCGCGCGCGAAGCTTTCGAGGCGGCGGGCGATCCGCACCGCTTCCCGGAGCAGATCGCGGAGGGATGGCTCCCCTGGTCGCCGTACAAGCTCTATGTGGGCCATATGCGCGCGGATGAAGGCGATGGGCTGCGACTCAACACGGGGGCCTACGATCCCGCGCTCGGTCAATCGTACGCGCAACTCGCCATGAGGGGGTTGAGCCTGCAGCTCACGCAGGGAGCAGGTGGCGTTATCGTCCCGGCCGGAGATCGGTACACGTTCTATCGGCTCGTCGCCGCGCGGGGACCATTCGCTCCATCGGGCGCTCGTCGAGAGGAAAGCTTCTTCGACGGCCTGGACACGAGCTTGCCCGGATTGGCCGCTCGACTCGGGGCGGAAGAGCGCGCGGTGCCGTGGCTCCGCCCCGCTTTGCGCGAGCTGGACGAGCGCATCGCCGAAGCGATGGCCGCGCTCACCCCTGAGCATCTGGAGCGCGTCGCTCCCCCCCTGCTGCGTGGCCTCGCCGCGCTCACCGATCTCATCGCGCGTCTTGAGCGCGCGCCCCTCTCTCCCGCCGCGCGGCAGAACATCCTGATCCCCTTGCGGACTAAGCGAGCGCAATGCCTTCGCGCGATCAATCTGGCGCTCGGGCTCACGCTCGAAGCGCTCGTGGAAGCGCCGAGCGATTCCTCGGCGGAGCGAACAGGCGCGTTCGAATTCTCGCGGCCGCGCGAGACCTTCGTCGTGGCCTATCCGGGGCAGACGTTCACGCTGACGGCGCGCCTCATCAACCGCGGTCGCGAGCGCGTGCGCGCCGAGGACATCCGATGCGAAGCGCCCTCGGACTTCACCGTCACCGTGCGCCGACGCGATCTCAGGTCGCTGGGTCCTAATGAGAGCGCGCTCGTTCAGTGTCAGGTGACGATCCCTCACGACGTCGCGCGCCTCAGGTGGACGCGCCCGTACTGGCGGCGCGAAGATCCGGCGACGGAAGCGATCCTTCGGCTTGACGTCCCGGAGTATGCGACGCTTCCGCTGCCACCGTTGCCGCTGCGCGTTCGCGCGGTCTATGCGATCGAGGCGGTGAAGGGGGAGATCACCACCATTCCCCGCGCGCGTGTGGTGGACCCGATGTACGGCGAGGAACACCGTCCGCTCGCCATCGGACCGCCGCTCTCCGTTCATGTTCACCCGGAATCCGTCGTTCAGAACGCCTCGGCTCTTCGAGCGATCCCGGTGACGGTGAGCGTGCGCAATCACGTGATCGGCGGAGCCCGCATCACGCTGCGCCTTGAGGCGCCGCCGAACTGGCACGTTGAGCCCGCGGCGCGCGCGCTCGACTTCTCCCGCGAGGGAGAGGTGCAGAGCGTCACCTTCACGCTCACGCCTGGGGACGTGCGCGAAGGCCGCTATGAGGTGACGGCCATTGCCGAATACCAAGGGCGAACGTACACCGAAGGGAGCACGATCCTGGGACGGCGCGAGATCGGCTGGTTCCCATTCTACCAACCGGCTCGGGTTCGCCTTCACGTCGTTGATGTCCATGTGCCGCCCGGTGAGATGCGCATCGGATACGTCATGGGCGCCGGGGACGACATCCCGCGCGTGCTCGCGCAACTCGGCCTGAACGTGGAGCTGCTCACGCCCGAACAGCTCGCGCGCGAGGATTTGCGCCGCTTTCACGTGATCGTCCTCGGCATCCGGGCCTACGATGTGCGATCGGACGTGCGCGAGCATAATCGGCGGCTGCTGGACTTCGTCGAGCGCGGGGGAACGCTGCTGGTGCAATACAATCAGGACATCGCGACGTTCAACGCCGGGAACTTCACCCCCTATCCGGCGACGCTCGGGCGCGGGCGCGTGAGCGTCGAGGAGGCGCCGGTCGAGATCCTCGCCCCGGAGGATCAGCTCTTTCGCTGGCCGAATCGCATCTCCGAGCGCGACTTTCAGGGATGGGTGCAAGAGCGCGGCCTCTACTTCATGGAGAGCTGGGATGAGCGGTTCACGCCGCTTCTGGCCTCGCGCGATCCGGGCGAGCCGCTGCTCAAGGGTGGCCTCTTGCGCGCCCGATATGGAGCGGGCACGTACATCTACACCGGTTACGCCTTCTTCCGACAACTGCCGGCCGGCGTGTCCGGTGCCATCCGCCTCTTTGTGAATCTGCTCTATGCCGGCCGGACCGAACGCTGAGGTGCGGCCTCAAGAGGGGGGGAGAATGAAGATCTGGATCTCGGCGATCCTCATTCTCGCTCACGCGTCCTCGGGCATCGCCGAAGGATCGGCGCCTCGTCCCACACCGATCGCCTCGCGCGTGCGCATTCGCGTCGAGCGGCCGCAAGAGGGTGCGCCGATTCTCTTCGGCCTTCCCTTCCCGAAAGGCGCCCTGCGCTCGCCCGATCACGTCCGCGTCCTCACGCCAGACGGTCGCGAGATCCCCTCGCAGATCACGGAGGTGAGCACGTGGGAGCCGGCCGATGCGAGCGTGAAATGGGCTTGGGTCTTCTTCTTCGCCGAGGCCGCCGCCGAGTACTTCGTCGAATACGGCCCCGGAGTTCGACGCACCGCGTCCGGGAGCGCGCGCGTGAGCATCGTGAACAATCAAGGGGAGCGCGGATTCGTCGAAGTGACGACGGGACCGCTGCGCATCCTCGCGCGAAAAGGCGAAGGGGGATTCCTGCACCGCGTGCAATTGGATCTGGAGGGCAACGGATTCGAGGAGTCGGATGTGATCGCCGAAGGGCCGGTCGGGCGCGGATCGTTCCTCGATCTCCTCGATGATGCGGGCCTGGATCCCTCGCGCGCCTTCATCACGCGCACGGTCGTCGAGAAGGGATCGGGACCGCTTCACGCCATCGTGCGCATTGAGGGCGAATACCGCTACGCGCGCGCCGATAACAATCCGGCCCCCTTCGTGATGCGCCTCCATGCCTACGCGGGGAAGCCATATCTGCGCATCCTCCACACGTTCGTCTACACGGGCGTTCCCGATCACCACCGACCGCAAGAGGGAGAACATGCGCACGTCGCCACGCAGGGCGAGCGGATCCGTCGGGAGGAGCCGGGCGATCCCGGATGGACGCAGCCGAACGATCGCATCGCGGCGGCCGGTCTGGCGCTCCGGGTGAACCTCTCGCCGCGGCGACGGCTGCAGACGGCGTATCGCGAAGGCCGGTGGTGGCAAGAGGGTGCCCGCCGCGTGCTCGCCCGCCCGATACCGGCGGCGCGTCAGGTCTCGCTGCTGCAATCCGGGCCGAAACCGACGCGCATGCCTCCCGTCCCGGAATCCACGCCAGATCGGCGACTGGAGGGCTTCTTCGCGCACCTCGATGTGGACGACCGAACGCTCGTTCGGGCGGAACGCGCCGATGGATGGCTGAGCCTCGCGGATGAACGCTGGGGCCTCGCCATCGGGATTCGAAACATCCTCGAAGAGTACCCGAAAGAGATCCGCTGGGAAGCGCCGGATCGCCTGACGGCGTTCCTCTGGTCGCCGCGCGTCGAACCGATGAACTTCGCCCGTTGGTCGAGCGAGCTGGAGTATGAGGACGGTTCCGAGGGAACGGTGGAGAACTGGGCGCAAGGGTTGGCGAAGACGAGTGAGCTGATCCTCTTCTTCCACAAAGGCGACGCTTCCTCGGAAGAGATCGCGCGGACGATGAGCTACGTCCTGGATCCGCCGATCGCGCACGCCGATCCGAGCTGGTACGCCGACAGCGGCGTCTACGGGCGCTTTGCTCCGCGCGCGGAGCGCTTCCCCGAATTCGAACGCGCCCTCGACTATAAATTCGAGTGGTGGCTCTTCAACCAGCGATGGGTGCCCTGGTTCGGGATGTTCGACTACGGCGATGGGAAATGGAACTTCGACGGTGAGAAGTGGGATGTCTGGGTGTGCAACGAGCCGGCCGTGGACTTCATGCTCTGGCTCCATTTTCTCCGCACGGGGGATCGCCGATTTCATCTGGCTGCGGAGGCCGCGAGCCGTCATTCCATGGACGTGGACAACACGCACTGGCCGACCGATCCGAAGTACTATGGGGACACGAACTCGGCGCTCGACTTCTGGGAGACGCTCAAACGGCCGCCGGGGACGAAGTATCTCGGCATCGGGCGCCGACACGGCATGCAGCACTGGTCGCGCGCCCTGAGCGCGCACGTTTGGGTGGCCGGATGGATCGCGAGTTATTACGTGGCCGGGTACCATCGCGGCCTGGACGTGGCCCTTCAAACGGCGGAGACGTATCTGAAACGCATTTGGGGGGAGCACGATCTCACGGGGCGCCGGCTCTATCTCTCGGTGTGGAATCTGCTGGAGGTATGGGAAGCAACCCAGGACGAACGCTACCATCGCGAGCTGAGAGAGCGAATCGCGCGCATGCTCATGTGGCAAGAGCGCGAGCAGGGGGGGAGTCTGGTCATGGATCGCTACGGGTACGCCCAGAACTACGCCTCGTATGCTTTGGCGCGATATCTGGATCAGACGGGAGACCCAGCCGTGCGCGCCGCGCTCGTGCGCCATGCGCGACGCGTGCGCGACGTCCCTCCGCTCAGCCACGGGATGGAATCCTACCTGGCGACGATTCACAGTCTCGTCGTGGGCTACGACCTGACGGGCGAGCCCAGCTTTCTGGAAGAACTGCGGCGACGCCTTGAGGTCATGAAGATGGATCCGCTCCCCCGCCCGATTGACGACACCTGGACGCAACGCGAACTGTTCGTCGCTTTGGAGAAGGCGAGTCATCTCCCACGCAATCCCGACGGTCGCCGCCCCCTGTGGAGCTTCACGCACGGGCTGCGCGTCTTCGGCTGGACACACGCCTACGGCCTGCCCTTCGCCCTGCGCGTGCTCGCCGCACACTGAACGACGCCCTAGGGCCGGCGTTCACCCAAGCCAGGGCCTCATGGGAGGAACAGCAGGACGACG
>BEHK01000010.1 GCA_002898775.1 bacterium HR08 | reverse complement strand
GGAGATTCGCCGCGCGGCGCAGGCCGAGGGGTTGCGCACGCTGCGCGAGTCGGCCGTGCAGAAGGTGCTCGAGGGGATCACGACGTTGCGCGAGATCAACCGGGTGACTTTCGTGGAATGACGCCAATTGCGTGCGGGAACGCGGGCGGTCGGTTGAGGCCCGCGATCCGCGCGGGGAGTTTCGCTTCAGGAGGAGTCTATGAGGTGGCGATCGTCCGTTCGACAGCGCGCGGGGGCCCTGGCGCTGAGCGTGATGATGCTCGGGAGCTGGCCAGCCCCCTCCTCCATGGTTTGGGCGGGATCCAAAGGGAAGCGATACTTTCAGGAGGGCCAGAAGCTGGAGGCGGCGGGAAAATTCGATCAAGCGGCGGAGCAGTATCTGCTGGCGCTCTCCGAAGCCGATCGGCCGGAGTATCACATCGCTTATCGTCGCGCGGCGCTTCAAGCCTCGCTCCTGCTGACGCGGCGTGGTCGTGAGCTGATGGAAGCCGGACAATATGAGGAGGCCTATCATGCCTTCCGCCGCGCCTATCAGTTCGATCAGACGAACGATCTGGCCCGGGAGCTGGCCCGCCGCGCCCTGGAGTTGGCGCAAAAGGAGGGGAAAGAGGCCTCCGTTCCCGCCAGCTCGACCTTCGGCTCGCCCGGTCCGCCCGAGCTTCAAGCCGGGCGCGCGCGACCGGAGCCGCCGTCGGAGCCTCCCCGAGAGGAGGCGCGGCAGGACATCATCTTCCGCGATGATCTGAAAGCCGTCATCGCGCAACTCGGCCGGCAGCTCGGATTGAATGTCCTCTTCGATCAGGGCGTGCCCGAGCGCCGCATCTCGGTCGAGCTGCGGAACGTCACGAAGGCGCAGGCGCTCGATGCCATCTTGCTCAGCAACGGGCTCTTCTTCCAACCCCTCGCCGACAACACGATCATCGTGGCGCTCGATCAACCGGCCACTCGCAATCGCCTGCAACAGACGCAGGTGCAGACCTTCTATCTGAAGCACGCCGATCCCATGCAGGTGCAGACGCAACTGGCGCAGATCGCCGGTCAGTTGCGCGCGCAGATCATGGTGAACCAAGACCTGCGCGCTTTGATCGTGCGCGCGACCCCGGAGAATCTCAGGCTCATCCAGGAGATCATCGAGAGCATCGACAAGGAGAAGCCCGAGGTGATGATTGATATCAGCATCTACGAGGTGGCGCGCAACGATCTCATCGAGATCGGGAACCAGCTTCTCTACGAAGGGTTCTTCACCGCGCCCCCACAGGGACCGATTCGCCCGGGCACGTTGAATCTGCTCGGCGTGACGATGGGGCAGATCATCACCGAGCAGCGGTTGGCGCTCGCTATTCCCACGAGCATCATTCGCTTCCTGCAGACGCGTGGGCGCAGTCATTTGATTGACAGCATCCAGGTCCACGCCTTGGACGGGCAACAGGTGACGGCGAACATCGGCCGCCAGATTCCCATCCAGACGGCCTCGATCCCGACCTCGTTCGTCAACGTGGCGCCGACGCAGCCGGGGCAGCAACCGGGCGTGCAGCAGCCCGGGCTCCTCAATAACATCTTCGGGTTCGGATATCCGCAGATCGAGTATCGGCCCGTCGGCTTGAACGTCACGATCACCCCGACGGTCTACAGCGATGAATACGTGAAGCTGGAGATGGAGGTGGAGACCTCGGGCTTCAACGAGGGGCCGACGAGCCTGACGCCGATCTTCACGACGCGGAAGCTGAAGAGCGTGGCGACTGTGCGGACCGGTCAGGCCGCGATGATGGCCGCCGTCGCGCAGAAGCGCGATGAGCAGGGGCGCACGACCATCCCCTTCCTCGGCTTCCTCCCCGTGATCGGGCGCTTCTTCAGCATCCCCAAGCAGACGGGCAATACGACGGACATCTTGATCACGGTGACCCCGCATATTCTGCGCGCGGCTTCGATCGAAGAGCGGGACCGTTTGGCGCGCTTGGCCGGAACCTTGCAGAGTCAGGGCGCCAATCTGACGATCGAGCGTTTCCTGGAGCAGACGCGGGCGCAGAAGGTGAATGCGACGGCGCAGGGAATCGCAGGCGCCGTCACCTCGGAGGAGAAGAGGGCGCCCGAGCCATCGGCCGCGCCCCCTCAAGCTGAGGGCGCAGCTCCGACAGCCGCCCCGACTCCACCGGCGTTGGCAGGAGAGCCGATTCCGCTCGTCCTGCAGATGAATACGGCCACGCCGCGAGCCGGCGAGTGGGTGCAGGTGGCGCTCTTCATGAACGGGAAGGAAGAGATCCGCGAAGCGACGGTGGCGCTCACCTACAACCCGCAGCTCTTGCGCTTGATCAATGTCGCCGATGGGGGAGCGCTCACCAGCGGCGAGGCGCCAGCCGAGGTCCGCACGCAACAGGATCCGAGTGGGAGGATCATCCTCACGGTGCGCGCGACCGGGCCGGCGCGGCCCGCGCGAGGACGCCTGGCCGTCCTCCTGTTCGAGGTCCTGCAAAGCGGCAGTTCGCAGTTAGAGGTGGACGTTTCCAATACGCGATTTCTCGCGGCCGACGGTCGGGCAGTGGGCGGCAAGGCGCTCCCATTGACGGTCGCCGTGCGGTGAAAGGAGGGGCAGCGGATGCGAGAGCGCAAGCGAGGGGAGAGTCGGCGCGCTGAGGGGTTCACGCTCCTGGAACTGATCCTCACGATTGCCATCGTGAGCATCTTCACGGCCGCCGCTATTCCCATCGCGCGAAATGCCATTCAACGCCAGCGCGAGATCGAGCTGCGTCGCGCCCTTCGCGAGTTGCGCACCGCTATTGATCGGTACAAGCGCGCCTACGATGCGGGGATCATCAGCCGATTTGAGATGCAGGCGGAGACCGAAGGATACCCGCCTAATCTCGAAGTGCTCGTCAACGGCGTGCAACTGGCCGGAAGCCCGGATCGGAAGATTCGATTCCTCCGGCGCATCCCCGTAGATCCGATGACCGGGCGCGCCGAATGGGGCCTGCGCTCGACGCAAGACGAGCCGAACGCTCGTTCCTGGGGTGGGCAGAATGTGTTCGACGTCTATTCGCTCAGCGAGGGGACCGCGTTGGATGGGACGCGCTATCGCGATTGGTGAGGCGCGCCCGGCGCGGGGCTTCACCCTGCTGGAGGTGATCATTGTCCTGACGGTCGTGGCGATCTTGGTCTCTATCGCGATTCCCGCCTACCAGCGGGTGATCCTGCGCGCGCGCGAGGCTGTCCTCAAGCAGAATCTCCATCTGTTGAGGAGCCAGATCGAGGAGTTCGCCGCCGATTACGGGCGATATCCGGAGTCCCTGCAGGAGTTGGTCGAGAAGGGATACTTGCGCGAGCTGCCGTTGGACCCAATCACGGGATCGCGCGAGACGTGGGTTCCCGTCCCGGAGGATCAACCGCTCTCGGTCGAAGGGAAGGCGGGGATCAAGGATGTCAAGAGTGGCGCCGAAGGACTCTCGTCCGAAGGAACACCGTACAGCGAGTGGTGAACGGGCGATGTTCGAGTAGCACCGAGCGCGAGATCACGGTGATGCGTGTGGGGATCTTCGAGATTGTTGAGCGCGTTCGTACTTTCTTCACAGCGCCCGCCCTTCCGAGGACGGCCCTGGCGCTGCGCCAGCGAGAGATCGCCCTGGTGGAGGCGCGCTGCAAGCGCGGACGTCTTCTCGTGCGCCGTGCCGCCGTCGAGCCGGTGCCCGAGGGGGTGCTGGAGCCCACCTTTGACGGGAAGAATGTGCGGGCCAAAGAGCCGTTGCGACGCGCGCTGCAGCGCGCGGTGGAGAGAGCCGGTCTGCAGCATGCGCGACGTTGGGCTGTGGCCTTGCCTTCGGCAGCATGTCGCCTCTTCCTGCTGGAGATCGAACACGCGCCGAAAGCGAAAGAGGAATTAGCCTCCGTGATCGGATGGAAGGTCGAGCGCTTGGTGGGCATCTCGGCGGCCGAGCTGACGATCGCTGTTCAACACCTCCCTCACCGGCGCGAACGATCGGTCATGGGAGCTGCACCTTCGGCGCGCGAGGCCGCTTCGCGAAGCGAGCGATTCCTGGCCGTCGCGGCGCGAAGCGAGGTGCTCGCTGCCTACGAGGAGGTCCTCAAAGAGGCGGGACTCCATCCCGGTTTCCTCATCCCGAACAATCTGGCCGAGAGCGGATGGATGGCGACCCTTCCTTCGGGACAGGATGCGCTGCTCATCTCGGTAGAGGGGGAGTGGCTCACGCTCTTCTTCACGCGAGATCGAGAGCCGTTGGCCATACGTGCTGTTCATTGCGGGTCCGAGGCTGTGCTCGAGGAGATCCATCGCACGCTCGTCTACTATCAGGATCGGTTGAGCCACCAGGTGCGGGGATCGCCCTCGGCCGAAGACGCTGTTGCTCAAGCCGGGGCTGCTCCGGTGGTGTCCGAAGAGGAAGCGGCGGGACATCCGTCAGCTCCTCTTGGTGGAGGATTACAGACGATCGTCGTGGTCAACCACAACGAGGGCGCGCAAGAGGCGCGTTCACCGTTCGCTCGAGAGATCGAAACGCTCTGTCACGCTCTCTTTCCCAGCGGTGCGGTTCCTGCTCTGTATTCCCTGAATGAGCATGCGCTTGAGCCGGACGCGAGTTGGCGGCTCTCTCATTTGGCAGCTCCCCTGGGATTGATCGCGTGCTCGTGACCGTCGCCTCTAAATGAGGCGGCCGTAGGAGTACACGAGACGAAAACCCAACTCCCGCACGCGCTCCTCCACTTCCGGTCGGGCTCGACGACAGAAGCACACGGGGAAGACTTCTCCTTTCAAATGCTTTCGAGCTCGCTCGACCAGCTTGGCGAACTGCTCGACCTCGCGTACGGTCAGGTTATATTTAGCTTCGCCCACAATCCAAATCACGCCTTCGGGGCGCCTTGGATCGCGCGCTCGCCCGAAGATATTGATCTCTTCGACTTCGTCATCCCACTTCTTCCACGTCCGTTCGAGCGGTTCCACGTCCCATCCCAGCTCTCGCTTCAATACGTCGCGCAGCACGATATAGGCCATATCCTCCAGATCCGCACCCAAGGTCTCGCTGATCGCACCGAGCTGCTGAGCCAGCTGCCGCAAGACTCTCTGCATGTGCACGTGTTCGTCGAGTATCTGCTTCTGCGTCTCTACCACTTGGGCGACGATCTGTTCTAACCGATCGAGACGCTTGATCGCTTCCGCATGGGAGGCCGCGAGCGCGCGCAGTTCTTCTTCCGTCCGCGCCTGCGCTTCGGTCAGACGAACGACAGCCTCTTCCAGCCGTCCGACCCGCTCCTCCATGCGGGCTTGCGCTTCGACCAGCTGCGCCACGACTTCTTCCAATCGCGCGGTCCGCTCCTCCAGCCGCCCAACTCGCTCCTCCATGCGGGCCTGCGCCTCGATCAGATGGGCGACGGCTTCTTCCAATCGCCCGACCCGCTCCTCCATGCGGGCTTGCGCTTCGACCAGCTGCGCCACGACTTCTTCCAATCGCGCGGTCCGCTCCTCCAGCCGCCCAACTCGCTCCTCCATGCGGGCCTGCGCCTCGATCAGATGGGCGACGGCTTCTTCCAATCGCCCGACCCGCTCCTCTGTTCGCGCTTGCGCTTCAGCCAGTTGGGCGATGGTCTTGTGCAGATCTCTTATCGCCGTGGCCAACTCGTGAATAGCGCCGTAAAGAGCGCGCATGTCCTGGCGAAGGGCGACCTCCGCCTGTCGTTCCGCCAGCCGCTCGAGGACCTCCACTAAGGCGTCGGCGACGGGAGCCTCGAACACTCGCTCAAGTTGAGCGCGGATCTCTCTTCGTTCTTCTGGCGTCAATCCGTTCGGCATATGCCTCTCTCCCGGAGGAGACTTATTGTACCACGACGAGGGGGGATATCATGAGTGTGAGCGGCTTCATTGACGATCTTTGGGAAAGAGAGTTTTGACGGGGGACGGAGCGAGTGTTATAGTAGTCAACCTTTGGTTCTTCGCGTGATCCGGAGAACGCCATGAGGGAGAAATCATGCGCGTGTGCGTCATTGGGACCGGATATGTCGGACTGGTCACGGCGGCCTGCTTGAGTCACATCGGGCATGCGGTCGTGGGCGTGGATATAGATCGGCGCAAGATCGCGCTCCTGCGCAAGGGGCTCTCGCCCATTTACGAACCTGGTCTGGACCGTATGTTGCAGGTTCACATGGACGCGGGGAATCTCTCTTTCTCGGAGGATGCGGAATCGGCCATCGCGCATGCGGAGGCGATCTTGATCGCAGTCGGCACACCACCGCGCACGGACGGGCATGTGGATTTGCGTCACATCGAGGCTGCGTTGCGGACCATCGGGCGTGCGCTTGAGCGCGCGTCGGATCACGGCGCGCGCCTTGTCGTGAGCAAATCCACCGTCCCTGTTGGGACGGCGCGATGGATGGCCGAATGGTTTCGGGCATCGTGTTCGGGGAGCGACATCGTCGTCGTGAGCAACCCGGAATTCTTGCGCGAGGGGAATGCCCTGCAGGACTGCCTCTATCCGGATCGAATCATCATCGGCGCGGGCGATCGGCGAGCTGCTCCTCTGGTGCAGCGCTTGTATCGTCCGATCCTGGAGCAGACGTTTCCGACGCCGGATTATCTCCCGCCTCGCCCGGAGGGACTACGGCGCGTCCCCTTGCTCTGGATGGATTGGGACAGCGCCGAGATGGCCAAATATGCGTCGAACGCCTTCTTGGCGCTCAAGATCAGCTTCGCCAATGAGATCGCCAATGTGTGCGAACGCGTGGGCGCGGATGTGACGCGCGTCATGGAGGCCGTCGGGCTGGATCATCGCATTGGTCCGCACTACTTGCGGGCGGGCATCGGGTGGGGGGGGAGCTGTTTGGGGAAGGACCTCGGGGCCTTGATTCGATTGGCGGAGCATCGTGGGTATGATCCGTTGCTGCTTCGAGCCGCGCAGGCGACGAATGCTCATCAGCGCCGGATCGTGATCGAGAAGCTCCGCGCGTCGCTCGGATCGCTCCGGGGACGTAGGATCGGCCTGCTCGGGCTCGCGTTCAAGCCGAACACGGATGATATTCGCGACGCTCCCAGTGTGGCGATCGCGCGAGCGCTGCAGGATGAGGGGGCGCGCGTGAAAGTCTATGATCCGGTCGCCATGGCGAACATGAGGGCCGAACATCCCGATCTCGAACTCATCTACGCCACTGATCCGATGGACCTCGCGCGCGCCTGCGACGCATTGGTCATCGTGACCGAATGGGAGGAGTTCCGGCAGCTCGATCTCTCCGAGCTTCGGCGCGTCATGAGGGGAGCGCTTCTTTTGGATGGGCGGAATTTCTTCGATCCGGAGGACGCGCGTCGAGCGGGTTTCACCTACGTGGGGATCGGACGCCCGACCGCCGTGCCGTGAGGGCTTCCTCGAGGAGGCGTTCTATGGGAAAGAGGGCATTGGCGATCTCTCTCTCCATCCTGGCGGCCATAGCGCTCGCGTCCGCGCAAGGGCGATTGGAGCGCGTGATCTCCGGACGAGGGCGCGTCGTGGACCTGACGCATCGCCTGAGTCCCGCAATTCCGTACTGGCCGGGCGAGTCGTATCGCCCCTTCGAGTTTCGAACCATCGCGACGCTGGAGCGCGATGGCGTCTTCTCCGGCTTCTTCGCCATGCCTGAGCACATGGGGACGCACGTGGATGCTCCGAACCATTTCGTGGCCGGTCAAGCCGCGGTGGATCAACTTCGCCCGGAGCAGTTGATCGCTCCGGCCGTCGTCATTGATGTGCGGGAGAAAGTCGCGCGCGATCCGGATTATCAACTCACCCTCGCGGACATTCGGCGATGGGAGCGGCGGTACGGTCGCATCCCGCGTGGAGCCATCGTCTTCCTGCACACGGGGTGGGGAGCGCGGTGGGAGGATCCCGAAGCCTATCGGAATCGAGATGCTCAGGGCGTGATGCATTTCCCCGGCTTCTCGCCCGAAGCGGCAGCCTGGCTCGTGCGCCAGCGGCAGATTCATGGCATCGGCATTGATACGCTCAGCGTAGACTTCGGCCCTTCGAAGGACTTCCGCGTACATCGCATCATGCATGGAGCGGGGAAGTATCATCTGGAGAACGTCGCGCGGTTGGAGCAATTGCCGCCGCGTGGCGCGATCGTCATCGTGGGGGTGCTCCCGATCGCAGGGGGATCGGGCGGACCGGCGCGCGTCTTCGCGCTCTTGCCCTGATGATGTTTTGGCCTGTGGTGATCCTGGCAACCGCACAAAGCTGGGGATCCCTCTGGGCGGGGATTCGCTATTGGAAGTACGTGCGCGAGTGCTTGACCTCACCTCCGTCGGGGTATTGTCCCTCGGTCGCCGTGATCGTGCCCTGTCGCGGGGTGGATCCGGAGCTGGCCGAGAATGTGCGCGCGCTCCTGCGACAGGAATACCCGAAGTACGAGGTGATCTTCGTCGTCGAATCTCGATCGGATCCCGCATATCCTGTTATCCGCCGCGTTCTGAACCAGGAGCGCGAAGTTCCGGCGGTGATCCTCGAAGCCGGACGCGCGCGTGTGTGCGGACAGAAAGTGCACAACTTGCTGGTCGCGCTCGAGTATCTGGAGACCCGCGCGGAAGGCGGGGAGAAGCCCGAAGTCTATGCGTTCACCGATAGCGATGTGCAGCGCGATCCCCACTGGTTGCGCCATCTCGTGGCCCCGCTGGAGACGCTCGGCGTGGGGGCGACGACCGGATACCGCTGGTACATCCCGGCTGGAAGCTTCGCCTCGCTCCTGCGCTCGTTGTGGAACGCGCCGATCGCCACGGCCCTCGGTCCGCATCCGCGGAATTTCGCCTGGGGCGGCTCGATGGCCCTTCGGCGCGAGACCGCCCATCGGATTCGTCTGCGCGAATATTGGCGGGGGAGCGTCTCGGACGACTATCGGTTGACGGAGGCCGTGCGGCGCGCCGGAGGCGTCATCGTCTTCGTCCCTCGGTGCTTGCTCCCTTCCTCGGGCGAATGCTCATTCCGCGAGGTGCTGGAATTCACCACGCGCCAGATCATCATCACGCGCTGCTACGCCCCGCGCCTCTGGCTGCTGCTTTGGCTGAGCACGAGCCTCTTCCTGTTGGCGTTCTTCTGGTCGGGCGCTCGCGCGCTTCTGCATCTGGCTTCGGGAGAGCGCGCGGTCGAGCCAGCGCTCGTGTTCCTCGCCGTGTACATTCCCGGCGTCCTCAAAGCGATGGTGCGCACGCGCGTCGTCGAGCGAATCCTCAGTGCGTATCGCGATCAGCTTCGCCCTTACCGCACCGCCTATTGGTTCCTCTATCCCCTGGCGAGCCTGCTCTTCTTCTATAACTGCGCGATCGCCGCCTTCTCCCGTCGCATCTCGTGGCGCGGCATTCGGTACGAATTGCGCGCCCCGGATCGCACCCTCGTGCTCGAGTGATCTGGCGAATGCGGCGCTCGTCAGAGGCCGCCATGGCGCTTGGAGAAGCACGAGCGTTATGCTATGGTTTCCCTCGACTTTTGGACGCGAGATCGTTGTCAGGAGGCACGATGAGCGCGTGCGCCAAACGGTGGTGGGTTCTCCTCCTCCTCTTCGCCGCGCTTCCGTTCGCGTGGCCGCAGCAGGAGACGGGGAACCCGGGACTCCCGCGCTTCGCCCGAGTCGCCGATGGCCTCTATCGCTCGGGACAACCCGATGAGGCGGGATTCCGATACCTCGCTCGGTTGGGGATTCGGACGGTGATTGATCTGCGCGGGCCAGGCGAACGCGCCGCCGCCGAGCGCGCTCTGGTGGAGTCGCTCGGCATGCGATATGTGAACGTCCCCTTGAGCGGATGGCGACGCCCTCGCGATGAAGAGATACACCGTATCCTGACGATCATCGCCGATCCGGCCTCTCGTCCTGTTCTCATTCATTGTCGTCGCGGCGCTGATCGTACGGGCGTCGTCATCGCGCTCTATCGCATCCTTTTCGAGGGATGGGAACCCGAGCGCGCCTATCGCGAGATGCGCGCCTTCGGCTTTCGGTGGTATCTGCGAGGGATGAAACGATATGTCTGGGAGGCCCCTGAGCGGTTGCGCGCCTCTCTGCCCGTGACGGCTCACCCATGAGCGTCGGCATCCTCTTGAATGTCATCGTCCCTCATGCGCCGATTCTGATCAGCGCCCTGGGCGGCGAGCCGGTGTCCGAGGCTGTCCCCCTGCTGAGCGCCATCGGCCGACTCGCGCAGGGAATCGCGCGCCTGAACCCGGAGACGATCATCCTGGCGACGCCTCACGCGCCCATCGCCATTGATGCCTTTGGCCTTCACGTGGGGGATATCTTGCGGGGGGCGTTCGCCCATTACGGTCACCCGACCCTGAGCGTTCGCTTCGAGAACGACCTGGCACTCGTGGACGAACTCGTCAGTGAGGTCTTCGAAGAGCGGATGAAAATCTTTGAGATCCCCGAGGGGACGCCTCTCGATCACGGAGCGCTCGTGCCGCTCTATGTCCTCTGGGAGGCGGGATGGCGGGGGCGCGTCGTTGTCTTAGGCAGCTCGTATCTCCCCGATCGGGACCATGTCGGCTATGGACGATGTGTCGAGCGCGCCGCGCGCGCGCTGGGACGGCGGGCCGTCTTCATCGGCAGCGCAAACTTGAGCCATCGCTTGAGCGCCCTCGCCCCCTCGGGATACCATCCTCGGGCATGCGAGTTCGATCGCGAGATCGTCTCTTCTCTGGGAGATGGGGATTTCGCTCGACTCGCTCGCATCGCGCCCGAGCTTCGCGCCCTCGCCGTCGAATGCGGTCATCGCCCGATCTTGATCGCCGTGGGGGCTACCGGCGAGAGGCCGGTGCGCCACCGCGTCCTCTCGTACACGACTCTCTTCGGCGTCGGCTATGTCGTCGCCGTCCTCGCCGACCATCGTCCTGAGGAGCCGATCACGTGACTCCCACTCAGGAGACGACGATGAGACGGATGTCCACGCCCCTGGCGCTCTTTCTCCACGCGATCCTCATGTTCGGATGGAAGTCGTGGGACGAGCCGCGCGTCGCGGCTTCCGAGGAGCCGGCCTTCGAGCTGGCTCATTTCTCAGCGAACGATCTGGAAGACGTTGTGTACACGACTCCCGAGGGCATCTTCTTGAAGAGCGGCCCGCGTCCGCTTCGATTGGTGGCCGTCGGTGAGGAGGCGCCCATGACCCGCGGAGGGCGCTTTCGGACGTTCGGTCCGGTTCGGATTAACCGGCGCGGGACAGTGGCCTTCCAGGCGACGTTGGAGGGAGGGGAGGTCGCCAGCGGCCTCTTCATCGTCCGGGCGCGCGAACGCGCTCGTCCGCTTGTGCTCGCCGGGCAGCCGGCGCCGCAAACGCGCGGGCGCTTTGTCGCTTTCGAACGCCTGGAGCTGACCGATCGCATCCGCGTGCTCGGTGTGCTGCCGATCCCGGAGACGGAGATCGTCCTCTTCCGCGCGACCGTGGAAGAGGGAGAGGAGAAGCGCCGCGGCCTCTTCTTCGCGCTTGTGGCCGGAGGGGATGTCGGCGCCTTGGTGGTGCAAGGGCAACCCGTCGGCGCGCGTCGGAGTCGGTATCGGGCGTTCGGCGATTTCTCCGCACTCTCCGTCGACTCTTTTCCGCTGGGCGTTGTGCGCATCGCTTTCATCGCCGAGTTGGAGGAGGAGGAGGTGCCCGAAGGGATCTTCCTCCTGACGCTCTTCCCACAGCTCAGCGAATTCGCCCGACCGATCGTTCTCTCCGGGGAGGATGCCCCGGGAGGACCCGGCGTCGGCCGCTTCCACCGATTTCGTTTCGTCTCCCTGAACCGAAACGAGCTGACCTTCGTCGCCACCCTCACCGGGGAGCGCGCCGGGGAGGGGATCTTCCAGGCGGTCACCGTCGGTCCTCTGGTTTTCCTTCAATCGAAGGTCCTTCAAGGAGGGAATGTTCCCTTCGGCCCGGGGCGGTTCGAGCACTTTGGCGAATTGAGCAGCAATAATAACGAACAACTCGTCTTTCGCGCGACGGTCACCGGACGGGATGCCCCCGAAGGTCTCTACCTGGTGAGCTTGGGACCCTTGACCATTACGACTACGGTTGCGGAGGTCGGTGATCAAGCTCCTCAACAGGATGGGGAGATCACGCGCATTGGCGAGTTCGTTCTGCTCGACAATGGCAAGACGTATTTCCAGGCATCGCTCACCGGTGGAGATGCGCGCGAAGCTATTTATATCGGCTCCGCCCGCCGCATCTTCCCCACGGGGATTCGCCGATGAGCGATCCTTCTGCCTCGGAGGCGCTCTCTCAAGCCTCTCTGCGCTGCGCTCCGTCCCTTACAGGTTCACGGAGCCCACAGATGCGATGGAGCGCTTTTCATCAGGACGTTGAGGTGCAAAATGAGCCAGCGCATCTCGCGGGCAAGGCGTTCTCGCTCCGCCGGATCTCTGGTGCGGTGGAATTCCCGCCGCACTTCGGTCAACTCCCGATGGAGCGAGATCTCGATGGGAGCGACGCCCGCGTTCTTCAAGACTGTGTTCGCCAATCGGCGCTCGGGCGGCTCCAAAGGATCGAAGGAGAGGTTCAGAGGCCGCCCTTTGAGCGAAAGATCGTCGAAGGCCCCTTGTTCGATCGCCGCCGCGATCTTCCGCTCGGCGATGAGCTGCAGCACATCTATTCCTTACTTCCACCACGAGCCTCGATTACCCACCGACGATCTCTCCCGCTTTCACTTCGCCGGGACGTTCGATCCGGAGCGGCTTCAGCGACGCTCGTCGAAGGACTCGCCCCTTCATCGGCGATTCGCGCACGACCTGCGACGATACGGCCTTCCCGAAGGTGAAGGTCGCCCGGATGTCGGCGTTCATGAAGACGGGCAGGCCCGTGAACGGCTCATCTCGTCGAGGGCGTCCCCAAGTTTGGCCATTGTCGGTCGAGAGATACGTCCGGAGGAATTGAGCCGGACTAGGATCAAGAGCGAGAGCGATCCCCGTTTGCTCGATCGGGTCGGCGGGGAATTGAAAGCCCACGTACACGACGCCCGATTCGATGGTCACAGGAGGATCAATGGGCAGATCTATGACTTCACCGATGATCTCGATCGTGCGCGGGATCGGCAGCGCTTTGTCGAACAAAACACTCGCTTGATCCAACGGTGGAGGCGCCGCGTCCGGCCGGTCGCTTTCCCCGGCGAGCACGAGCACACGGATGGACTTCCCGGTGGGATCCGGAAGATCACGGAAATGGAGGAAAGGATGGCTGACCGCGACAAGCCGTGCCGGGTAGCGGCTGGGACGGAACCGGTTGAGGAGGATCCCTCCCGAAGGCCCGGCGAAGAACCGAGCCGAGATGAACCCATCATCAACTTGATGCGACTCCGATCCGGCCGCAGCCTGCTGTTCCGCTCCGCTCGCACCAAGGTTCTCAAGCGTCACCGTGTATTCGGCCGGTGGGCCGCCGAAGTGCTGGATGCCGATCACGAGCCGTCGCGCGAAGCCATCGTTGGGCAGCGGTTCTCCGTCGCCCGTTCGCACGCCCCTCGGTTGCAGATAGAGGACGACAGCTTGATGCGGCTGATCGCGTCGCGGCCAGGATTCCGGCCGTTGATCCGTCGCCATTTGGATGTCGCTCAGCGCCTTGAAACCATCAATGAAGAACGTCTGGTCATCCACGAGCGTGCCGACCCAGAAGTCCAGATCGGCCTCCTGTTGGGCCTGTTGCGGCGAGGTCACCGGCCCCCAATCCGCCGTGATCCGCAGGGGGATCGGTCCGTCTCCCGGAGAGGCCTCCCCGAGCGCATCGGGATCGGCGACGATCCAATCTTGGATTTCGCCCACTTCAAAGTCGAATTGATTGAAGAAGCTCTCCAGCTCCTCACTGCGACTCCCCTTATCGCCACGCCCAATACGCCCCCGGAAGATGACCTTCTCCCCCGGGCGCGGGAAGGGAATGAGCTGTGCCGTTCGAGGAGTATCGTTCGGCTCTTTCTCCTCAACGACGGTCTCGCTCTGAACCGCGGAGAATCCTTCGGCGGAGTGTTTCATCGGAGGGAGCGCGCCAAACGCCAGCAGAGCGAGGGTGAGGGAGGAGACGAGAATCCCGCGACTGTGCTTCATCGGGCCACCTCACATGCGAAGTTTTCGATCACCACGGCTTCAGGTGTACCATTGTCGCTGAGCATCGTCAAGAGCGCCAAGGAGGAACCCTCGCTCATCCCACCGCCGCTGCGGATTCGATAGCGCGCAACATCTCCTCGTTTGTGGCGAACTTGAACCATTCCACGCCGCGTCGCTCGGCTTCGCGCCGTTCGGCTTCCTCCAGGCGTTGGACATCTTCGTACTCGACAAAGCGCACGCCTCGCGCGCGCAGGTGTGCGCGGAAGCGCTCCAGGCGCGTGGCGATGTCTTCCGCCGCTCCCGAAGGAAGGCGGTCCACGTAGTGCAAGAGGGCTTCGGCCCCTCGCTCTCCGTCTTGTTTCGCCTTTCCGACCAATCCGTCCGAGGCCTTTCGCGACCATCCCGCGACGAAAAGGCCGTCGAGGACCTCTCCCTTCTCGGGGTCGTACACTTGATACGCCTCGTCTCCCGGATGGTGCGGGTCCGGGTTCGGATTGGTCACGTACTCCGTCCCTCGAACGGGGAGACCGAAGTCTTCGTCCACTTTGTCGCCGACGGCGAAGATGACCGTGTCGCACGGGATGTCCCAGTACGTCCCCAGGCCCTTGGCGACGATGGAGTGATCGCGGCGCACCAGCTCCGTGTCCTCCACGCGCAACGCGATCGGGCGCCCGTCCGGTCCGAGGACGATCTCTTTCGGGGCACAGAGAAACCGGAAGCGAAAGCGCGTGGGGCTGGGCCCCTCCTCCGGTGGCGCGTCCACATACTTCGTCAGCTCGCCATACAGCTCTTCGACCTTCTCGCCGATCGCCTCCACGCGCGATCGAATGCGTTCCAGTTCCCGTCGGAGATCCTCCGTGTCGAGATTCGCCGCGATGGCTTTGAACTCCTTGTCTGTGTACGCCCGTTGACCGGGTCCGCGGCGGGCGACGGCGATAACCTCGTCCACCTTCCGGGCGTGCACGAGATAGTGCGCGATGTCCACCATGACGTTGCCGATGCCGATGATCGCCACGCGCCGACCGATGAGAAAAGGTCGTTGGCTGAAGGGCGGGAGGTTGTTGTAGTGATAGACGAGGTCCTTCGCATGATAAACGCCCGGGGCCTGTTCGCCCGGAATGCCGAGGAATTTCGTCCCCTGGGCGCCGATCGTGATCAAGATGGCCGAAGGGCGTAAAAGCTCACGCACCTCGTCGAGCGTGATCTCGCCCGTCTTCCCCACGCGGACGTGGCCGAAATAATGGACGCGCGGATGGGCGAGGATGCGCCGAAATTGCTTCCGAATCCCCTCCTTCATCCGGTGCTTCGTGAAATAGATGCCGTATTCGGCGAGTCCCCCCGGCTTGATGTCTCGATTCACAAGGACGACGTGATGCCCGGCTTCCACGAGCTTGCCCGTGGCATAGATCCCCGCCGGGCCGGCGCCGATGACGACGATCAGGTGAGATGATGCGGACGTGGTCATATGAGTCCTCCTTGCCCTTTGTGAGAATCCTGGGGAGCGAAGAAGGCTCGCTCTCGTCGCTGCGCATCTCCGCACATATGCACTCAAATTTTAGAGAGAGCACGAGGAGGACGTCAATCTGATGGGGGCGAGAGCGCGAGGGTGCTCATGGCGATTGGAGCCGCTCATCGCCGGGCGCGATAACATTCGACTCCATCTCGTCGCTCGCGCACGACCAAGCCCTCGGTGAGGGCGAGATCCAGATGCGCGATCGTCTCCGAGAGCGCCAGGAATCGCTGGTCGGTGCGGGTATCGGGGAAGAGGCGTAGGGACAGCTCCCATGGTGTCAGGGTTTGCGTGCCGAGAGCGGCCCGCACGGCCTCCTGCCGCTGTCGCACCTGGCGATGGATCTCATGCCGATAGGCCTCGATGTCCTCGACCACCTCTCCGTGGCCCGTGATGATGGCGCTCGGCGCCAGCTCTCGCAACCGATCCACACTCGCGAGGAAGTGACGGAGCGCGGGGAAGCGCCGATGCGCATCCCGAGGATCCGGATTCAGCACCGGATTCGGCGTGATGCGCTTCAGGACCGTGTCCCCGGCGATGAAGAGCCGTCGGCCCTCGGAGAAGAGGCCGATGTGGCCAGGCGTGTGTCCGGGCGTATGCACGACGCGCCAGGATTCCTGCTCGAACGTCAGTTCGTCGCCCTCATCGAGCACGACGACCTCAGATACTGGGGCGATCAATTTGCGAATCCTTTGTCGCAGGGCTTCGAATTGAGCGATGACGTCTTCGGGCGCGCCCAGCTCCGCGAGCAAGCGGCGATAGCTCGCGTAGTCGAAAGCGGGGTTCAAACGATCGGCCTCCCACGGATGCGCGTAGACGATCGCGCCTGAGAGGGCTTGCAATCGCGCCGCTTGACCCGCATGGTCTTCGTGCGAATGCGTCAGCACGATCCGACGGATGTCCTCCACGCGCGCGCCGCACGCGCGCATCTGCTCGCGCAAAGCGGCGAACGCCTCCTCGGTCTGCGGCCCGGTGTCCACGAGCGTGATCGGGTCTTCGAGGAGCAACGTGACGTTGACCGGACCGACGGGAAAGGGCGTCGGGATGTGGAGCTGATGAATCTTCACCGCATCGTCTCCTCTTCCAGAGGGCGCTCACGCATACGTGAGCGCCAGCAGCTCAATCGGGTGCAGGACGCGCATCGAGAGACCGGCGCGCTGCACACCACGACGCAGGTGCATGAGGCATCCGGCATTGCCCGTGAGGAGCACGTCCGCCCCCGTTCGGCGAAGGTGTGCGATCTTCCGCTCGAGCAACTGATCGGCGAGTCCCGGGTGGCGCAAGTTGTAAATCCCAGCGCTCCCGCAGCACATCTCGGCTTCGGTCAGAGGAACGACGGTGAGGCCGGGAAGGCGGCGGATCATCTCCAGCGGAGCCGTCCTGACGCGTTGCGCATGATAGAGATGGCACGGCGCGTCATAGGTGACCGTGAGGTTCAACGGGCGTGGTCCCGGACGCAACCCGATCTCGAGCAGATATTCCGAGACATCGCGCACGCGCGCGGCGAAGGCGCGGGCGCGCTCGGCATACTCCGCATCATCGGCGAGCAGCTCGCCATACTCTTTGAGCATAGCGCCGCAACCGGCGACGTTGACGACGATAGCTTCGGCCGCGCTGCGCTCGAAGGCGCGAATGTTCCTCCGCGCCAGCGCGCGCGCCGTCTCGATTTCCCCGGCATGTGCGTGCAACGCCCCGCAACACACCTGATCCGGGGGATCCTCGACCTCGCAGTCGTGAGCGGCGAGGACGTCCATGGTCGCGCGATTCGTGTGTGCGAAGAGTTCGCGGGCCACACAGCCGGCGAAGAAAGCGACGCGACGCGCGCGGCGTCCAGATGCGGCGAGCGGGATGATTCGGCGCTCATCGCCAGGGGACATCTCCTCGGGCGTCGTCGCCAGCAGCAGTTCCAGGGCGAGCCGCGCGCGCGCCGGCAGGAATTTCCCCTTGGCCCATCGGCGCACGAAGGCCCGGCGGCGCAGCCAGCGAGCCGGTGCGAAGAACCAATGCAGGCGCGTGGGTGAGGTGAAGATGTGGTTCAGGAGAAATCGCACGCTCCATAGTCCGGGCGTCGCCCCCGCGCGCGAGAGATCGGCGCGTACGGCTTCGAGCAGCCGTCCATACCGCACGCCCGAGGGACAAACCGTCTCGCACGCCCGGCAGCCCAAACAGAGGTCTATGTGGTGGGCGAGCGCGCGCGAGGTCATCGGCAGGCGCCCTTCGGCGGCGGCGCGCATGAGATACAGGCGTCCGCGGGGCGAGTCATTCTCATCGCCGAGCTGCAGGTACGTGGGACACGCGCTCACGCACAACCCGCAGTGGATGCAGGCCAACAGCTTCTCCGCCTCGCGATCGAGCGCACGACCCAGAGCGGTCCTCATCGTCGTCTCCTCGTTCATAAGCCCGCGACGAATCGGCCGGGGCTCAAGATGCGCTTCGGGTCAAAGATCTGCTTGAGCGCCCGCATGAGCGGCAGGCTCGATCCCACATCCCCCCACGCGTCGAAATTCCGCTTGATCGCCAGTGGCGCTTGCTCCAGGATCACGTGTCCGCGACGAGATTCCCACGCCGTTCGGAGATGAGCGAGAGCTTCCATCACCCGAGCGAGACCGTTCGCCTCTTCCGCCCGCAGCCTTCCGCCGATGTGAACGATGCCTGTCCCCGGTTGTGCCAACACATACATCGAGGTGAGGCATGGGCTCAGAGCCCGCTCGCCCGCGCGCAACGCCGCCATCGTGTGAGCCGGCAGGACGCTGAGTCGCAGGAGCAGATCCGTTGGGAGGCGTCGGCGGAGTCGGCCCACCGTCTCCCATAACGAGCGACTCGCGTCGTTCGTGAAGTCCACCAGATCGAGCGAGAGCGAACGGGCGAGCGCCCGCAAGCGGTCCACTTGATACGCGACCGCGGGCGGCGTCTCCAGAAATCGAACCAGAAGCGCCTTCTGAGGGCGATCGGGCAGAAGCGTGGACGTCGCTTCGGCATTGCTGAACAGCAGCGCCGCCGGCAGAAGCTCCGAGCGCAGGATGTGCTGCGACGCGGTTTCGAGCCGTTCCCACTCCGGACCGAGGAGTACGGCGGTCGCCTCGGCCTCCGGATAGGGACGGAGTTTGAAATTCACGCGGACCAAGACGCCGAGCGTTCCGAAACTCCCGACGAAGAGTTTATTGAGATCATACCCGGTGACGTTCTTGACGACGCGTCCGCCGGCGCGAAGGCGCGTCCCGTCGGCCCGCACGACTTCCACGCCGATGACATAGTCGCGCGGTCGTCCATAGCCGTGACGCAGCGGGCCGAAATCGTCCGTGGCGACGATCCCTCCGAGCGTCGCACGATCCGCATCCGGAGGGTCGAACGGCAACCATTGCCGATGTGGGAGAGCCTCTCGATTGAACGCCTCCAACCGACATCCGGCCTCGACGCTCGCTGTGAGATCGGCCGGTTCATACTCCAGCATGCGGTTCAGGCGCCGCGTCGAGAGGAGAATGTCCACCCGTTCCGGGGGATTCCCGAACGAGAGGCGGTGGCCCGATCCCATCGGGACGACAGCCAGCTCTCGCGCCTGCGCGAAGTGAAGGACGGCCGCGACCTCTTCGATCGTTCCTGGGAAGACGACGGCCAAGGGGCGCCGGTCATCAATCGCGTACTCATCGGGGGCCGGGCAGAGGACGTTCGCCGCCCCCACGATGGAGATCAGCTCTCGTTCGACTGTGCTCACTTCTGGTGAGGCCACCATCTTCCCTCAGAACGCGCGGCAGCGTCGCACCGGCAGCACCTTCCCGGGATTGCACAAGCCCTCCGGATCGAACACGGCGCGCACGCGCGCCATCGCCTCCAGATCGTCTTCGGTGAAGACCAGGGGCATGTAGGCGATCTTATCGAGGCCGATGCCGTGCTCCCCGGTGAGCGCCCCCCCGACGCGCACGCAGAGTTCCATGATCTCGCGGCAGGCCGCTTTCACGCGCTCCACTTCTTCGGGATCCCGCCCATCGAAGCAGATGTTGGGATGCAGGTTGCCATCGCCGGCGTGAAAGACATTGGCCATGCGGAGTCCGTAGCGCGCGGCGATGCGATAGATCTCGGGCAGGACTTCGGGGAGCTTGCTGCGGGGGATCACGGCGTCCTGGACCATGAGGTCCGGGCTGATGCGCCCCAGGGCGCCGAAGGCGCCTTTGCGTCCGGCCCAGAGGCGCGCGCGCTCCGCCTCGTCGCGAGCGACGACCACCTGACGCGCGCCATGGGCGCGGCAGATCTCGACGACGCGTTCGACTTCATATACCACGCTCGCCTCCAATCCGTCCACTTCGATGATCAGCACGGCCGCCGCATCCGTCGGCAAGCCCGCCGCATACACGGAGGCTTCGACGGCCTCGATCGTCGCGCGATCCATCATCTCCAGGGCCGACGGCAAAATCCCCGCCGCGATGATGGCGGAGACGGCACGGCTGGCGTCCTCCACGCTGAGGAAGTCGGCGAGCAGTGTCTTCACCGCTTGGGGCTGCCGCATCAGCCGAACGGTGATCTTCGTCGCGATGCCGAACGTCCCTTCGGAACCGATGAAGAGACCGAGCAGATCATACCCCACCGCATCCGCACCATGCCCCCCGAGCATCACGATCGTCCCATCGGGGAGGACGACCTCCAGACCCAGGACGTGATGCCCGGTCATGCCGTATTTCAAGCAATGCGGGCCGCCGGCGTTCTCCGCCACGTTCCCGCCCAGCGTGCACGCCATCTGGCTGGAGGGATCGGGAGCATAGAAATACCCGGCCTCGGCCACGGCGCGCGTGAGCGCGAGATTGATCACCCCCGGCTCCACGACGGCCAGCTGATTCTCATAGTCGATCGCCAAGATGCGATTCATCCGGGCGAGCTCGAAGATCACTCCTCCCTGGACGGCGACGGCGCCTCCGCTCAATCCCGTGCCCGCCCCTCGGGCGAGAAAGGGAACGCGATGCCGCGCCAGCACCTTGACCGCGCGCGCGACCTCCTCGGCGGATTCCGGGAAGATGACGGCCGACGGCAGATGCTTGTGGAGGCTCAGCCCATCGCATTCGTACGCGAGGAGCCGCTCGGGATCGGCGATCACGTCCTCATCCCCGAGGATCGCCTTCAGCTCCGCGATCCACGACATCATCGCCGGGTTCCTCCCCACGATGCTTCCTCGGTTCTCCCGAACCACGCGGCCGGGGCGCGAAACATTCAGCATAGCGCAGAACGAAGGGCTGGCCAAGCGGAGGCGGCATCAGATGCGTCAGGCCGACGATCCGCCCATGAGGAGGTAAAGGACGGCCATGCGCACGGCGATGCCGTTAGCGACCTGATCGAGAATGAGCGCCTGGGGGCCATCAGCGACATCGGAAGCGATCTCAATCCCGCGATTCATCGGCCCGGGATGGAGAATGATGGCCTCTTCCTTCGCCCAACGCAACCGCTCGCGCGTGAGACCGAAACGGAGGGCATATTCCTTGAGGGAGGGGAAGAAGCATTCCTGCTGCCGTTCGAGCTGAAGGCGCAACGCCATGACGACGTCGGCACCCTCGAGCGCTTCTTCGATCCTCGGCGTGACGAAGAGGCCGTCGGGAACCAGCTGTTCGTAATACGGCGGGACGAGCGTCTGCGGACCGCTCACCCACACGCTCGCCCCGAGCTTGGTCAGCAGGTAGATGTTCGAGCGCGCGACGCGGCTGTGCAGGAGATCGCCGATGATGGCGACCTTCAATCCGGCGATTCGCCCTTTGCGCTCGCGGATCGTGAAGGCGTCCAGGAGCGCTTGCGTGGGATGTTCGTGCGCCCCATCGCCCGCATTGATGACCGGGATGGGAAGCTGCCGCGCCAGTTGATGCGGGACGCCGGCCATCGAGTGGCGCACGACGAGCGCATCCACGGCCATCGCCTGTAAGGTCCGCACCGTGTCCAGTAGCGTCTCTCCTTTCATCAGGCTGCTCGTCGTGGTGGCGATGTTGAGCGTATCTGCCGAGAGGCGCTTGGCCGCCAGCTCGAAACTCGTGCGCGTGCGCGTCGAGGGTTCGAAGAAGAGATTCACGACCGTCCGCCCGCGCAGCGTGGGAACCTTCTTGATCTCACGCTCGGAGACCTGCTTGAACGCCTCAGCCGTATCCAAAATCAGTCGAATCTCTTCGGGATCGAGATCGCGAATGCCAAGCAGGTCCTTTCGCTTGAGGCGCGCGCGCGGATGTGCGGTGGAGAACTCCGCGCGCGCGGAGAGGTCGCGCCGTTCTCCCTCGAAGTCACGCGTCATCGGCTCACTCCTTCTCCAGGAGAAGGACTCGATCCTCGCCGTCCACCTCGCGCAACATGACCTTGACGATCTCGTTCCGCTCGGTCGGGATCGCCCGTCCGACGTAATCGGCTTGAATGGGCAGCTCACGATGGCCGCGATCCACGAGCACGGCCAGTCGCACGCGATCCGGTCGCCCGTAGTCCACAAGGTGATCGAGCGCTGCGCGAATCGTGCGGCCCGTGTAGAGCACGTCGTCCACGAGGATGATCACGCGACCGGTGATGTCGTGTGGCAGTTCGCTCGTCTTCACCACGGGATTGGGCGCGATCCGACTCAAATCGTCCCGGTAGAAGGTGATGTCCAGGATGCCGACCGGGAGATCTCGCCCGTACCGTCGCTTGAGGATCTCCGCCAAGCGGCGGGCCAGTGGCACCCCTCGCGTGCGGATGCCGACGAGCATCAGCTTGTCGGTCGCGGGCTCCGATGCGGCGATCTCCGCGGCCACTCGTTCGAGCGCCTGCTCGATCTCCTCCGCCGTCATCACGAGCGCTTTCTCTCGCGCGTTCATTCGCGATCGCTCCGAGGCGAAACGTGCGGCCGGCGGCCCGCGGTCGCTCCCGTCGCCAGCTCGACCAGCTCAGCGCGAATCTCTCCGAGCGCTTCCTGGGCGGTGATCAGTACGGGCACGCGTCGCTCATCGGCGGAGAGCCACAGGCGAAGGCGTCGGGCATCGGCCGCTCGCCTCCCGCCGTCTTCGACGCGCAGCACGATCTCGATCGCCTCAAAGCGTCCGGCGCGCGTGTCCACCGAGGCGCGCGAGCCGACATCTGCGCGAACGCGGATGCGCCGCCTCTCACTCAGGAGAGAGCCGTGGTAGCGATCCCCCGGCTCCAGTGGAAGCGCGCGCAGGTGGTAGAGGAAGGCGACGACATCCCGCGTCTCCGGCGAGATCGGGATCGTGCGTCCTGTGCTCAAGCGGGCGATTCCTCGCCGATGGTCGAGCGCGATCGTGAGGTCCGTGCGCCGATCGCCCTCTCGCCGAGAGAGTTCCACCCGATAGGGGAGCCACGTCTCCGGGTCCACATAAGAAGCCCAGTGTTCATCGAGTGCCTTCACCCATGCCCGCACCGGGCCAATGGTGGAAGCCCGTAATTCGAGATGCACGCCCGGGCGATCGAAGAAACGCCCGCGCGCTTTCACCGCCAGCGTCATCTCTCCGGCGACCAGATACGATGCCCATGAGATCGCGTACGTCAGGCGCTCGCCGATAGGGGCAGAGAAGTCGCCCGCGCGGGGACGTCCTCCAGAGGAGGGGACCATCACCAACGCCAGAGCACCTATTGCGAGGGTCAGGCCGGTCACCCTCCTCTGCGCGCGCGATCTCATGCGCTCACTCCCTGGCGATCGTCATCGTCGAGGCCGACGGGAACGATCCTCCGCCCGGGATCGGTCGTCCGAGCGCCTGCGCGTCGAGCGATCCTGCTCCATGAGCAGCGCCTTGCGGCTCAGCCGGATGCGCCCCATGCCATCGTTGGCGATGCACTTGACCTTGATGACATCCCCTTCCTTGAGCACCTCGCGAATGTCCCGCACCCGATGCGGGGCGACTTCCGAGATGTGCAGGAGCGCTTCCGTCCCCGGCACGATCTCGACAAACGCGCCGAATTCCGTCAAGCGAGAGACGCGGCCCACATAGGTCTTGCCGACTTCGATCTCCATCGTCAGCTCGCGGATGAGCTGCATGGCCTGGTCGGCCGCCTCTTTGTTCATCGAGGCGATGTGCACGCGCCCATCGTCGAGGATGTCGATCTTGCACCCGGTCTTGTCCACAATGCTGCGGATGACCTTCCCGCCGGGGCCGATCACGTCGCGCACTTTCTCCGGCGGGATCTGCATGGTGAAGATGCGCGGGGCATACGGACTGATGTCCGGTCGCGGCTGAGCGATCGTCTGCTCCATCTTGTCCAGGATCACCATGCGCGCTTCTCTGGCCTGTTCCAGCGCCTGCGAGAGGATCTCCGCATCCACGCCCTTGATCTTGATGTCCATCTGCAAGGCCGTGATCCCCTCGCGCGTGCCCGCGACCTTGAAGTCCATGTCCCCGTAATGGTCCTCCGCTCCCGCGATGTCGGTCAGGATCGCGTACTTGTCGTCTTCCATGACCAAGCCCATGGCGATGCCCGCCACGTGCGCTTTGATCGGCACGCCCGCGTCCATGAGGGAGAGGCTTCCGCCGCAGACGGTCGCCATCGAGGAAGAGCCGTTGGATTCGGTGATCTCCGAGACGACGCGGATGATGTAAGGCCAGGCATCCTCCGAGGGCAAGACCGGCTCCAGCGCGCGGTGGGCCAGCGCCCCATGCCCGATCTCGCGCCGGCTCGGCGCACCCAGGCGCGCCACCTCACCCACGCAGAACGGCGGGAAGTTATAGTTGAGCATGAAGCGCCGCTCGATCTCGCCAAATTCCAGGCTGTCCAGGTACTGAATGTCCTCCCGTGTGCCCAGCGTCGTCGTCACCAGCGCTTGCGTCTCCCCGCGGGTGAAGAGCGCGCTGCCGTGCGTGCGCGGGAGCAACCCCACTGCGCATTCGATCGGGCGGATCTCCGTGAACCGCCGTCCATCGGGGCGGCGGCGGTGAATGAGGATGTCCTCGCGGAAGAAGCGCTCGCGCAGGAACTCGAACGCCCGCGCCGCCATCTCGCGCTGCTCTTCGGGCGTCGCCTCCAGGAGGCGCTGTCGGAGCTGATCCAGAGCCTCCTGGCTCTCCCGCTTGGTCTTGTTCGTGACGTCCAGAGCCTGACGCAGCTCCGCTCCCCAGGTCGCTTCCACCGCGCGCACGACCTCCTCATCCAGCGCCGGAGGGGTGACCTCACGCTTGCGCACCCCCAGCTTCTCGCCGAGCGCCTTCTGCCACGCGCACAGCTTCTTGATCTCCGAATGGGCGAAGACGAGCGCTTCGACGATGACCTCCTCCGGCACTTCCTTCGCGCCACACTCGACCATCACGATGGCCTCTTCCGTTCCGGCGACGACGAGATTCAACCGCGATTGCCGCGTCTGCTCATAGGTGGGGTTCAGGACGTAGTGGTTGTCAATCAAGCCGACGCGGACGCCTCCGACCGGCTCGAAGAAGGGGATGTCCGAGAGGTAGAGCGCGGCCGATGCCCCCGTGATCCCCAGAATATCGGGATCATAGTCCGTATCGGCGGAGACGACCAGCGCGATGATCTGCGTCTCACACCGATACCCTTCGGGGAAGAGCGGCCGCAAGGGCCGATCAATCAGGCGGCTGGTGAGGACCTCCTTCTCGGTCGGTCGCCCCTCCCGGCGATAGTAGTTCCCGGGGATGCGCCCGGCCGCGTAGTTGTTCTCGCGATAGTCCACCGTGAGGGGAAGGAAATCCACCCCCTCGCGCGGCTCCTTCTCGGCCACAGCCGTCACGAGCACGATCGTATCCCCCAAGCGAATGAGCACCGCTCCATCCGCCTGTCGAGCAATCCGTCCCGTCTCCAGCGTGATGCGCTTTCCGCCAATCTCAATGGAATCGCTTAACACTGTCTTCCTCATGGTCGTTCGTAGTCTCTCGACTGGGAAAGAATCAGGTCAGCTCCGGCCCGCTCTCCACAGGAGAGGTAGGAGCTCACCCCATATGGCCTAATCTGTATTGGGAAGACCACACCGTCTGTTGAGGCGAAGGGATCACCACAAAGCCCCCCCCGCGATCCGCGAGGTCGCACGACCCTCCGGCCCGGATCGCATCGAACGTCCGCCTCTTGGCGAGCGTGGTCGTCCCGTCGTCGCGTCAAGTCACTTTCTCAACCCGAGCCGGTCAATGAGCTGGTAGTACCGCCGACTGTCGGTCCGCTTCAGGTACTCCAGAAGTCGGCGACGCTTGCTCACCAGCTTCAGTAAGCCCCGGCGCGAGTGATAGTCTTTCTTGTGCGTCTTGAAGTGCTCCGTCAGTTGCGCAATGCGATACGTCAGGATCGCCACCTGCACCTCCGGCGATCCCGTATCGTTCTCGTGCACCCGAAACTTTTCGATCAACTCGCGTTTGACCTCTTTCGTCAACGCCACAGGCGATGCGTGCCTCCCTCGCACTCAAGTTTTTCTTCCTCTTCAAGTTAGATTAGGCTAGCACAGAACCGACCGGAAGTAAAGCGACAAAGTGAGGATGAGCTGGGGCGTGCGCTCTTGTCCCGCTCTGCCGCGCGTGATAAGGTTTACTGCTCCTTGGCGCCAGGTATGGAGCGGCTTGCGTCTATAACCGTCGGGTTGCTGCTGCTGAGCGCATGTGCGCCTCCGGCCGCGTACTTCGGGAAGATCGAGCCGCCTGAGGAAGCCGTCCTCCGCGTGGGCAACGGCGCCGATCCGGCGTCGCTCGATCCGCATCGGGCCCCGGGGAGCGTCGAGGAGCAGATTTTGATCAATCTCTTCGAGGGCCTGACCGAATATGACCCGGTGACGCTGGAACCGATTCCGGCCGTTGCCGAAGCGTGGGAGGTGGACGCGCGCGCCATGCGGTTTCGGTTCCATCTGCGGCGTGCGGCCCGATGGAGCACTGGACGTCCGGTGACGGCTTGGGATTTCGTGTACTCCTGGCGTCGCGCCCTGGCGCCAGAGACGGCCTCGCCCAATGCCTATCTGCTCTACTACATCAAGAACGCTGAGGCCTATAACACGGGGAAGCTCAAGGTTCGGGATCGGCGGACCGGGCGATTCCTCCGGGACGAATTCGGGCGCGATCTTCTGCTCACGGCCGAGGAGGCGGATCGAATCCGACGCGGCGAGGGGTCAGACGCCGAGCCTCGCCTTCAGCGGCTCCGTCGTCGCCTGGAGGGCTTCGTGTGGGAGGCCGTATCGTTGCGGGCCGAAGACGTCGGGGTGCGCGCCCTCGATGAGCATACGCTTGAGGTGGAGACGGAGGTCCCCACGGCCTTCTTCCTCAAGCTCACCAGCCTCGGTATCTATCGGCCGGTCCCCCGCGAGGCCGTCGAACGGCATGGGCGCGCGTGGACGCGCCCGGAGCATATCGTGAGCAATGGGCCCTTCCGACTTGTGGAGTTCACGCCGGGACGTCGCGTTGTCTTGGAGAAGAATCCTCTCTATTGGGATGCCGCGCGGGTGCGACTGGAGCGCGTGATCTTCTATCCCTATGATGAGGCGACGACGTTGTTGAATCTCTACAAGGGGGGTGAAGTGGACGTCCTGGTGAGCGGGCTCTTGCCTCCCTATGCGCTGCGCCTCTTACGCCGGACGCGAGACTACGTCTCCGGACCATATCTGCTGAGCTATTTCCTGCTGGTGAACGTGCGTCGTCCACCGCTGGACGATGGGCGGGTGCGGCGCGCGCTGGCGCTGGCTATTGATCGGGAGCGCCTCTGTCGGCGATTGCTCGCGGCCGGACAGCAGCCCTTGGGGGCGTTCACCCCTTCGGATTTCCACGGCCTCTATCCGCGCCCGAAGGGCGTGGCGTATGATCCGGAACAAGCGCGGCGGCTCTTGGCCGCCGCCGGATACCCGGAGGGACGCGGCCTTCGCCTGCGCTATCTCTATAACGCTGGCGCGCTGCATGCGCAGATCGCCGAAGCGCTTCAGGCTGAGTGGCGGCGCGTCTTCCCCCAGATTCGCATCGAGTTGATCGCTCAGGAGTGGCAAGTCTATCTGGAGACCGTGCGGCTTGGAGACTTCGACCTCGCGCGACGGAGCTTCTCGGCCGATTTCAGTGATCCGGCGAGCTTCCTCGATTCCATGCTCTCGACGAGCCCGAACAATCCCACCGGATGGAGGAATCCGGACTACGATCGCCTTGTCCAGCAGGCTAATGCTGAACCGGATGCGCGTCGGCGGATGGCGCTTTTGGCGCGCGCCGAGCACGTCCTGCTCGAGGATATGCCGATCATCCCCATTTACAGCTCGGTGGCGAGCTTCCTTCGCAAACCGTATGTTCGAGGATGGCATGCGAACATCCTCGATCGGCATCCTTTGAAGTTCGTCGTCGTGGAGAGGACGGCGACGGCGTTCGATCTCCAGGCCGTCACTCGGGCGCGATGATATGGGCCGGTACGTCCTCAAGCGTCTTCTGTTCGCCCTTCCGCTGCTGTGGCTCATTCTCACGCTCACGTTCTTCCTGGTGCGGTGGGCTCCGGGGAAGCCCTTTCGTCGGGAGCGCGCCCTCCCGGCGGAGATCGAGGCGCATCTGGATCGCCATTATGGTTTGGATCAACCCTGGCATGTGCAATACGTGAACTACCTGCGGGGGCTCGCGCGTCTGGATTTCGGTCCTTCGTATCGGTATCCCGCGGTGACGGTGCGCGAGCTCCTGTGGCGCGGCCTTCGCGTCTCCGCGCCGATCGGCTTTGCGGCTTATGCGTTGGCTCTGGGCATCGGTATACCGCTCGGCATGGGGGCGGCTCTTCGACCGAGAGCCGTGTGGGTGCGCGCGCTGATGGGGTTGGCCGTCTTCGGCGTGAGCACGCCGAATTTCGTGCTCGGGCCGCTCCTGGTCCTACTCTTCAGTCTGACGCTCTACTGGGTTCCCCCGGCCGGATGGGGAGAAGGGCGCCATCTGGTGCTGCCCGTGCTCACGCTCTCGGCGGCCTATATCGCCTATATCGCGCGCCTGACACAGAGCGGGTTGCAACAGGCGCTCGCGCAGGACTATATCCGAACGGCTCGCGCCAAGGGGCTTCGCCCACGCACGATCCTTCTGCGGCACGCCTTGCGTCCGGCCCTGCTGCCCGTGCTCTCGTTCACCGGTCCCTCACTGGCGTTCCTGTTGGCGGGAACCGTCGTCATCGAGAAGATCTTCGCCATCCCGGGGCTCGGCCATTTCTTCGTCCAGGCCGCGCTCAATCGCGATTATACGTTGATCCTGGGGATCGTCTCACTCACGTCGGTCTTACTCATCGTGCTCAATCTGGTGGCGGACATCGCGATGGCGCGCCTGGATCCGCGCGTCACCTTCAGATGAACGCCCTCATGAATCGAGAACAATCCGTTTGCCGCGAGCATCGGCAAGATGGGGAGGAGCCGTCGTCGGTCAGAACGAGGGCGCCGCTTCAACGTCCCTCGGTTCTTCTGGCGATCGGAATCCTCGCCCTCATCAGTGCCGCCGTCGTGATCGGCCCGATGTGGCTCTCCTACGGATACGATCAGACCGATCTGGACCTGGGGCTCTCCCCCCCGAGCCTCTCGAATGGACATTATCTGGGGACGGACATCTTGGGGCGCGATCTCCTGGCGCGCCTCCTCTATGGCGGACGCATCTCCCTGCTCGTGGCGCTGGTCGCCACGGTGCTCTCGACTGTGATCGGCACCCTCTACGGCGCCCTCTCCGGATACCTCGGCGGGCGCGTGGACGACGTGATGATGCGCGTGGTTGATCTGTTGTTCTCGCTCCCCTACCTCTTCCTCGTGCTCGTGCTCATGGCGCTCTTTGCGGAGCCGGAGGTCGTGGATCCCCTGATCCGTCTCCTCCGATGGCATCCGGAGGGGGCGTGGGCTGAGTGGCTGCGGGGCCCGGGTGTGCGCATGGTCCTACTCTTCGTCGCCCTGGGAGCTGTCTCCTGGCTGACGCTAGCGCGAATCGTGCGCGGGCAGGTCCTGGCGCTCAAGAATGAGCTCTTCGTCGAAGCCGCGCGCGCGGCCGGAGCCGGAACGTGGCATATCCTCTTCCGCCACCTCATCCCGAATGCGAGCGGGCCGATCCTCGCCTACACGGTGCTCACCATCCCTTCGGTCATGCTGCAAGAGGCCTTCATCAGCTTCCTCGGCTTGGGCATTCAAGCGCCGCAGGCGAGCTGGGGAACGCTCGTCCACGATGGCGTCGAGGCGATGAGCGTTGCGCCCTGGCTGTTCATCTTCCCGGCCGGGACCATGGTGCTCGTCCTCTTCTGCTTCCACGTCATCGGCGAGGCGTTGCGCGAAGCCTGGGAAGGGCGCGGGTGAGCTGGGCGCAGGAGGCAGCGCCCCATCCAACGGGCGCATCTGTCCTGTGCGGTGGCGGCCATGTGCGAACATCGCCTTGAGTTCGGTAAAATAGAAAGCGTGCGAGGTGACGCGATGCCTATGCGGCGACATCGGACGGCTCACGGCGCGTGGGTCCTCCTCCTGCTCCTCGGATCCCTCTCCACCCCGATGCGCGCCGTCGGTCAATCGGTCGGCGCCACGCAAACCGTGGATGGGGTCCCCGTTGAGGAGATCATCCGAAAGTTCGCCGAGAACGAGAGCCGCTTGCGCCAGGAGTTCAAGAATTTCCTCTTCCGACAGGACATCACCATTCAAACGCTCGGGCCACGCGATCTCGTGACGGGGGAATTCCGGCGCGTCTCCGAGATCATCGTGAACGATCGGGGCGAGCGAGAGGAGCGCATCCTCTACTTCCCCGTTCCCACACTCCGCGAGATCGTCGTCACGCAATACGATTTCGCCGATTTCGCCGGGATTCAGCCGTTCGCGCTGGGGCTGGAGGACCTCCCCAAATACGTCGTCACCTATGTCGGACGCGAGCGCATTGATGAGATCGACACCTACGTCTTCGATGTTCGCCCTCGACGTCCGCCCGATCCGAAGAAGATGCACGAGCGATACTTCCAGGGACGCATCTGGGTGGATACGGTGGACCTGATGATCGTGAAGGTCCAGGGCAAAGGCTTGCCCGAGGATCGGGAGAATAAGTTCCCGCGGTTTGAGACCTATCGGGAGAACATCGAGGACAAGCTGTGGTTCCCGACCTACACCTACGCGGACGACGTCTTGGATTTCCCGGGACGTTCCGTTCGCGTCCGCATGGTGATTCGCTACACGAACTATCGCCGATTCAGCGGGAAGATCGAGATCGGCGACATCGAGCCGGAACCCGAGGAGAAAGGGAAGAGCGGGAAGCCTGCGGGGAGACCCGGAGAGCGGAAGCCCGAGAGGCCGTAGCGCCTCCGGGCGAACGTCGCGCGTCCGCGAGGGATGGAACGGAGATCGTGGGAGGGCGGCAGCGATGCGGCATATCATCGTCGGCACCGCCGGTCACATTGATCACGGCAAGACGGCTTTGGTGAAGGCGCTGACCGGCATTGATACGGATCGGCTGAAGGAGGAGAAGGAGCGAGGGATCACGATTGACATCGGCTTCGCCTTCCTCACGCTCGGGGAGACGCGCTTCGGATTCGTGGATGTTCCCGGGCATGAGCGCTTCGTGAAGAACATGCTCGCGGGCGCACATGGGATTGACCTGGTGTTGCTGGTCGTCGCGGCCGATGAATCGGTGATGCCGCAGACGCGCGAGCATTTCGACATCTGTCGGCTCTTGCGCGTGAAATCCGGGCTGATCGCCATCACTAAGGCGGATCTGGTGGACGCGGAGATGCTCGAGCTGGTCGAGGCGGAGGTGCGCGAGCTCGTGGCCGGATCGTTTCTGGAGGGAGCACCCATCGTCCGGGTCAGCGCGCGCACCGGGGAAGGGATCGAGGCGTTGAAGGACGCGCTCGCGCGCGTGGCCGCGACGGTCACCGAGAAGCGACGCGAAGCCGTCCCGCGCTTGCCCATTGATCGCGTCTTCACGGTGAAGGGCTTCGGGACCGTCGTGACGGGGACGCTGATCGCCGGGCAGTTCGCCGTGGGCGATGAGGTGGACATCCTCCCCCTCCAGCGTCGCGCGCTGATTCGCGGCCTTCAGGTGCATGGGCACTCCGTCTCCGTCGCCGTGGCCGGAGAACGGACGGCGATGAATCTGCACGGGGTCGCTGTCGAAGAGCTCGAGCGCGGTCAGGTCGTCGTCGCGAGCCGTCGCTTCGTCCCCACCTCGCTGATTGACGCCCGTCTGGAGTTGCTCCCCACGGCACCTCAGGCGCTGCAGACGCGCGCGCGGCTTCGACTTCATGTGGGGACGGCCGAGATCCTGGCGCGCGTCGTCCTGCTGGATCGCGCGGAGCTGCGGCCCGGCGAGTCCGGCCTCGTTCAATTTCGCTTGGAGACACCCACGTTCGCGCTGCCTGGCGATCGTTTCATCGTTCGACGCTATTCGCCGCCGCTCACCATCGGCGGGGGGGAGATTCTCGATGCTTTGCCGGAGAAGCACCGGGCCTTTCGCCCGGCGGTCGAAGGGAGAGAAGCGGTCATCACCACGCGGCTCCGGTTGGAGGCCGCGGATGCGCGAGAGCGGCTCGCGCTCTGGGTGGAGATGGCCGGGGAACGGGGGCGGAGTTATCCTGAACTCGCCGCGCGCACGGATTTGACGGCGATTCAGCTCGAAGACGCTCTGCGCGCCCACGTCGCGGCGGGACGCCTCGTTGAGATCGCGAGCACCCCGCGCCATTTCCTGTCGCGCGCTGCTTATGAGGCGATGCGGGGGAAGCTCAGGCATGCGCTCGCGGCGTTCCATCGCGAGCACCCATTGGATCCCGGGATGCCGCGCCGCGACGCGCGCGCGCTTCTCCCGCGCGAGATCCCGGAGTCCGTCATCTCAGAGCTTCTGGCGCGACTGTGTCAGGAGCCCGAATTTCGAGCCGAGCGCGAATGGGTGCGCTTGGCGACGCATGTCGTGCAGCTCTCGGACGAAGAGGCGGAGATCGAGCGGAAGCTTCTCGAGGCTTTTGAGCAAGCCGGGTGGCAGCCTCCGGTCCTGGAAGAGGTGATCGCTCACTTTCAGCTCGATCCCGAGAAGGCGCGCAAGCTCTATCACCGACTCCTTCATCGAGGAGCGCTCGTACGCGTGGGCGAGCACACCTTCGCGGCTGAAGCCCTTCGCGCGCTTATCGAACGCGTGCGCGCGCGGAAGGCCATCAGCGAGCGGCTCGATGTGGGCACGTTCAAAGAGCTGACGGGGGTGTCGCGCAAGTATGCCATTCCTCTCCTCGAATACCTCGATCGCCAACACGTCACGCGCCGCGTGGGCAACGAGCGCATCATCTTGTGAGGGGGTCGGAGCTCACGCTTGGAACCATCGGTCGCCCCGCTCGCGGAGCGCATCGAGTGTGGCCTGCAATTGGGCGCGTTTCCGCGCAAGGAGCGCTTCATCGGCATCCGCGGGAACCGTGATCGGTGGTCCCAGCAGAACGACCGCCCGTGTGAAGGGTTTGGGGATTTGGAAGCGGTCCCAACTCGGCAGCTCCCAAAACGATTCGGCCGAGATGTGAAAGGGCAAGATGGCCTGACCCGTCAGCTTGGCGAGCATCACGGCGCCTGGTTTGGCCACATACACCGGCCCGCGTGGCCCATCAATGGTGAACGCGACATCAAGACCGCGATGGAGGCACGCGGCCATCAGAAGCAGCGCGCGATTCCCGCCTCGGGTGGACGATCCCCGCGCCGCTCCATATCCGAATCGCTGAATGAATCGCGCGATGTACTCGCCGTCGAAGCTCTGGCTCGTCATCACGACGATGCCCCGGTGCCGCCAGAACCACGTCGCCAGGAAGATGCGATTATGCCAGAACGCGTAGATGATGCGTTTGCCCGCGCGGCGAATCTCTTCATAGTACCGCTCATCCACGACCGTCCATCGAATCGTGCGCCCGAAGGCGGCGATCCACCAGTAGCCGAGCACGCCGAGTGCCCGGATGCTCCACCGCTCCCAAAACGAGTAGGACGAGAGGTCGGCGAACTCATAGACGCGACGGTGCAGGTGGGCATCGTCCAGAGACCGCAAGGGAGGATGGAGGAGAAGGCGAGGCTTCTCACGGCTCATTCGGCCGCTCTCTCGTACCGAGAGATCATCGGGACGCCGCCTCCTGGGCCTCCAGGTCCCGAATGCGCTCCTCGATCCCTTGCAGCTCTCGCTCCAGCTTCTCTTTAAGCCGTTTCAGATACTCGATCTTCTCCCGGCGCGTGTAGAAGCGGCGGCCGAAGAGCCAGAAGTCCTCGAGATCCTTCCAGTCCATGTAAAAGCCGAATCCGAAGGGGAAGACCCCCCAGGCGCATCCTCTCATCTCCGCCACCTCCTCTCATGTCCATGGTGTCAGAAGCAATTATACCAAACGGAGGGTGCGCTGTGCGCCCGACCGAGGGCGTGTCGGGCGCGTTTCGCCGATTTGCTTTTCATTGTCCGGCTGCGGGAGACGCCGGGGCGGGCACATGGCGCGGCGTCATGCGGATGGGTGGGCGCGGGCGCGACGCGACCTGAAGGCCGTGCGGGATAGCAGAGGCTGTGAGTGCTTTCAGGCGCAGCAGGCGGCCGAGAAGGCCCTGAAGGCGCCGCTTCGGCCGTGGAATCATTCCCTGAGCTGCTTCAGCGCCTTGATGAGCGCGGGGACGATCTCGAAGAGGTCGCCGACGATCCCATAATCGGCGATATCGAAGATCGGCGCTTCCGGATCCTTATTGATGGCGACGATGGTGCGCGAACCCTTCATCCCGACGACATGCTGGATCGCGCCGGAAATGCCGATAGCCAGATAGAGCTTGGGCGAGACCGTCTGGCCGGAGCTGCCGATCTGACGATCCATCGGGAGCCATCCGCTGTCGCACACGGGGCGCGAGGCTCCGATCTCCGCATTGAGGGCCTCGGCGAGCTGACGGATCAGGGCCAAGTTCTCCTCGCTCTTGATGCCGCGCCCGACGGCGACGATACGCTCGGCTGAACTGAGGTCCACGGCTTGCTTCGCCTCGCGAAAGACCTCCAGCGGACGCGTCCGAATCGGCACCGGACTCAGATCAATCGGGATCGCGCGGATGGGGACCGGCTCAGAGGCCGCTTCAATCTCATCCGCGCGAAAAGCCCCCGCTTGAAAGGTGACCAGATATGGGGGATCATCCGCGAATCGGACATCGGCGTGGATCTTCCCCTGAAAGATCGGCCGCGTGTAGATCACCGTTCCGTCGTCCACGCGGTATCCGAGGCAATCGCTGATCAGCGCTTTGCCGAGCGCCGCCGCCAGCTTCGGCGCGAAATCGCGCGCTTGATAGGTATGGCTCATAAGGACGAAGGCGGGAGCCTCTTGACGGATCACCTCAATGAGCGCTGCCGTATATCCGTCAGGCGTGTATTCGGCCAATCGTTCATCTTCGACCACCAGGACCTCGTGGAGCCGCTTCGCGGCCAGCTCTTCGGCCAGTCCTCGGATGTCGCGCCCCAGGAGAACGGCCGAGACCGATCCCTTCAAGTGAGCGGCCAGGTGTTGCCCGGCCACTATCACCTCCCAGGTCGCCCGATTGAGCTTACCGTCGCGATGTTCAGCGAGGACGAAAATCTTCATGTCCGCTCCTTCCTCACAAGACCTTCGCTTCGTATCTCAACTTCTCGACGAGTCGGGCAGCGATCTCCTCCGGCGTGCCTTCGAGGAACTCCGTGCGCTTCGCCTTCGTGGGGAAGAAGACGCGCATCAGTTCCTGCTTGTTGCGCAGCTCTTGGGCCGAGAGGCCGAGGTCGGCGAGCGCCAGGCGCCGGATCTCCTTCTTCTTGGCGCCCATGATGCCTTTGAGCGTCGCATAGCGCGGCTGATTGATCCCGGATTGGATCGTCAGGAGTGCGGGGAGCGGCAGCTCGACCCATTGGAACCATCCGGCCTCCAGCTCGCGCTTCACCTTCAATCGGCCATCGAGCACCTCGATCTGCATGACGATCGTCGCATGCGGGAGCCCGAGGAGTTCCGCCAAGATGACGCCCGTCTGCGCATACCCGTGGTCGTCCGATTGCAGTCCCGTGAGGATGAGATCGAACGATTCGCGGCGCAACGCTTCGGCAAGCACGCGCGCCGTGTTGAACGCATCCAGCCCTTCGAAGGCCGGATCCAGCAGGTGCAGCGCTCGATCCGCACCTTTGGCGAGCGCCTCCCGCAGGGCTTGCTCGACGCGCGCCGGTCCGAGCGAACACACGATGACCTCTCCCCCCAGGCGCTCTTTCAATCGCAACGCCTCTTCGAGCGCATAAGCATCCGGCTCGTTGATCTCCCAGCTCAGATCGGCTTCTGCGATCCACGTCCCCGCCTCGTTGAGGCGTAAGGCGAGATCGCGCTTGGGGACCTGCTTCAGGCACACGATGATCTTCATACGCTCATTCCTCGTACCGCTTGAAGAGCAAGGCGGCGTTGGTGCCGCCGAAGCCGAAGGAGTTCGAGAGCGCGTAGCGGATCTCGGCCCGACGGGCGCGA
>BEHK01000009.1 GCA_002898775.1 bacterium HR08 | reverse complement strand
GTTGGTCGTGGTAGTGATCGTTTCATTGGTCGTGACATTGGTCAGCGTGACCGTGGCTCCAAAGATGGCGGCGTCGGTCTGATCTTTGACGCTACCATCTCTTTGACGCTACCATCGAGCCGCGAGGTGGTCGTTTGAGACATTGCGGCGCTGCACAGAGCCAGCGCCACGGGTATTGCGAGGAACCGTGTTCTCCAGTTCATTGACCTCATGATGTTGCACCTCCTAATGTGAACCTCCGGCGGGAGGAAAGCGAGAGGGCGCCTCTTTCCGCCCCGCCGGTTTGGTTGAACGGTTTAACGTCAGAACGAGACGCGCAATCCAAACTGGATGTTGCGCGGGATGCCCTGAGCGAAACTGCCCGAACCGATGCCGCGCCGCTGCCGCTGCGCCTGGCCGTTGATATCGGTCGGAGCGCCGCCCAGTTCACCGGAGATCGTTTCGAAGTTAGCGATGTTGAAGAGATTGAAGATTTCCACCATCGGCTCCACCGTGATGTGCTCGTCGTAGAAGGTGAACTTCTTGGCGATGCGCACGTCCGTCGTGATGAATGAATCGTTCATCGGATTGTTCGTCGGCGCCAATGCCAATGAGGGAACGACTGCCCCCAGACGCCTCAATTGATCCGCCGTGAACAGCCCCGCGTTGATCAGTTGCTGCGCCGCCGGCGTGAACTTCCCTGCAACTTGACTGTTGAACTGCGTGATAAGGCGGTTCAACTCTTCAATGCTCCCAACGTCGCGCCCGAACGAGCCGCGGTTCGTTCCGGGCAGGAATTGCACGCGCCGTCCGTCGCCCTCCAGATCAATGGTGAAGATATCGGTATTCCCGCCAAAGACGGCCGGCAGCGTGAGCGATTCCGGGAAGGCCGTGGCCACGCGCCAGATGCTGGAGATCGTCCACCCGCGCGGAAAATCCAGGATGGAGTTGATCACCAGTTGATGCGTTCGATCGCCGGCCGAGATGGCTCCGGTCAGGATGCTCCTTGACCCTGAAGGTCCATTGGCGAAGAGGATGTTGTCGTTATTGACCGGCCGATTCAGGAAGTCAATGTCGCCCGCTGTGGCCGTGTAGCGCGACAGCGTGTACGCGACGCCCAAGTACAGGTTCTTCACCACGGGCGAGAGATTCGTCAGCCGCCCATCGAGCTTGAACTGCAGCGCATTGTATTTGGACTGCCCAGACGTTTGTGTCTCCCACACATTGGCGAAGGTGGGATCCACACCCGGGAAGGCGTGGAAGAGGCCGAAATCGGCGATCGTCGCGCCCGCCGCGATCGCTTCGTCAATCGTGTTCACCCCGAAGCGAGCGAGCGTCCGCCGAATCTGCGCCTCGGCCCGCGCTCGATCAAATGTATCGGCAGCAAACCGTCGGTTGGCATCGCGAGTCAAGTAGAAGTGAACGCCTCGGCTGCGCACATAATCAATCGAGAAAACCAGACCCGGTCGGATCTCCCGCTGAACGCCGACGTTCAAATGGAACGAATAAGGCTGCGAGTAGCGGTTGGTGAAGAACCCCACGGCGAAACGATTGGTCAAGAATTGTGGATCGCCATTGGGATCGAATCGTACGCCTGACCAGGCGGCTTGCAACGCGTCATGCAATCGTCGCAGTGTTCCAACCACTTCCCGCAGCGGCCGTCCCGCCAGCGAAGAATAATCCCCTGCCGGGAAGCCACCAATGTCAATCGGCCGCCCATCCGGCCCGACAAAGGGCGTAAAGAGATCAAAGTCGATCTCCCCAATGCCCGCCGGGATCAAGTCGTTGCGCTCAAAGAGCGTGTTGTTCAGGATGTTGGTGTCATAGAAGATCCCCGCGCCCAGGCGAATCGCCGTCTTCCCGCCGCCAATCGGATCCCAGGCAATGCCAACCGTGGGGCCGAAGTTATTATCATCTTGATTCACCTTCAGTCCGGCGGGTCCAAAGAAGCGATCCAACCCGGCCTTCCGCCGCTGCCGATTGATGAACTCATCATCATTGACCTGGCCCGACTCCAGATCGTAGCGCACGCCATAGTTAATCGTGATGTTCTTCCCCTCACCGTACGCCTTACGCCAGGTATCTCCGACATACCAGGCGAACCTGAGGTTGTTCTTCCCGCCGAACGGTCGCCCATTGTTGGCGATTTCGGAGAAGAACCCAAGGCCATTAGCAATGGTGGCATCGGCCAGCGGATACTCCAAAGGATTGAAGGGATTTCCGCCCCGAGCAATGACCTGCTGCCTCAGATCCTCGTTGAATTCACCAATGATCAACGGCGCATTGCCGAAGAACGCGGCAAAGACGTTCATGCGAATCTGGTTGAACTCGACGCCGAACCGCAGTGTATGGTTGCCAAAGACGTAGCTGCCATCCCCCTTGAACTGATCCGACGTTTGGAATGTCCGCTGCGGAGCCAGCAGATCAGGGCCAATTTCCAGGTCGCCCACGCTGAGGAGGAGAGGTTTGCCGTCAACTTTGAAGAACTTGATGCCGGCCACTTCGCTGGCATCAATGTGATTGTCAAAGCTCGTGTGACCGTACCGTCCGGAAAAGGCCCACCGACCGCGGGTCCCATCCACGCCCAGGGCCGTGACATTGGTGATGTTTTGGTTGCTGAAGGGCGATTGATTCCCGCCGCCGATGTCGGCAATTCCTTTATTCCAGTTGTGGCTGAAGCGGGCGAACGCTCGAGCGCTCGATGTAATGTTCCAATCCACCCGCCCCAGGAACATGCGGTCATCGAACGGAGCCGCCGCCGGCCCGCGGAACTGCGGGAAGTCGAAACTCGACAGCGATCGCGTATCATCTTGATTATTCCGCTCGTAGTTCAAGAAGAAGAACGCCTTGTCCTTGACGAAAGGTCCACCGCCCCGGAAGCCAATCTGCTCGCGGTCGAATTCTGGACTCGGATTCTCGGGATCTCGGGTCGTTCCGGGGAAAGCCGCCACCTCTTCGTCGCGGAAGAAGAAGCCGCTGCCATGAAACTCATTGGTCCCGCTGCGCGTCAGCACATTCACCGCTCCAGATGACGTCAAGGTGGTGGAGGGATCGAAGGTGCTCCGGCTCAATTGGAATTCTTGCAGCGCATCCTGCGAGATATTCTGCGTCGTCGTCCCGACGACTTCGTCGGTGATGTCAATGCCATCCACCTGAATGCGAGTCGTTCGACCTGAGCGCCCGCCGACGCCAATGCCGCTCAAGCCGTTCTTGGTGGGATCGAACCCGCCCGCGTCCACCACCTGAACGCCCGGCTCCAGTTGCGCCAGGTCCAGATAGTTGCGCCCATTGAGCGGCAGCTCATCAATCTGTCGGGACGTGATAGCGCCTTCAATCGTCGACCGAACCGTGTTGACCTGAACTTCCTCCGCCTCAATGGTGACCACTTCAGTGGGTGTTCCGACTTCGAGTTTCAGGTCCCCGACCGCTGTCGTTCCCACGACGACCGTGACTTTGCGAACCCCGGTCTTAAATCCAGGCGCTTCCACTCTCACCTCGTACTCACCGGGTGGAAGGAACCGCACCGCATAAACGCCACCCCGACTGGTCGTGGTGGTGAAGACGCGGCCGGTAGCTACCTGCGTCACAGTCACGGTCGCATCGGGAATGACTGCCCCTGTGGGATCGGTCACCGTCCCTTCAATGCTGCCGGCCGATTCTTGAGCCCTCGAGGCTAACGGCGCCGCCACGATCACTACAAACGCCAGAGCCAGCAGCAGTGGTGTCCAGGTAATGCCTCTCTTCTTTTTCCTCATACGTGCCGTCCTCCATGGTTTGGTTTCCAGATAACAACCATCCTGCTTAGTAAGGAGCAATTCTCATGCCATTGAATTTGTCGAAAATTTGACGCTCGGTGCCGAAATTACGACGTGACTGGGTTGCCCGCTTCTCACTGGCTCTGAACCAATTAGCGTGTGAGAGCAAGTCCTCTCACACCACACATCTGGCAAAAATCCCCTGGAAATGAATCCAGAAATTCGGGAGAAACTTCCAGGATTTCGGAAAGCAACGGCCTCGGAGTCATCCGTATATGCCTCGATTGCCGACGGCTGATTACTTGAACGACCTCCAATTGATCCCATAGCGTTTGAGCTTTGTGTGGAGTGTGGTCCGTTTGAGACCGAGCAATTCGGCGGCTTTCATCTGCCTGCCCTGACACTGTCGCAAGGCCGTACACAAAAGCGACTTCTCCAATCGCTCCAGCTCCTGGCTCAAGTTGATCCCCGAGGCGGGCAGGGAGTTGCCGTTGACCTTCAAGGGGTCGAGCAGGTGGGCCGGCAGCAGGGAGGGATCGAGGCAGGGCGGTCTCGATTGCTGAACCATATCCTCTATGACCTTCTTTAACTCACCGACATTGCCCGGCCAATCATACCGGCTCAAGTGGGCGAGCGTGTCAGGAGAAATGTCCCTCAATTCTTTCCCCAGTCGCTGACATGCTTCTTTAACGAAGTGTCGGCTCAGCGGCTCAATGTCGGCTTGCCTTCGACGCAACGGAGGAATAACCAAAATGTCATGGAGCGTCAGGGCCGTGCTTGCCAAGGCCCATGACATTCCCGGACTCGATGGTGAGGTTGGCGTAGAACCGAGGATCACCCGTACATCTGCTGTCTCAAGCACACTATCTCCCGGGCGGCGAAACTCCTGATGCTGAATTAATCGGGCGATCTCGGTCTTCAACAGAGGCGAGAGAGTGGAGATCCCGCTGATATAAAGCGTCCCGCCCCTGGCCCTTTCGACCAGCCCCTTCTGAGTGCGAGTGCCCCCAGACGGCAACTCACGGACCGAACCGAACAACGCGGCTTCGACTGATTCTTCGGAAACCGAATCGCAGGAGAGAGTGACGAAAGGTCCGTGACGGCGAGCGCTGCACTCATGAATCAAGCGGGCCACGAACTCCTTCCCTGTTCCCGGCTCACCTTCAATCAGGATGGGGTTATCATGAGCCGCATGAGCCGCCACGGCCGTCCGAGCCTCGGTCGCCCACCGGCTGACTCCAATGAGTCGCTCTTTAATCATTCGGCTGATGTCGCCCTCAATGCCGCGCCTGGGCATGGGCTCATAAGCCACGAGACTATTCTGAACGACCGGCATTGACATACGTTCTTCCTCCTCTCCCTCTTAACTAGATCTCTCCAGCAATCAGCGAAAAGAGGACTGTGTTGAAGGAACCGATCTTTTTACGCTCCGCCCCGGATCACCTCCTTCTCATTCACGAGCAGAGACCCGCAGGGCTGGCCAAGCGGCGAGTGACCGGACGCATCCGCTCCCAACAGCTCGCGCAATTTCATCCGCGCTTTATGCAGTTGAGACTTGGTTGTGCCGACAGTAATGCCTAAAATGCGAGCGATCTCGTCGTGCTCGTATCCTTCCACATCGTGAAGCAGGAAGACCGCGCGATAGCCAGGCGGCAGGCGGCGAATGGCTCGCTCCAGATCAATCCTGTCACTGAGAGAGCCATTCTGTCTCGGCCGGATCATCGCCTCCCTCTGCGCGATCTCCTCACCTTCGGTGAGCTGTTCCCGGTGCTTTCGGCGATGAGTTCTCACGTACATCAACACCTTGTTGACCGTCAGCCGATAGAGCCAGGTGCTCAAGGCCGCCGTGCCTTTGAACGTCCCGATTTTGCGATAGAGCTGCAGGAAGACTTCCTGGGTGAGATCCTCGGCATCGGGCACATTGCCCAGCATTCGCAGGCAAAGACTATAGACCTTTCGCCGATGGCGCCGGTACAGTTCTTCGAACGCGGACACATCACCCGCCGCCGACGCCTGAGCCAACTCCACATCTGTGAGCATGTCCCTGTATGCCGTCATACCTGGTTCTTCGCCTCCCTCCTGTCCGTTTTGCTCCTCAGGCTGCGCCAGGCGTCCATCAAGAAACGCCCAATGAGCAGCAGCCCGAGGCTCGCCTGGAAGAAGATAAACAGCAGGATGATGATGTCCCTGATCTCCATAACTTCTCGTTCCTCATGTTGAACTCCGACGACCAGTATACGAAGACCATCCTGCCCACACTATGAACTGCTTCACACTCGCTCCTCTGAATCACCTGAGGGCCGACATTCCGGGATGTCCGGGAAGCAGACGGGTTCTCCAGAACGTTCGCTCTCCTGGGCGAAATGCTCAAGGTCATCAGCGGCACAGACATTCCTGTCTGTGGCTCTCCTGAAACAGGCAAGAATGCCTGTTCCACTTTGATGATGATGAAATCCAGTTTCCTGGCCATTGTGCCAACCGGCGAACAGTGGCCGCGGGCAAGCATTCATGAGCGCACAGCATTGTACCTTTGAGTGTCATCTTGGCCATCACTCACCTCCGATCGCCTTGGCCTCGGGAGCGAATCAACCGTTCGGCGTCAAACTCATGGCCGCACTGTCGGCACCGGACTGTGGGAAGGCATTGCTCATAGCCCAGATCACAGCGAAGTTTGAGGTCGAAATTCCGCGTCGAGCAAAAGGGACATTCAAGCGTAGCCAACACTCGTTCGATGTCTTGGAACGTCATATCGCTTTCTCCTCCACCGGCCACTATACGCGATGCCGAGGAGAAAGAATATGAACAACGTCACAATCCTCAGACTTCAAGCTCAAAACTCCCATGATGGCGTTTTCAGATTCACTTCAACTTGGACAACCATTCGACGATTTGCCGTCGGTCCTCATCCGAAAGCTGGGGAAAGCGAGCGGGCATCGGATCCTTCAGGCCATATGCACGCGGATCGGTGAGTAGCTTGAGCAAGTCTTCGGGACGGCGATTCGGTTTTTCGGTGATGCTGATCAGTCGCGGCCCGATATTGCCTTCCCCGCGCGGGCCGTGACAGAACGCGCAATGGGCGGTGAAGGCGGCCGGAGGGGGCGGGAACGCGGGCTGCTCCAAGGGCGCCCCATGCGATCTGTAGATCGCACGGGGACCCCCGAGGGTAGTCGTTCGCTTCTTGGGCTCAATCGCCTTCGCCGATGGCGTCGCGGCCGCGACGGCAGGAGCTTCGGGCTCCATCGCTCGGATCGGTTTATCAAGCGCAAGCAGCCACTCGGCGATGGCTTCTCGATCCTCGGGCATAAGCTGCTTGAATCTGGGCATGGAACCGGGGGCGGGCTCTCGCGTGTGTCCGAGCAGATAATCAACCAAAAAAGATTTGGTCAGACGCCAATGTTTGGCCAGTTTCACTAAAGCCGGAGCCATCGGGCCGCCCATGGCGTCCGCGCCATGGCAGTTGGCGCAGTTGGCGAAGTAGATCTTGAGTACCCGCGACCCGACAACCGGAGGATTCTTGACGATCGGCGGATTGACTGGGATTGAACGTCCAATCTCCTGCGGAACAAAAGAGGCCTTCATGAAGGCTCGCGCCTCTTCCTCTTGAGCGCGAAGCTTGGCGCTGAATTCGGGATGAGTCGCATCCTGATATTTTGAGAGCGCTCCGAGTGCGACACTGCCTCCCAACGCCAACGCCAACGCACTGACGGCGATGGGCCGACGAAGCGGGTGTCGCTCCGGTCGGCGATCAATGAACGGGAGCAGAAAGAGCAACCCAAAGAGCACCATCGGCAGACCTACTGTCGGGATCAGAGCGAGCTTTCCCGGAAAATACTTGAGCAGTTGAAAGAGCGGCAGAAAATACCACGGCGGTCGGGCGAGATAGTCCGATGTCGGATCGGCCTGCGGCCCGAGTCGCGCCGGGAACTTCACCGCCAGAATCAAAAGGACGAGGAAGACGATGAAGATGAAAAGCATGTCCTTGAAGAGTTGATACGGATAGAACGGTTCGACCTTCGCATCATCCCGATGATGGTACGGTCCGGCTGCGCCCGCCCGCCGAAAGAAGTAGAGGTGAAGCACAACGAGCAGCAGGAGCGCCAGCGGCAGCAAGAAAATATGAGTGACAAAAAACCGCGACAGCGTCAGCGTCGTCAGATCGTGGCCGCCGAGCAAGATGCGCTGCATCACCTCGCCAACGACCGGGACTTCGCCCGCCACGCTCGTTCCGACTTTGGTGCCGAAGTACGCCTCTTGATCCCACGGCAGCAAATAGCCGGTGAAAGCAAAACCGAGTACGATGAGCAGCATGATAATGCCAACGATCCAGAGCAACTCGCGCCGCTGTTTATACGCGCCGAAGAGGTAGGTCTGCACAAGATGCGCCACCAGGATGATGATCATGGCGCTGGCGCCGTAAGAATGGAGCCCGCGAATAATACTTCCCATCGGCACGACCTTCTGGATATAGGCGACGCTCGCGTGCGCGTGGTCGGCCGACGGCACGTAGTACATCGTCAGGAAGATGCCGGTGGCCGCTTGAAGCAAAAACAGAAAGACCAAGCCGCTGCCAAAGACATAGGCGAAGCGCGCCCCGCCGCGAATCGGCTCATCCAGGATGGCGCGTGAAATCCGTTTGACGCCCGTGCGCTCATCAATCCAATCGTAAAGACTCGCCATGCTGCTCTCCTCACGCGATGACGTGCTTATCCGGCACGCCTTGCCGGAAGAACCGGTATCTCACCTGAAGCAGGCCATCCTTCACTCGATGCTCCAGCGTATCCATCCCGCGCGGCGTCGGTCCGCCGAGTTTGCGGCCATCGCGGGCCCAGGCGCTGCCGTGACAGGGACAGATAAACCCGCTATCCGTGGCGTTGATGGTGCAGCCAAGATGGGGACAGATCGCCGAGTAGACCACCAGATGGTCGCCGTTTTTCACGATCCAGACAAGCTGCTGCGTGTTGAAACGCCCCCAGCCGCCGTCTTGCGAGATGACGACCGCCCTTTTGACCGGCTCCCCATCGGGGATGTCGTCAACCGGAGCGACGTCGGTCCAGTCTCGTTCGACGGAGAGCTTCTTGAACGCCGGAAAGAGACTGAATCCGGCAAACAGCACGCCCATCACACCGGCGATGGAAGCAGTCATCAGGCCAATCATCAGGCCCAGAAACGATCGCCGCGGAGCGATATTCCGAATCGCTTGCGCTGACGACGTTCCCTGTTCGATTTTTGATGTCTCCGGCTTTCGTCGAGGAGATGGCGAGACCTTCTGCTCCTGATTCATAGCTGCGCCGTTCCCTGTAGCCACCGGACTCGATGGTCCGCGTGGCAGCCTTTTTCTTCACGATGTTTGGAGTTTCGCCGTTGGCTCCCTGCCATACATTTGGGCCAGGATCGCGCCGTAGATGATATGCCCCATCAGGCTCCCGACGACCGTCATCACCGGCTGCGGAGCATGACTGGAGAAGAATCCGGCGCCCATCATCGGCATGACCATGGCTTGAGAGAGAAACCAGAGGATCAGGCCCCAGATGAGGCCTCTGCGCCAGGGTGCGCCGGGCAAGCGGCTGTAGAGCAAAAAAGCGAAGATCAACGGAAAAATCACCGACCCGTTCACAAAGTGCAGCATCATCCCCAGAAGCCACAGGCCGCTCATCGGCTCGGGCATCGTCTGGCTCATCATGCCGCCGAGCATGGCGGCCACGTCCATCTTCGGCATCCCCATCATGGGAGCCAGGTACATGATCATGGTCATCACCAGCGTGGCGATGAATCCGCCGAGGATCGCCTTCTCAACCTTCACGCGTTCCATGACACCCTCCCGATTCTAAGTCTTCGTCACCAACAGCAAGAGGCATTGTGTCACGGCCTCGGCGAGGGAGCCGTAATTTCGATTACACAGCCCGAACGCTTGTCGGGGAACTTTCGGACGGTGATCTACCTTACTGAACTCGAAGGGGGAGGACAGCTACACTGGCCGCCATCTTGCGCACAGATTTTCGAACAATAAGGAGGAGAAAAATGACGGATCGGACGAAACGGATAGCGAAGGCGCTCGCAGTGGCTGCCTTCGCGGCTAGCTCATCCTATCTGCTTCTCGGCGGCGGTCGGTCGGATGCGGCCCGCTTCGAAAACCCTCTCGCCCCGGAATCGCGCGCCCAAGCTCAGAACCCGTGCAATCCCTGTCGCGACAAAGCACGCCAGCGTCCGCAGAATCCCTGCAATCCGTGTGCCCAGAAGAAAAAGGCGCAAAATCCCTGCAACTCCTGTGCGGGAAAGGGCCAGGTCACCGGGAAAGTCTATCCGCACGCGGTTCATTATCGGAGCTGGTCGAAGCTGACCGAGCCCGCCATGAGCGTGGGGCACGGCGGCAAGTACGTCGTCACCTACGCGAATCCTTCAGCAGAAACCACGATCACAAGCGGTCGCTTCCCGTTTAAGACCGGAGCCACGTTCATCAAGGAAGGCTATGAGGATGCCGGAGGGAAGCCCGGCGAACTGACGACCCTCTACGTGATGGAGAAGCGCGGTCGCGATTGGTACTACGCCATGACCGACCTTCAGGGCAACATCCAGATGGAGGGGATGAGCAAACAAGCCCAGATGTGCTCAAGCTGTCACGCCGGAGCGAAGAAGACCGACTACGTCTTCACGGCGGCTGAGCTTCGGGGTCAGCCGGCGAAAAAGCCCGCCAATCCTTGCAATCCGTGCGCCAAGAAAAAAGGCCAAAACCCATGCAACCCGTGCGGGAAGAAAAAGCCCTAGAGCCGGACTCGTAATCGGAGCGTAGAGCTTCTGCCAAGAGCGCAGCCGGTCCGTGAACGCCTGGCAGGGCCAGGGTCGGAGGGAGAATGTGCGTCTCATGGGAACTGAAGGCACACGATCGCGTCGGGCTCATGGGCTTCTCATCCTCGTCGGCCTTCTTGGGCTTGCGACGGTCACCTGGATTGGACTCTCGCCGCGCTTGCGGCAAGCGAGGTCAAGAGAGCAGCAGAGGCGAGAGCCTACCACCCCTGCCGGGATGAAGTTTTTACCCGGCGGGAGCTTCGAGATGGGAAGCCCCTATCGGAGCCACACATCGGGCGATGCTCATCACCGGTGGGCGAAGGCTCCCGATCCGGCTCATGAGATTGATGAAGACGAAACGCCCGTCCACCGGGTCACACTCTCGCCGTTTTTCATTGATGTGCACGAAGTGACCAATGCGGAGTTCGCGCGGTTTGTTCAAGCCACCGGGTACAAGACGGAGGCCGAGCGCAAAGGGGCATCCTGGGTCTTTCGCCGAGGTGCAAAAGACTGGGAATGGGTTGAAGGAGCCAACTGGCGGCATCCGCTGGGGCCCGATGATACCATCGAGGGTCGGATGAATCATCCGGTGGTGCACGTCTCCTGGAACGATGCGCTCGCCTATTGCCGATGGGCGGGCAAACGATTGCCAACCGAAGCCGAATGGGAGTATGCCGCCCGCGCCGGCCGCCGAGGTCAAACCTATCCCTGGGGCAATGAGCTGAAACCCGGAGGCAAGGTCATGGCCAATTTCTGGCAGGGTCACTGGCCCGACAGGAATCTGCTCGAAGACGGCTATTACTACACGGCGCCGGTCTGCTCCTTCCCACCAAACGATTTCGGCCTCTGCGACATGGTGGGAAACGTGTGGGAATGGACGGCGGATTGGTATGCCGAGGATTACTACACGCAGAGTCCCGTTGTGAATCCGCAAGGTCCATCATCGGGTGAGATGCGGGTGGCGCGGGGCGGCTCATGGTTCTGCTCGCCCAACTACTGCGGAGCCTATCGCGTCGCCTTTCGGGGCAAGAGTCCGCCCGAGGCCAGCTTCAACAACGTGGGATTTCGCTGCGCCAAAGATGCCAAAGCGCCTTAACGCAGACAAACGCGAGAGCGATCCCGTCGGTCTTCCCCTGCTCCAGGTCTACGTGGCGCGTCACTGCCCGAATTGTGAAGAAGCGCGGCGACTGGCCCGCCTGGCGGATTCTCTCTTCCCCACCCTCACGGTCCACGTCATTGATCTGGACGAGTCGTCGGCGGATGGGGTGGACGTCTTCGCCGTGCCCACCTACGTGCTCAACGGTCGAGTGTGTTTCCTCGGCAACCCGTCGGAAGAAGAATTGTGGGAGCGGCTCGGTCGCTTGGTTGAATCCTCCGCGAAGATGCGGTAGAGTGGGGATCAGCTCTTTGAGGAAGGAGGATCACGCGATGCCGTCCAATCCCTTCGCCTCCATCGCCAAAAGGATCACCGGTCAACGTCGCGCCTCGCCCGACGCCGTGGCCCTTGAGGATCACGTCGCGCGAGAGCGATTGAGCGAAAAGCTCGGATACTTATCGGCGATGAAGATCTTTCAGGACCTCAGCCGCGAGGAGTTGATGGCCATCGAGCGGGCCACAACGATGATCACTTGCCCGGCCGGTCGCGTGTTTTACATTCCGGGAGAAACCGGCGAAGTTCTTTTCCTGCTCAAGCGAGGGCGGGTTCAGATCTATTGTCTCTCGCCGGATGGACGCAAACTGACGGTGAAGATCCTGGAGCCGATGACGTTTTTCGGGGAGATGGCCATTTTGGGCCAGGGGATGTACGACACGTTTGCCGAGGCGATGGATGAGTGCTTGATTTGCGTCATGAGCCGCCAGGATGTCATCCGGCTTCTTCTGAGCAAGCCGCCGGTCGCCGCCCGCATCTGCGAGGAGCTGGCGCGTCGGGTGATGGAGACCGAGCAGCGATTGGAAGAGCTGGCCTTCAAGGGCGTGGACTCACGACTGGCCAGCTTGTTGATCCGCCTCGCCGGCGATGAAGACGAACTCGTCGGCTATAGCCACCAGGAACTGGCCGAACTCCTCGGCGTGTATCGCGAGACGGTCACCCTGGCCTTGGGCCGGTTCAAGGCCCAAGGGCTGATCGAGATCGGTCGGAAACGCATCGTGCTTTTGAATCGCGCGGCGCTCGCGGCCATCGCCGAGTCCTCATGAGCGGACGGCTCCGATGCTTTTGTGAGCTGATCCGGCGTACGAGGCGCAACGAAAGGGAAGCGGGGGCAACTCCTCCCAACTCCATGAAGCGCTCGGCCAACAGCGGTATCGCCCAGCGCTTCCGTCCTTTGGGGAGACCGCTGCAGGCCAAGGGCGATGTTCCCCTCGGCGTCCGGCTTGGGCCAGGATCGGTCATGCAGGGTCGCCTCCGGCCTTTCAGTCATTGAGCGTGTCCCTCAATTTCGGCGAGGCGGGCGGGATATCTCTGGGGCATCGGGTCCCTCCCTCTCTTCAACTTCAGGTCTCATACCTGGAGTAGGCACCCCATCGCCATCGCAGTCGAAAACTGACCATTGACGACGTCGAGGACCTCAGATATTCATGGGGTGGTCTCGTCCGATGGTCATAGTCGTCGTGAGAGACCTGACATGATGAAATTTTCGACGGTGCGAATTGCTGGGGCCTCTGGGGTGACTCTAACCCTCTCCGATCACGTCATCGCCGGGCAGAATCGTTCGGCGATGGCTGATTCCGATCAATGTTGAGGAGGACATGATGCGGATAATGAGAGTGAGCTTATTCATCATCCTCGCCATTTGTCGGTGTGGCCTCGCCATGGCTCAAGGCAACGCGCCACTACAAACGTCAGAATCGGAGGAGCGCCTGAAACGACTCGAAGCCAAGCTCGATGAAGCGCTGAAGCTGCTGGAGCGGGCCCAAGCGCAGGTTGAGTCTCTGAAGGCTGAAGTGGCACAGTTGAAGGCTCAACTTTCGCAGGGACGACTCGCGACAGTGGCTCCGGCTGAGTCTGAAACGGCGCAAGCGCCATCTACAACGCTTGGTCCTGAGCGATCCAAACCTGAGATGGCGCGATCGGCATTCATTGAAAGAATCCTTGGCCCCGATCTTGGAGAAGACGAGCGCCAGAATGAACTGAAGCCACGACCGGAGATCTTCATTCAGACTCGTTACTCGACCTTACCGCATGAGGGCGCGACCATTGCCGACATCGAGTCCAATTTCCGATTGTCGTGCATTGAGACGCGCTGGTCCGGGCGCATCAACGACCGGCTCGGCCTTGGGCTGGAGATTCAGTATCATCCTGCGCCGGACGGTTCGCCGGAAGAACTCGTGACCGATGCTTTCATGAAATATTACCTCAGCGATCACCTGACGCTAAGAGTTGGGCAGTTCGTCAAACCATTTGGGTTCGATATTCAGCAATCCAGCTCGGTGCGCGAATCGCCCGAACGCGCGATGTTCGCTGGCTACTTCTTTCCTGGCCAGCGGGATCGTGGTGCGCTCCTGCTTGGCGATCTCGATTTCTTGAATGTACCGGCTCTCAAACACGTTCAATACTTCGCCGCCGTGCTCAACGGCAATCGCTTCTTCGTTGATTCCAACCGCCAATTGAATTATCTCTTCCGCCTGCGAAAGCGCTTCGAGGCGATCAATTTGGCGGCTGGGGTGTCAGTCCAACTGGGCAATCAACTACTGCCGCCCGGTCTCGGCGGGAACAATAACGAGAACGTCTTCGGCGTTGATGTCCAATACGCTCATGGTCGGTTTGGTCTCAGGGGGGAGTTCGTTGCGGGCAACATGCCTTCGACACTGCTCGGGCTCGAACCGGAATTCGCTCCGGCGTTCCGTCCGGTGCGACATTCATCAGGCGGTGCGATCTTTGCTACTTATCAACTCACAAAAAAAGACAACGTCTATGCCCGCTATGATCAATTCAACGGCGATCCGGTGACGGGCCACTATGATGGTGAAGTGAAGATCGCGGCCAGTGACGAAACATTCAAAGACGCTGGGAAAGTCGGCCTGTGGACCAAAGCCGATTCGGTGACGCATTGTGATGACCTCACCGTCACGGCGAAATAACAAGGAGGCATAGGGATGAATCAGATGACCAGACGAGAAGTCATGGGAGCGCTCATCAAGGGAAGCCTGGCAGCAACCCTCATGGATTTCACCAAAACAGGACATGTCATGGCTGAAAACAGTCAGCAAAGCGGCAGTTCATCGCTGCAACTGGCGCCCGCCTATCGGGGCGTACATCAAGTCAAGCCGTTACCCTTTGATCCAACCAAGCTCAAAGGGCTTTCGGAAAAGCTCATCACCTCGCATCACCAAAACAACTACGGCGGCGCCGTACGACGGCTCAATCAAATTCAGCAACAGATCGGCAGCTTGCCCAAAGACGCCCCGCCGTACCTGATGGGTTCGCTCAAGCGCGAAGAACTCATCGCCACCAATTCGATGATCCTGCACGAACTCTACTTCGGCAATCTCGGCGGCAATGGGAAGGCGAGCGGCACAATCGTTGACCTGATCAAAGCGCAGTATGGCACGGTCGAGGATTGGGAACATGACTTCCGACTCACAGCTCTGTCGCTCAGTGGCGGCTCGGGCTGGGTGATTCTGTACTACAACCCGCGCGACAACAGCGTGCATAACTACTGGGCCTGGGATCACACGCACAGCCTGGCTGGTGGAGTGCCGTTGTTGGTGATGGATATGTACGAGCACGCCTACCACATAGACTACGGGGCGAATGCGCGCGGTTACATTGACGCGTTCTTCCAGAACATCAATTGGGATGAGGTCAATCGCCGGGCTGAGGATGCGCGTCCTCGCAGGTAAATATGAGCCAAGACGTTCGACCTCACACGCAGAAAGACGTTTCCTTCGGGGAGGCCTTTCGTTACTGGGTCAAGCTCGGCTTCATCAATTTCGGTGGGCCGACGGGACAGATCGCCTTGATGCACACCGATCTGGTGGAGCGGAAGCGGTGGAGTTCCGAAGAGCGGCTTTTGCACGCGCTCAACTATTGCATGCTGCTGCCGGGGCCGTCGCACTCTATGGCCTTTGGCGCTACAAGTGGGAGATCGTGTGGGTCGTGCTGGCCGGGGGCGCGATTGTGGTAATCAGGGCTGCGTTATTGCCTTAAGCTCGTCAAGAGGTGAGGGAAAAATGAAAGGTTGGCTTTCATCACGACACTTTTCATACTCAGCGGTTGCACCAGCACACCTGCACCAGTAACCAATGAGGTCATCCCCGCTTAGACCAATACGGGAGTAATCGCTCCAGACCGGGCGCATCGAAGATCGCCACATAGGGTCCCCAAGTGATCTGGAGATCGCTTGGGGTGCCCGAGCGCTCCCCTGATGCCACCTCCATGTCAAGCACCGAAACCTAGGCGGCCGAATAATCGCCCGCCCCCATGCACGAAGTAGAGAGGAAACCGCCGACGCGCCAGCTGCTCCGCTTCCCTCCACCGCGTCAGGGCCGAAGCCAACTGCTCTGCTCTCCCGCTCGTATCGCCACCTTCCGTCGCCGCGCTTCCGAAAGCGCCATCCTCCCCACGCTTCAACAGATCCCCCACATCGTGAAGCTCCGGCTCACCCATGCCGAAACTGTGGATCCACTTCCCCACGACGATCCCCGCCTGCTCCCTCCTCTGCCACACATAATGGGCCAGTCGTATCCCCCCTTCCGAATCACGAAACGCTCACTCCCTTTGCGGCGGCCAGGAGGGCGATGGGCTCGCCTTCGGCGACGGGGGGAAGGGCGCGGAGCATGACGACGTAGCCCTCGTGAGGAGCTTCGATGGTAGCGATGGCTTTTCCGAATGGATCGCGCACCGAGCCCAGAGGCTGTCCGGGGCGCACGTGATCGAGCACGCGGACCTGCGGGACGAAGAGTCCCGAAGCGGGGCTGAGGATCGCGCGCTCCAGATCGCCTTCGCCGACCAGGTGCCATCGCGGCGGGCGGGATCGAACGGCGCCGGGGAAGATGCGCAGGTGAGCGAGCAGGTTGAGCACGCCGCGGACATAGAAGCGCAGCATCTTCGGAGCGATACGTCCGCCGCCGGGCGCTTCGGCGTAGAGCCAAGGGATATGACGACGGGCGGCTTCGCTAATCGTGCGCCCGGGGGGAATCGCCGGATGCGCCCAGAGGACGGGCGCGCCAAAGGCGACAGCAGCCTCGCGCGAGGCTCCGCCCCACGCGGTCTCGCTCCCGTCGTATCCCACCAGCGGGGGGAACTCGTAAGCGATTCCCCCGCTGTGCAGATCCAGTAGGAAGTCAGCGCGAGCGATGACGGCTTCCGAGAGGGCGAACGCAAGGCGCTCGGTCACCGTTCCGTCCCTTCGACCGGGGAAGACGCGCGCGAGGTTCTGCCCATCGTCAGGCGATGTACGGCGAGCTGCTTGGACGGCCGAAGGATTAGCGACGGGGACAGCGAGGAACCGTCCGTGCACCCGTTCCGGCCTGAGCCGGGCGAAAACGTCCTGCAACGCCCGGATCCCCTCGAATTCATCCCCATGAACGCCGGCCACAGCGACAAGCGCCTTCCCGCGGTGGAGGCCGTTGACGAGGAGCACCGGGAGGCTCATCGCTTCCGCTCCCGGCAGCAGAAGGTGGAAGCCGTACCTGCCCGGCCCCATGGCCTCCGGATCGAACCGATCGAAGGGGAGGGTGATCAGGCGTTCCATGGCGTCACCTCCTGCGCCGATATTAGAAGATCAACTCGAACTGCCCGATCGAACGGGGGATCACGCCGCGCCGACATTGCTCCAAAGCTGCATCAATATGGCGCTGTCCGTCCCGCAACGTGAAGAGCATATGGCCGGGGAACAAGCCGTCAATTCGAAGCCCGGCGAGTTTATGCAGATCCCTTCGGTACCCCTCCATGGTCGAGCCGGGGAAGTTGATGAGGCCGAGGATGCCCCCGTAGAAGAGGACATCACCGACGAAGAGATTCCGTCGCCCTTCGAGTTCCACGAGATAGCAGATCGAATCCGGGCTATGTCCAGCGACGGCGATGGCTTCGAAGCGGAGGCCGCCGACCTCGATGACCTCACCATCTCGAACGGCGTGATCCACAGGGCAATGGCGGTATCGAAAATCCGACGGATAGATCCCCATCGCCTTGGCCAGATCCAATCCTACGTCGGTCTCTGTCCCCCGCTCCAACTGCTCTCGGCTCACCTCGGAGAGATAGACGCGACATCCGGTGAGCGCTCGCAGTCGGGCGGCTCCGCAGGAATGGTCGAAGTGATTATGCGTCAGAAGAAGCGCGCACACATCGCGCGGATCGAAGCCCTCGCGCTCGACATTTCGGAGGATCTGCTCGTCATGGGTCCCCCCGCCGGCGTCGATGAGGACCAACCCCTCCGGTCCTTTGAGAAGATAGACGTGGCAATCCCATGGGCCCGAAAGCCCGAATTGCAAACTCCCGACGAGATAGATGGACTCGGTGATCCTCATCGCTTCTCATCGAAGAGTCGCCGAGCGTTCTCGGCGAAGATTTGCGCACGCTCGGCCTCGGAGAAGGCCGCGTGGGCGATCTTGGCGACCTCGCATCCGGGATTTTGCAAGGGCATCCCCGTACCGAACAGCAGGCGTTCGACGCCGATCCCCGCGGCGATTCGTTCGAGGGCGCCTTGGAGTTGCACGCAAGAGGTCTCCAGAAAGACGCGCGGATAGGCCCGAAGGAGCGGGAGGGCATGCTTCACCTCCCCATAGTTGACGCCGCCGAGGATCACGGTGAGCTGGGGGAACCGCGCGAGCATTCCGGCGACCTGGGTGAGGGGGAGAACGGGCAGGCCCCAATTCATCATGAGCCGCAAGGGGATGAAGACGGGCCACGCAGTCTCGGCCGCATACGCCAAGAGGGGAAGCCCGGCGTTCCCTTCGCTTGCCAACTCGTAGTCGTGATAGATCGGATAGAGGCGCAGACCCACGACCAGCTCGTCCTGTCGGTACTCCTCCGCGCGCTCGAGATGGTCATGGCCGAGAACAGGGTTGATGGTCACGGCGACGCGGAATCGGTCCGGATACCGTCGAGCGAGGCGTCGCACCTCTTCGTTGCCCTCCTCCCAATCGGAGAAGATGGCACGGAGCGAACCGAGTACGAGCCGTTCGATCTGGTAGCGATCCATCAGCCGAAGGAGTTCGTCGGGAGACCCGTGCCGCAGTGGCCAGTACGGCCATGTGCCGAAGTAACCGGTGACGTCGAACTTCCTCATAGGCCGAGCAACCTCCGGAGATTGCCGCCGAGGATCAGGGCTTGCTCCTCGGGCGAGAGCGCGGTCTCGCGGATGCGCGCCAGGGCGAATTCGTGAGAGAAGAGCGGCCAGTCACTGCCGAAGAGGAGACGCTCGGCGCCCAGGATCGCGACGGCCGTTTCCACGCAGTCGAAATCGGTGCTCGAGGTCGAGGTGTCAAGGTAGATGTTGGGGTAGCGCTGCGCCACGGCGATCGCGCGATGCCAATCGCCGCGAGCGTGCGCCGTATTGCCCATATGGGCCATCACCAAGATCGCCTGAGGGAAGAGGCTCGCCAGATGAGCGATCTCCTCCGCATTGCAATGCGCCAGGATCACCATCCCGTACTCGGCGGCCTTCTCGACGACGGGATACATCCACTCATCGTCCACGGAGAGGAACGGTTCGCGCGTCCCGGGAATCGAGAAGGAGTAGATCTTCAGGCCGCGCATCCCGTAGTCTTGAGCGCAGCGCTCGACCTCTTCGACGGCTTTGGCCCCGTACCGGGCGGAACTGATCGTGCAGTATCCGAGAATGCGATCCGGATGCTGTCGCATGATTCGGTAAAGCCGCTCATTTCCCTCGCGAAAGTCGTAGTAGAGGGCTATCGCCTCCGTGCAGAAGAGCTTCTCGATCCCGCTGCGATCGGCGGCCCGAAGGAGGTCGTCGACTCTCCCCTCAACGCGAAAGAGCGGCATCGGTCCGAGATGGACGTGCGCATCGATGATCATCGGCTTCTCCCTCCCCCACAGCGCGGCACGGTTGGGAGTGCGGCGGCGACCCTCTCCAAGGTTCGGGCGATATCTTCTTCGGTGTGTGCCGTCGAGAGATACCAGATGCCGCGCGGGATGACGCGGATGCCGCGCTCCTGCAGCCGATAGGCGAAGGCCGCGTATTCGGCGACGTCCACATCACGATATTCGCGCGCGTCGCGGATGCGCGAACGGCGCGTGAAGGCGACGTGGAACATGGGGCCGAGCCCTTGGACGGTGACGCTTCGCCCTTGGCGCTCGGCGATCTCAGCGATCCCACGCATGAGCTTCTCACCGAGCGTGAAGAGGGTCCGGTAATGCGTCTCGCCATTTTGTTCCAGCTCCTCGAGCGTCGCCCAGGCGGCAGCCAGGCTCACCGGATTTGCGTTATAGGTCCCGGCGTGGACGACCGAGAAGTTCGCGATCCCTTCCATGAGCGCTCGCTTTCCCGCCAGGCAACTGATGGGGAAGCCCGATCCCAGGGCCTTCCCGAAGACGGCCAGATCCGGCGTGACGCCGAAGAAGGCCTGAGCGCCGCCCAGTCCCAATCGAAAGCCCGTGATGATCTCATCGAAGATGAGGACGATCCCATAGCGGGTGCAGAGTTCCCGAGCCGTTTCGAGATAGCCGGGTTCAGGCGGGATACATCCGGTGTTACACATGACGGGCTCCATGATGACGGCGGCGATCTGCTGGGCGAAAGCGGCGAGCGTCTCGTGAAGTTGCGTCGCATCGTTCCAGGGGAGAACAATGACGTCCTCGAGGACGGATTCGGGTTGTCCGCGGCTCTCGCGCACCGGTTGCCGATCGAGCGTTTCGGGGTTCACGCTCACCAAGATATTATCCAACCAGCCGTGGTAATGGCCCTCGAATTTGACGATCTTCGTCCGACCGGTGAAGGCGCGGGCGACCCGAAGGGCGATGTGAACGGCCTCGGACCCGGAGCTGCTGAAGCGCACGAGCTCCGCGCACGGGATATGCTGCCGGAGTTTTTCGGCGACGAGAATCTCCAACTCGTGCTGTCCGGCGTAGAGTTGCCCGCGTTCGAGCTGCTGTCGGACGGCGTCGAGCACGCGCGGATGCGAGTGGCCGAGCAGCAGCGGGCCTTGTCCGAGACAATAGTCGATATACTCGTTGCCGTCCACGTCGAAAAGACGCGCCCCACGCCCTTCCCGATAAAAGAGCGGGACCGGATGCGAGGCAGCGCGTACGTTGCTGTTGACCCCTCCGGCCACCACCTGACGAGCCCGCTCGAAGAATTCGATCGAGCGTGCGTAGTTCATCTCACCTCCTTTCGAGCTCTGGATTCCCGCTCGAGGCGCGTCGCCGACCTGCGCGCGATGGCCTCTAGCTCGATCTGCAGGCCGCCGAGATCGGCGCCGATAGTCGTCCGCGCCGGATAAGGGGGGACGAACCATCGCCGATAGAGCTCGTTGTAGAGCGAGAAATTCGCACGGATGTCGGCCAGATAGGCCGTGACCTTGATCACGTCCTCCAGGCGACTGCCGGCCGCCTGGAGCACCCGCTGGAGATTGGCGAAGGCCAGCTCGGCCTCTTCGGCGAACGTTCCCGGGCGCAGCTCCCCCGTCTCCGGATCGTAGGCCACCTGTCCGGAGACGAAGATGAGGTCGCCCACGATGACGGCCGCCGAGAGCGGAATGCCCAAACGTTCGATTCCTGCGATCATGATCGTCTCTCGTTCACGAATGGACATCGGAATCCTCCTTTATGCAAATGGGAGTTCGAAGATCTCCTCAGCTTCAATGAGGGGAACAGCCTGCGCACTCGAGATCCGCTCCATCGCCGTGAGGTCTTTGAACCCGTGACCGGTTACCAGGCAAACGACGCTTTCTTCCGGACGAAGGGCGTTCTCCCGAATGGCGGCCAAGAAGCCAGCGAGCGCGGCCGCACCTGCCGGCTCGGCGAAAATCCCCTCCTCGTGGCAGAGCATGGCCTGTGCTTCCCAGATCTGCTCATCGGGCAACGCCCATGCGGCTCCACCGGATGCCCGCACAGCGGTCAGGGCAAGCGCTCCATCAATATCGAAGGGGACAGCCAGGCCACTGACCTCGGTTCGAGCTTCGACGGGCAGGATGCGGTCCTCCCCTCTTCGCCAGGCGCGCACGACCGGCGCGCAGCCCACGGGTTGCACGGCGTGAAGTCGCGGCACGCGCTGCACCCGTCCCCCGCGCGCCCACTCATCGAATCCGTACCAGAGAGCGGTGAGCAATCCTCCACCGCCGACGGGAACGAAGACGTGATCAACGGTGGGGAGAGCGTCGGCGATCTCGAAGGCGAGCGTCTTCACCCCCTGCATCCCGAGAGGAGAATATCGGAAGGCGGACACGACTAACCGATAGCCCCGTTCGGTGGCGAATCGGTGCAGGCGTTCGAAGGTCCGGCGCGTGATCTCGGCCGAGCGCCCGAACTCTCGCACGCGATAGATGTGCGCGCCATAGGCGAGCATCTGCTGCAGCTTCGCGTCGGGCGTCTGCTCGCTCACGAAGATCACACACCGGCGCTCGGAGCGCGCGGCATAAGCGGCCAGGGCCGACCCCGTATTGCCGGAGGAGGTGGCCAGGCACACCCGTTGTCCGCTGCGGAGCATATCGGCGATCTCCAGGACAACGAACCGGTCTTTGAACGATCCCGTCGGGTTCAGGCTCTCCAACTTGAAATAGAGCCGCTCGAACCCCAGGCGCGGACCGATCCGCCAACTGCGCACGAGCGGCGTATCGCCTTCGCCAAGACTCACCATGGGATTCTCAAGCCCGAGCCAGGCGGCGTATCGCTGCCAGATATGCTCACGTCCCGGCATAGGGAGATCTCCGAATGTTTTCACAAATACGCTCGCAGGATGGCTTCGACCTGTCGTCGCTGCTCCGGCTCCAGCGACCGATAGGGGCTGGCGGTCACCTTCTCGCACAAGCCCAAGAATTGCAAGGCGGCTTCCAATCCTCCCCAGATCTCCCCGAACTCGAAGATGCGCCAGAGTTGGGCCAGCCGCTCTTGCAGCGCCAGCGCCCGCGCATACTCCCCCGCTCGCGCGGCCTCGTACAATTCCACAGCCAGGCGAGGAGCCACATTGTGGAGGCCGCCGACGATCCCATCGGCGCCCAGCAGCAGTGCGATCGGCATCAACACCTCCGTGCCCAGAAGGATCGTGAAATCTTCCCGATGGCGGAAGGCTTCCAGCAGTCGCCGCCACCGATCGCATGTGGGATCGCTCTCCTTGATGCCCACGATGGTAGGCTCGTGGCTGAGTTCGAGAACGGTCGCCACCTCAAGCGAGAAGCCCACGAGTGTGGGATTGTTGTAGATGAAGAGCGGTCTGTCCACCGCGCGGGCGACTTCTTGGAAGAATCGAAGGGCGCTCTCCTGCGTGAGGCGGAAGTAATAGGGGGGCAGGACGCTCAAGAAATCCGCGCCCGCGCGCTCGATCTCGCGCGCTTTGGCGATGACGCGGCGCGTGCCCGTCTCAGCGGCTCCGGCGATCACGGGCACGCGACCATTCACTTCTTCAACGACGATCTCGACGGCGCGCACTTGCTCGCGATCGGCGAGCAACGCGAATCCCCCCATGGAGCCGTTGACGAAGATCCCGTGCACGCCGGCATCGAGCAGATAACGCACCAGCCGTCGCAATCCCCGCTCATCCACGCGCTCATCCGGAAGGAGCGGCGTCGCAATCGGTGGAATGATTCCCCGTAGCTTCATGTGCCCTCCCTTGCTCAATAGATCAAAAATCCCCCGTCGATGACGAGCGTCGCTCCGGTGATATAGGAGGCGTCGCCCGAAGCGAGGAAGACGACGGCCGGACCGATGTCCTCGGGCGTTCCCCGACGCCCCAGGGGGATGCGGCGCGCGTACTGACCAGAGATGCCCCGCGCCTTCAGTTCGTCCAGGAGCGCCTGGTTCGTCTCGATGAGGATATCGCCCGGCACCAGGCAATTCACCCGAATGTCGTAAGGAGCCAGCTCCAGGGCCATGGCGCGCGTCAAACCGACGATCCCCGCCTTCGTCGCGCAGTATGCCGCGGCTCCCTCTTGTGCGGCGAAGGCGGCCACCGAGGAGATGTGGATGATGCTCCCGCCGCCCTGCCCGACCATGACGCGAGCAACCTCTTGAGAGCAGATGAACGTGCCCTTGAGGTTCACGTCCACGATCAGATCCAACTGCTCATCGGAGCACGCGAGGAACGGAGCGATGGCGGGCAATCCCGTAACGGCGGCGTTGTTGACGAGGATGTCGATGCGCCCCCACCGCTCGAGCGTACGCGCGACGAGCTGTTGCACCTGAGAGCGCTTGGAGATATCCGCGCCCAGGGCCAGGGCCTCGAATCCCTCCGATCGCAAGGCGTCGGCCATTGCCTGGGCCTTCTCCGCGCGACGTTGGGCGATGACCACGCGGGCGCCGGCTTCGGCCAGCGAGCGACTGATCCCGCGACCGATGCCCGTTCCCCCACCGGTGACGATCGCGACTTTTTCGGCCAATCTCATTCTCTCCCCCCCCGTTGGTGCTCTCATGGATCGACCAGCACCCAGGCGCGATTGAAGCGCGCCCAGCGGATATCGCGACCACCGTCAGGCCGCTGTTGCTGCCACACGGCGACGAATGTCCCATCGGGAGCTTGCGTGATTCCAGGGTAGGAAACCTGCGGCCCGTCCGACGTCGCCACGATCTTCGGACGCGACCAACTACGGCCGCCATCGGCCGAGAGGGCTACTGTCAGCGGATACCGATGGCGAGGCGAGTTGTTCCAGATAACGATGATCTCATGGGGGTTTTGATCGAGCCGCCAGAGAGCGGCCGGACTGTTGTGCCCAAGCAGCGGACTGCGCACAGGAGGCGTCCACGTCCGCCCGCCGTCCGGGCTGCGCGATTCGTAGAGCCACTCCGTGCCTGTGCGTAAAAGCATGTAGAGCTCTCCATTGGCGAGTTCGACAATGGCCGGTTCGTCCACCCCCCAAATGGCCCCGGGATGCACCTTGCGCTCGAAGATGTGGAGGTCCCCATGCGGCGTCCACGTGAGCCCTCCATCGGTCGAGAGCAGCACGCCGGACTTCAAATCCATCTCCCCTTCGGTTCGCGCCGGTGTTCCGGCTTCGGCCCAGAGGTCCCAGGAGAAAGGCATGATGAGCGTTCCATCGCGCAGCTTCAGCCCGAGATGACGCTTGCCTACGACGTACTTGTAGGGCATCTCGATCCGAAGGGGTGCGGACCACTGCCTTCCCTCATCTTCGCTCACGGTCATCCACACTTCGCTCCTCTCGATGCGGTTGGGGATCTCCACCGTCGTCGAATAGACGAGGATGCGACGGCCGTCAATGATGATGCTGGGATCGGCGTCCATTTTCCCGGGAATGTCGATGAGCGTCACGGGTTCGCTCCAGGTTCTTCCCCCATCCCGGGAGAAGGCGCCAACGATGCGTCCGTCGCGCTTCTCTGCATCCATCATCGTCCAGACAGTCAAGAGCTGACCGCCGGCCGTGCGGGCGATGACCGGATAGGCGTGGCGTTCTCCCGGAGAAGCGGCCTCCCGAACGGCTCCCGTCTCGAAGAAAGGTTTTTCCTCACCCGGCGCTCGCCCCCCCACCGCGATCTGAAGGAGAGCCAGCGCTACAATGAACGTCTCACGCATCATCCTCGCCTCCTCACGGATGTCCCGAGGCCGGTAGAGGCGACCGGCTGGTCGCCCCTACCGGCCTCGGCAGCGCGTTCGTCCTCGTCTCGAAACCCGGCGCTCGTCCGGCAGGCCCCGTCACGGCTTCGGCCGCCCGTCGAGGAAAAGCTCCGTTTGACGAAAGTGAGCTCGACGCGGTCCAGACGTGGTCCGCGACCGGTCGGGCTCAACTCGAACCATACGCGATACTGAAAGTAGGGGCCCGACAGCGGGAGATCATCCAACCGAGCCGGACTCTCGGTGAAGAAGGTCTTGGGTCCGCCCGGTCCCCACCAGGCAGCCTCCCGTAGGGCTTCCGGAGTCGCTCCCGCACGAATTTGGAATCGAAGAGCCGTTGTCGGAGGGCACTCCGCCTTCCACATCAACGATTGGAGGACGAGCGATGGATCCACGCGGACGATCCGCGACGCGAAGACTTCGACGAGACGCCGGTCGTATAGATTCCCCATATCGGTCGTCATCATCTGATGAGGGCCGAGCGTGGGCAGCACGCTCACCCGGCGACGATCGAAGCCCCGCGCGCTCCCCCAGTAGATCCGCGAGCGCGTACGATGATCGCCCTGGCGTATATGATTGGAGAACGCGATATCGGGCCACCCGTCCTCATTGAAATCGCCGATCTGGATGCCGGCGGCCGAATCGTTGGGCAAGCCCATCCGCCGATCGTTTCGATACCCTCCGGGCCCTCCCCAATAGATGAAGCTCTCCATGGAGCGCGTGTGCCCCGCGTGGTAATTGGAGAAGACGAGATCCAGCGCCCCGTCCCGATTCAGATCGGCGACGGCGACGTCATGACAGCCCCACGTCTCCAGCTCCGATCGCCGTGACGCGTCGAAGCCCTTCGGTCCTCCCCAGAGAATCAGCGAAGGAACATGATAGTTCCTCGTGTCGGGATCCCAGAAGCTGCAGAGGATGAGATCGAGCCATCCATCGGCGTTGAGATCGGCGGCTTCAGCGGTCGTCGTTCCGAAGCCAGGGATCAGCGTCATCCGATTGGGGTTGAATCCCCCTGCTCCTCCCCAATAGAGGAGAGACGTTCGCTGGCGAATATCCGGGACGAAGATATCCAACCACCCATCAGCGTTGAGATCGGCGACGAGGTGGAATCGCGGATCCCGGTGGGAGGGGGACGCGAGGGTCGTCACGGGAGCGCGCTCGTATCCGAAGGGGCTTCCCCAGATGATCTTCAACGTCCCGTCTCGAAATTCGCTGAAGATGAGATCCAACCGTCCATCACGGTTGAGATCGGCGATACTGGAGCTGATGGTCCCGCGCGTCGGCAGATAGGTGGGGCGAGCGATATCGGGACCGGCGGGCGTCCCCCAGAAGATCATGGCTCCGCGATCGCCCTCCGCATCGTCCTCGTAAGCACAGGCGATGATGAGATCAACGTATCCATCGTCGTTCAAATCGGCCGCGCTTGATTCGTAGGCCCCCACGGTCGGGAGGGTCAAGACGCGCTCCGGACGAAAGCCCCGGCGGCCCGCGCCCCAATAGAGCAGCGAAGGAATATCTCCTCGAACACGGCCGCGAATGCCGTTTACGATGAGAAGATCCTCGATCCCATCTCCGGTGAACTCCCCCGAGGCGATGTCACGTGCGCCCGCACTCGCCACCGGGGTCATGCGCCGCGAAGAGAATCCCTCGCGGCTCCCCCAATAGATCAGCGAGGCGGTCTCATACTGATCGCGATCGCGGCCAATAGCCACGGCGAGGTCCGTCCAGCCATCCGCATTCCAATCACCGACGGCGATGGCCGTCGCCCACGGCGCCGGCCATCGCATGGGGGATCGGCGTCCGCTCGCGATGGAGGGGAAGACGAGCACCTCATCGGCAACCGCAGCCGCCAGATCAGGACGACCATCGCGGTCGAAATCGGCGACGGCGATCGCCGAGGGAGCCATCACCGGAAGATCGCGCGGGGATTCCGCTCGGGCACCCCACGCGATCTCGAGATCGCGTGGGGACCCCGTTGGATCCCCATCTTTGAGCCACTGGAGAGGACGGCCCTTGCGACGATAGAGGAGATCGAGACTCTCATTCTCATCCATGTGAGCGAGCCAAAGGCGTTCGACGTCACGGCCGGGCAACGGGAGAAGCTCTCGAATTTGGCCGTCTTCCGCCAGCCGCAGCTGATAGGGCCTTCCCTCCCGAACAATGTAGACGGCTCCATTGCCGATGGCCACCGATGTCACGCCGGTGAGGGACGTCATCACGAGCTCGGGGTGACGCGAGAACATGCGAATGACGGCTAACCGTCCGTCAGGTCCGAGCGCGAAAGCTCCGGATAATCTTCCCCGAAGGTGAGGAAAGAGCCGTCCCAGCGCGGCGGCTGTGATCATCCGATTCGGGAGGACCCGCGTTCGATGCGCGGGATGAAGCCCCCTCTGCTCTCCCCAATAGAGGAGGGCTCCGGTTTGCTCATGGGTTCCATTATTTCCGTTCACCAGGAGTGCGTCTGTGAATCCGTCTCCGTTGACATCTCCCACGAGGGCAAAGCGCCCCCCGTCCGTCGGCAGATGACGTGCGACGTTGGGGGTGAGACCGCCGCGGCCCCCGGCGTAGACGGTGGCGGGGAGTCGAAGGGCAGCGTCATGGGTTTGGTTGAAGAGCAAATCCAGATGCCCATCCTCATCGAGATCCCACCGATGGATCGGTTGCACCCATCCCGTGGCGGATACATAGAGATTCGCTCCGGCGGCGCCGAGTGTCCCGGCGATGAAATCAGCGAACGTATCGTCGGTCCAGACCTCGATCGTTCCCCCTCGTGGAGAGATGCCCGCCACGAGGACGATCATCCATGATCCGACGAAAATCGGCCACATGCTCCTGCGCTTTCCGTGCGCACGTTCGCTCATAGATTCGGCCTTCTCCTCTGCGATGACGAAGGGCCGGAGGGCGATTCTAACCAGCTCGCGCCGACGTCCGCTTCGACGGACTCGATCAGGATTCCCGCCTCATCCGTTTCCTCGGCCGTTGAAGAAAGCCGCAGATAACAGATGCCCTCGGTCTGTCGCAAGAGGGGAAGCACCGTCACCTCCCGGCCGTCGAGGAAGGCGCGCGCTTCTCGCTTCGGCACATCCCATTCGACGCGCAGTTCATGCCATCGCCCGAAGTCCACGCGTTCGCCAGCCAGGCGCCCTTCCCCGGTGATCTCCAGGGCGTATGCGGCATAGAGATCATCTTCGAGATCATACGGCACGGAGAAATGATCCGTGAGCCCGAGGCGGAGTCCCTTGAATCCCGGCCGAAGTAAGAACCGAAGGGATAATCGCCCCTTCTTCCCAATGGGGAAATTCCGAACGGCCGTAGCGGGCCACTCGGGGTCTGTTTTTCGGAGGCTCAAGACCTGCGCACCCGGTTTCTCGGGATGAGGAATGACCTCCACGCCTCGTGTTCCGAAACTCGACCATTCACTCAATCCTTTAGAGAAGTCATCCCGTTGCACGGTCTCATAGAGCCAAGCGGGATCAAGGAGGATCGTGAGTAATCGAACGGCTGCCCCCTGTCCTGTCGTAAAGATGACCTTTCCATCCGGCGTTGGCGTCGGATAGGGGTAAGCCGTCCCGAAATCTCCGCGGGGAGGGGGTGGCTGCGTCAGGAGCGGGTCGCGAGCGACCTCGCGATATCCACGCCAGGTTCGCCCCTCATCCTCGGAAATGGCCGCGTGCAGCACATGTCGCCCTCCATAAGCATAGGGGAACCGCTGGCAGTTGTTCCAGAGCAAGAGAATACGCCCATCGGTCAAGCGCGTGAGTCCCGCCGGCGATTCCGAAGAGAGGAACCGGGATGGTCGGGGGCGCGACCAATGGAGCCCGCCATCAAGCGAGTACGATTCGTAGAGGCGACCGCGTTGCGTTCGGATCAACATCCACACGCGGCCGTCCCGCAATTCGAGCACAACGGGCTCCACGGCTCCGGACTCCCCGGACGTGATGTCTTGAGCCGGAACGTGCAGGATGCTCGGGGAAAGCGCCCACGTCTCTCCCTCATCATCCGAATAGAGGACCGTCGCTTCAAAGACGCCCATGTAGAGGAAAGCCAGCAGCCCTTCTCCGCGCTGGCTCCAAGACCGTCCGGTGTAATAGGAGAACGGCAGGAGCAAGCGTCCGCTGCGGAGCTGGATGACCGAATTGAGGGCTCCGGTATATCCCTGCCAGATCCGCTTCCACGGCCGCCATCGAGCGCGTCCGCTTTCGGTCTTTGCGTGCCAGATATCGAGGCGTCGTTCGGGCATGGGGCGTCCGGCCGTTCCGGCGTCATTCAGGGTGAAGAGATGGATCTCGCCGCGCCGATCCACCAGCACTTCGAGTCCTCCCCATCGCCCGAGTCCGGCGGGAAGAGGCGAGAGCGTCCGCTCCTCACTCCAACTCATGCCGTTATCCCGCGAGAACCGCGCGCGCATCTCCTGATTCTCTCCGACCGTCCGCAAGAAGACGGCCATGAGCGTCCCATCGGGCAGCAGGGCGATCACCGGCTTGGCGTCGAATTGGACGATGAGTCGAGGCCCGGACGATTGAGCAGGCGCTCGGGTGTGCGCGCGACTCCGGACGTCCGCGTGGCCGAGTGGAAGGATGAAGAGGCAGATCATCCCCGTGGCGAGCGTCCGTGCGATCATATCTCGTGACTTCCCCATCATGAGATTTCGATCCGCACCCATCGAATATTGGTGAGGCACTCCTCTTGGCACCAGAAGAGGAGGAGGACTTCACAGGTGGAAATCGGACAAAGGCTCGGATAGCCGAAGGTCAGAGCACTCAGCACGTCGGCTCCACGGTCACCTCGCCCAGGGGAAGCGCCCGACCACAGGAGCGCGTGGGCGATATTCACCCATCGTTCGGCATCAAGTCGAGCGATGGTGGCCCACAGTCCGGGGCGATCATGTCGCCGATAGACGCACAGGAGCCGACCATCGGGAAGTTGCGTCGCCTTACACGTCTCGGCCCAAAAACCTGTCGGGCGAGGCTCGAGAAATGTCTCCCCGCAATCATAGCTCAGCGTGTATTGGGTTGGGAACGTCTCGCCCGTGCGCAGGTCGAAGACCCAACAGACGGCCAGGATTCGCCCGTCCTGCAGTTGGATGACGGATTGTTCCAGGTGACTCAGTCCGGTCGCGCGGCCGTCGAACGTTCGACCGAACGTTGGCCAGCTTTGCCCTCGATCATCGCTGATGAAGACGAGGGCTTGCTCTCCGGCGGGATTTTCGCCGTTCCAGCCGCGCCAAGTCGCCGTGGGAGCCAACCACCGACCGGTTGTCAGCTCGACGATCGGATGGCAGATCTCCCAAGCTGGGCTCGACAACGGGGGATGGATGAGTTCCGGTTCCGTCCAATGGCGCCCGCCATCGAAGGAACGCACGAGGAACAACGTCACGGGGACGAACCCCCCGGTCTCTCGGTTCACGAGTCCGGCTTCGGGATCGCGCCGATGATGCCACCCCCCGAAGCCGATGAGCGTCCCATCGGCCAATCGGCTGACCCGGATGGTGTGGGTGGTGGACGGAGGTGAAGACGCCAGCAGCGGACCCTCCACCGTCCAGGTACACCCACCGTCGAGGGAACGAGCGACGACCGTGTGGTAATCGAGGGCTTCAACTGCTTGCCCGAGGTCAAATGTCGCCAAGAATTCCTGTTCGCCCACTCTCACGATCGAGGGATGGAACGCCATTCGGCTCCGGAGATAGGGCTTGGGGTTCCGGTAAACGACTCCTGTCTCCCGCACGCGGATCTCCCCGTTCATGAGCGCGCCTCCCGAATCGTCGGTTCTCCCTGTCGCTCAGGAAGGGTCAAGCCGATCAGACGGGTTCGATCCGGAGGGGGAAAGAGGAAACTCAGGGCGAAAGCGCCCAATAGGCCCACGAGGAAGGATCCCGGGATGATCCACATGAAGGAGAGGCTTCGGGACAATCCGAGAAATTCTTTCCCGAAAGAGACGACGAGGCTCGTCGTGAGTGCGAGCACGAAGCCTATCGAGGCGGCTGCTCTTCCCACCCGGGAGAAAAGGAGGCCGCCGAAGACGAGGACTCCCAGAGGGCCGACCAACAGATGATTGACTCGTTCCATGAGTTCGACCAAGTTCCATCCCGTCGTCCGCACAGCGGTTGCGAGGACAAGGGCGATTCCAATGCCGAACATCCCAACGATACCGGCCAGGGTGCGCTCGCGTTTCACTCCGGAGCCGGAGGGAGCGCGCTGGCCGAATCGCTCGAGCCCATCGGTCACGATGACCTGCGCGATAGCATTGATGCCCGAACTCAGGCTGGACATGGCGGCAGCGAGCACGGCCGCCATGAGGAGGCCGGAAATTCCCTCGGGCAACTCCTGCACGATGAAGCGGGGGAACACGCGGTCCGCCTCTCGAGCGATTTCAGCTTGAAACGCGATGAGGGAGGTGCCCGATCGCATATAGGAAAAGGCGAAGAGCGCGACGCCGCAGAACATCAGCAGGCCGATCAAAACGATCGTACCGAGCGTAGAGATCCAGAGTGAGCGGCAGGCGGCCTCGGTCGTGGGCGTGCTCAAGTAGCGCTGGACGGCGATTTGATCGGCTCCGTAGGTGCACAAGTTCCAGAAGAAAATGGCCAGCCACATCCCACCGATCGTGACCCGCACCGTAGGATCGAAGCTGAACACCTCCACGTGCGTTCGTCCCGCTTGAGAGAAGATCCGCCACCATATGTCGGGGCCGGTTTGCGTGCGAATCCAGACCACGAGAGGGATCGCCAAGACGCCGCCGATCATAATGGCGAACTGCAGGGCGTCGGTCCAGATCACGGCCCTGAGGCCTCCGAGCATCGTGTAGAAGATCGTCACGACGCCGATCACGAGGATAATGGCCACAACCGAGATACCGGTCATAGTGGAGACGGCGAAGGACGCCGTATAGAGGATGAGACCGGTCCAGACCAGCCGAGAGAGAATGAAGGCGAAGGCGCCGAGGCTGCGAACAGATCCGTCGTATCGCTGCTCGAGATACTCGTAGACGCTGCGGAGGCGAAGTCGCGTGAGCGTGGGGATCACCACGCGCGTCACCACGGGGATGACGAGCAGATAGGCGAGGAGAGCCGAGAAGAAGCCGATGCCGTATCGGATCATCTCGCCCGGCACGGAGACATAAGTCGCCGTCGAGATGAGGGTGGCCGCTAGACTGATACCGACGATGAACCAGGGCATACGGCGTCCGGCCAAGAAGTATTCCTCTGGGGAACGCTGCCGTCGGGAGAAGAAAGCGCCGATGCCGGAAAGCCCGAGCAGATAACCGATGAGCACGACAACATCCCAGTATCCGAGGCCGCTATTCCCCATCGTGCGCCTCCACGCGTCCTGGCTGATCCCGCCTTGGGGGAACGGATTCATCCGTTCCCCCAGGCCCTCGCGCTCAGAACGTCACCCGAGCGGCAATCTGAATATCTCGATTCTCACGCGTGCGCGTCAGACGCGCGCCGGACGCCGAGTTGAAGAAGTAGTTGGCCGACGGGCCGATGAACTGCGGATGGTTGAAGGCGTTGAAAAACTCGAATCGGAGCTGGAGCTTCGCGGACTCGGTGAGTCGGAAGTCCTTGAGCACTCCCAGATCCCAGTTGTTGATGCCCGGCCCATGAATGACGTTCGGCGGCGAGTTCCCATGGATGTTCACCTCCCGGCGCGTCCCTCCGGGCAAGGTGATGAAAGTGGACGGGTGCGTCGGAAAGCACGTGTAATCGAACCATCGGTCGGGCGACCGTTGATCTTTCGGGAGACGTCCGTCGCATACCCGATCGGGGAAGCGCAATCGGGAGTCGTAGACGGTGAACGGATACCCGCCTTGAAACGTGAGAATGTAGCTCACACGCCATCCGCCCAAGAGGCCATCGAGCCAGCCGGGCCATGAGGAACCGAATGTCCGCCCACGACCGAAGGGGAGCTGATAACTTCCGCTCACGCTCAAGCGCTGGCGGATGTCGAAGTCCGCATCCGACCATCGGCGCTTGATGATATAGAACACGTCAGTCGGATCGGCCAGCAGATTCTCGGCCGTCGCATCATTCGAGGCTTCGGCCAAGGCATGGCTCCAGGTGTAGGCAGCCAGGAAGTTCAAGCCGTGCGAGAGGTCCTTCCGGATCTTCACCTGCAAGGAGTTGTACTTCGAGTTGAATCCCTTCATGCGCAAGCCCAACGACCATCCGGGGATGTTTCGGGCGATTTTGTCCAGGACCTCAGGAGCATAATAGAGGAGCGATCCTTGGCCGTTCAAGTTCGTCCCCTTGCTCCCCACATAGGCGATTTCGATAGCCGTCCTCCACCCGAGGTCTTGCCCGAAGGTGAGGTTCCACTGTTGCAGATAACCGGTCGGATAGTACGGAGCATTCGCTTGGAAATATCCCGGTGAGCTCCCGATGACATAATCGAGGTCTTTCGGCGCTTGATCCATCGTCGTCAGCCGATCCTGTCGGTCCGGCCAGAAGTTCCTTCGGGCGTACCAGGTGACGAGCCCGCCGAAGGGAACCACCCAAGCGCCGTACGTGGTCGTATAGGCAGTCTCGCTCGTGTAGAAGAGTCCGTATCCGGCGCGAATCACCGTGCGCGCACTGGCGAAGGGGCGGAGCGCGAATCCCACGCGAGGAGCGAAGTTTCTTTTGCTCGGCTCATAGGGGCGATTGGGCCCTCCGGTCTCATAGGGGAAGCGTAGCTTGGCGAGCTTCTCCGGCGGCGCCCCCTTGGCGTAGCGCGGCAAGCCGGTCTCGAAGTTGAGCGTCATGAATTGATGGTTGGCGGCCGAGAACGGCGCTTCGTAATCGTATCGCAACCCGAGCGTCAGCGTCAGCCGTGGCGTCACCTTCCATTCATCCTGGATGTATGCTGAAAAGGCATTGCGACGAAGTGGCATGAAATCGCCTTCGCCCAACCCGACCCAAGTGATTGCCGGCAAAGCCATCAGCAGATCGGCGAACGTGGAGCCTGCTATCCAGTAGGTGTTCTCCTGCCCTCGGGCCCCGTCATTGAAGCCAATGGCGTACTGTGCCTGGCCGGAATTGAACTGCCAATCGTAGGCCTGACGCCGGAAGTCTCCGCCCAGCAGGAACGTGTGCGCGCGCTTCACCCACACGAGATTGTCCTTCACATACAGCGTGCGATTGCGGTGGAGATAATCGCCCTCGTTCCCGATGATGAACTGCTGGTTCCCAATGGTGTAGAGCCGGATGCGAGGGGATCCGCGATTTTTATTGATCTCAGGCGAGAGTCCCCATTCCCGCCCGTAAATTTTATCCCGAAGAACGAATTGGCTGCCCTGGAGGAACCAGGTGTGGCTGATCTTCAAGTCGTTCACAAGCTGCGGGCCGAACGTGTGGGTATACGTCACGCTGAGCGTTCGATCGTGCTCCAGGGCGTTCCGATCGCCGTAGACGGTGTAGGAGGGAACCACATTATCGTAATCGCCGAAATTGAACGTTGCGCTGAGGGTATCCCGCGAGGAGAATGTGTGGTCCACGCGCACGAGCCACTTATCCTGGGTGTACGTGCCGCTCCGAAAGAGGCGCAGGTTCAGGAACGGATCGCCGGAGTAATTGGGTTTGGGCCACAGCTCCATGAGCCGTTTTCCGACAGGTGTGATCAACTCAGGAGGCAAGATCTTGCTGGGGATCACCTGTCCCGTATACGGATTCCGAAGAGTGACGGGTTGTCCGCTGTAGGGATTGATCGTCTCGGTGAAATCCCCCTGCCGCTCTTTCTCCGTGGGCGCGAATGTGACCATGAGTTGGCCCGCCTTCTTCTGGCGGAAGCCCTCGTAGCTGGAGAAGAAGAACGTCCGGTTTCTCCGAATGGGTCCGCCGAAGGTCGCGCCGAATTGGTTGAAGAGGTAACTCGGAGTATCGCGACGGGAGCCCGTGAAGAGCACGGGGAGGGCATCCAAGGCTTTATTTCGATGGTACTCGTAGACACTCCCGTGAAATTCGTTCGTGCCAGACTTCGTCACCACATTGATGACGCCTCCCCCCGAACGTCCGTATTGGACGGAGTACATGTTGGTCTGCACGCGGAATTCCTTGATGGCGTCCAGCGCCGGTGAGGAGATGAGCGTGTTCTGCAGCGGGGCAGTGCTATCGGCGCCATCCACGGTATATGCTGTGTAACCGGCTCGCGCTCCGTTGAAGCTGATGGAGAACCCCTTGCTGGAGACGGCGCCCGTTTTTGGATTTCCGGATTCGGCCCCCGGCACAAGCGCCGCGAGCTGAATGAACTCGCGCCCGTTGAGCGGAAGGTCTCCGACTTTGATCTCATCTACGACCTCACCCAAAGCGGGCGTCTCCGTATCGAGCGTGGCAGCCCCGGAGGTCACCGTGATCTCTTCGGTGATCGTCCCGACGTCCATCTTGACATCCACGCGTAGGACTTGGCCGACCAAGACCATGAGCCCAGTGATTTGCGTCTTCTTGAAGCCCTCGCGCTCAGCCCGAACCTCATATCTTCCCGGCGGGAGGAAATCCACTCGATAATCGCCTCGATCGTTGGTCGTGGCCGTTCGGATAAGGCCGGTCTCCACGTGGAGAACCGTGATGGTGACACCGGGGATGACGCCCCCGGTAGGATCGGTGACGGTACCAATGATCGTTCCCTGCGTGCTCGATTGAGCGAAGCTCAGGGAGAAGCCGAGCGCCATCCCCAAGAAGCTCAGAGTGTATCGGATCCTCATAATCCCCACCTCCGATGAAGATCAGCGCCCCCGCTCACGGAGATTGGGGGGAAAAGGCACCGATTGCCCCGTTCGCCATGGGGCACGTGATGCCGCTGTTTCGATCTGCCCGCGCGAAGACCCTTCCGCGCAGAATGCCATGCCGCGGCAGTCCCCGACATGATGAACGAAGGCTCACACATTGGCCACGGAACGCTGATGAAATCCCAATCGTCGGGAGATCTCCCGACAAGCAGCTAAGAGGGCCGGGACGATCTCCCGGCGATTGGTCAAGATGCGCTCGGCCGGACCGGAGAGGCTCACGGCCGCTACGGGTCGGCCCTCGTGATTGAAGATCGGCGCGCCGATACAGGCCGCTCCGGGCTCTGTCTCCCCTTCATCCAGGGCATAACCTCGACGCCGCACCTTCTCCAACTCTCGCCTCATCTGTCCGGGATCGGTGATCGTCCGCTCGGTGAGCTTCACAAGACGCTCAGCCTGAAGGAGCGGGTGCAGCTCATCCTCGGACAAGTGCGCCACAATGGCTTTCCCCAAGGCCGTCGAATGCCAGGGGGATCGGCTGCCAACAGCCGCCGCCATGCGAAACGGGTGCGAGCTTTCGAGCATCTCGATGTAGAGCACCTCCTGGCGATCGAGGATGGCGAGATTCACCGTCTCGTTGAACTGCGTATGGAGGTGTTGCATGAAGGGAAGCGCCAGCTGGCGCAGATCTCGTCGCACGCAGGCAGCTCGCTCGATGAGCTTGACCCCGAGCGCATATCGGATGCCATCGGCGCTGCGTTCCACATAGCCGCGAGCGGCCAACGACTGTAGCAGGCGAAAGACCCGACTCTTATGGAGCCCCACGCGCTGGCTGATCTCAGTCAGGGTGAGCTCCTCACCTTCCCGAAACACTTCCAGCAGGTCGAGGGCCCTCACGACGGCCTCGACCACGTACCGATTCTCGATCGTGCGCGGCGTTTTCATATTTCGTACAATGAAACCTCTTTTTGTTTTTCGAAACCATTATATCACGGTCCGCCTTCGTGTCAAGGCCCTGATCTGGGACCAGACCGAAAAAGCTATCTGAGCAGGAAGCGGAGGAGGTTCCCTCCAGAAGGGTATCTCACCCCAAAGGGGGGCGATCGGATAGCTTTTCAGAAGCAAAGGCGTGCAGCTCTTGGTCGGCGAATGCGAGGGAAGTAGCCGTTGACTTCCAGTGCGGTCGGGAATTCGGACAGCGGAGGTCAGGCGATCGCGCCGGATGCTCGCCTCTCTCGGTGCCCTCCGCCCTTATCCTTTGCCCCCGAGCGTTGAAGCGCAAGTCGCCCTGTCCTTTCGAATTCGAAAGAGTTACGACATGGGACTTACGGGGTCCCCACGCGATCTCGAGATCGCGTGGGGTGCCCTCGGCGCGCCACGTCGTGCACACCGTGGGCGATCTCCAGCGAAGAATGATCGGAGACCATCACGCCGATCAGGCGGGATTTTTTGAGCGCTAATCCTCGCGCGATGTTATTGCAAATACCATAGCCTTGCGAACGCGCTCGCGGGTTTCCGGACTGATTACCGAACGGTTATTGAGCGCCCGCGAGACGGTGGAGATGAAGAGCTCTAACCGCTCGGCGAGATCGCACATCGTCAACCGCTATTGAGGCACTTTAGGGGCAATCGAGCATGGCTCCTTGGGGCCAGTGCGTTATTGAACCAACCCACAAGAAAGCGAGGAGATCGCCAGAAAGAGACGTTCCCTCACCTTCCCGTGGGAGCGATTCCTCAGCAGTCTGAGCTGCGGAGAGGCGAAGGTCTCAGCAACCGGCCCTTTATTCCGCATACAGGGCGACCGGACGGCGAACGAAGCGGCCCAGACCCAGTCGGCCGACGGCGCGCCCGGATTCGAAGACCACATGCCTTCGAAGGAAGGTGAGGACGGACCATCCCCTCACCTTCGCCCTCCCGAAAGGGAAAGTCTTGGTCCGAACTCAACCTCCCCGCGAAGGCTCCTCGGCGTGGACGGGGGTCACAGCACTGTCCGAACGAGCCGGAACGTGCGCAGTGCCACCCATCCCCGGCGAGAGGAAGTTGTACGCGACCTCACCATGCAGCACCAGATCCAATCCCGCGATCTCCTCCTCTTCAGTGACGCGGAGCGGAGTCGCA
>BEHK01000008.1 GCA_002898775.1 bacterium HR08 | reverse complement strand
TATGCTGTAGATGATGATATCATGGATAAGGCAATAGTTTGAGCATCCTTCTCCAAGAAGATCTTTAACCTTCTAACCAATACCTCTCTATCCCTAACCAATTCACTTCGTCACCGAGAACAAGCGCACGTATCCGAATGGGGAGCTGGCGGCCCACGTGCTCGGCTATGCGGGCATAGACGAAGTCGGCCTGGACGGCGTCGAGTTCACCTACGATCGTGAGATTCGCGGCGAGGAGAGCACAGTCTTCGTCTATCGGGATGCGCGCGGGCGCACCTATGAGTGGGCGCAGCGTCCGGTCACCCGCGGGCACGACCTCGTGCTGACGCTCGATGCGACGATTCAGTTCCACACGGAGCGAGAGCTTCGTGAGGCCGTTCGGCGCACCGGAGCGCGAAGTGGGATCGCCATCGTGCTCGACCCGAAGACGGGCGAGATCCTCGCGCTCGCCAATATGCCCACATTCGACCCCAACGCCTTCGGGAGGGCGTCGGATGAGGCGCGGCGCAATCGAGCGGTTCGCGATCTCTACGAGCCGGGATCGGTCTTCAAGATCGTGACCTTCGCGGCCGCCTTGGAGGAGGGCCTGCTCCGCCCCAATGAGGTCATCGAGTGCTTGGGAGGGCGCATCGTCCTGGCCGGTCATACCATTCGCGACCACCGTCCCTTCTTCCGACTCACCGCACGAGAGGTGCTCGAACAATCGAGCAACGTGGGGACGATTCAGATCGCGTTGCGGGTGGGCGCCGGGCGGCTGGCGCAGTACATCGAGCGCTTCGGTTTCGGCCGACGCACGGGGATCGAACTCCCGGGAGAAGCGCGGGGGATCGTTCGACCCGTGCGACGGTGGACGTCAGCCTCGATCGGCTCGATCGCGATCGGTCAGGAGATCGGGGTGACGGCGCTGCAGATGGCGGCGGCGATGGCGGTGATCGCCAACGATGGCGTGTGGGTGCAGCCGCATCTGGTGCGGGCGATTCGCTCGCGCGAGGGCGAAGTGGTGAGACGCGCGGATCCCGAGCGGCGCCGCGTCATCAGCGCGCCGACGGCGCGCGCGCTGGCCGACTTGCTGCATGGGGTCGTCGAGCGCGGCACGGGGCGATTGGCGCAACTCAGCGGATATTCGGCGGCTGGCAAGACCGGGACGGCGCAACAGTTCGATCCCCGCACGCGCCGATATTCGAAGATGCGCTATGTGGCCTCGTTCGCGGGATTCGCCCCGATGGCCGATCCCCGCATCGTCGTACTGGTCGCCCTCGATCACCCGCGCACGCGGCATTATGGGGGCGAGGTGGCCGCGCCCGTCTTCAAGCGGATCGCCGAAGCGGCTCTTCATGCGCTGGCGGTGCCTCCGGATCGCCCGGGGGAGCGTCCACTGCTCGCGTTGCGGGCGAACTTCGCTTCGGAAGGAACGGGTGGGGAATCGGGCTTCGGCGTCTCGGAGACGACCGAGGATGGCGGGGTTCAGCTCTCTTCTCTTCCCTCGGCGTCTCTCCTGAAGAGCGCGCGTGGGCCGATCGCCTCAGCGCAGCAGGCATCGCCGAACGAGAAAGGGCCCGATCCCCCTCTGGTCCGCGTCCCGGACTTCCGCGGCCAAGGGGTGCGCGCGGTGACCGAGCAATGCGCGCGAATCGGGTTGCGGCTGATCGTCTCCGGCTCAGGGCGAGCCGTGCGGCAGGAACCGGCGGCGGGAACGCTCGTCGTTCGCGGGACGACGTGCCGCGTGGAGTTTCAATGACGATGGGGATGACGCTCAAACAGGCCGCCGAAGTGACGCGCGCCCGAGTTTTCGGGCCGCTCCTTGAGGAACGCGTGACGGCCATCGCGTATGACTCGCGACGGGCTGTGCCGGGCAGCCTCTTTGTCGCCATCCGGGGTTTTCAGCGGGACGGGCATGCTTTCATCCCCGAAGCTCTCGCGCGCGGTGCAGTGGCCATCGTCTCCGAGCAACCGCCTCCGCCGGATTTCCCGCGCGCCTGGCTGCAGGTCGAAGATGCGCGGCGAGCGTTGGCCGAATTGGCGCTCGCCTTTTACGACTACCCGTCGCGCGCGCTCACGCTCATCGGCGTGACGGGAACCAATGGCAAGACCACAACGACCTATCTGATTGACGCCGTGATCCGCGCGGCGGGGGAGCGATCGGCGCGCTGGGGGACGACCACGTATACGATCGGCGGGGAAGAAATCGCGGCCGAGCGCACGACGCCGGAGGCGCCGGAAGTTCAGAGTTTCCTCCGGCGCGCGGTCGAGGCCGGATGCCGATACGCCGTGCTGGAGGTCTCCTCGCACGCGCTCGAACTTCGGCGCGTGCACGGCTGTGAATTCACGGCCGCCGTCTTCACGAATCTCACGCCTGAGCACTTGGACTTCCACGGGACGATGGAGGCGTACTTCGCGGCCAAGCGCAAGCTCTTCGATGGCGCGCTCGGAAAGGCGCCGGAGATCGCCATCATCAACGGAGAAGATGCGCGCGCCGCGGAGCTGATCGCCGTCTCGCGCGGACGCGTGCTCACCTATGGCGAGGCCTCAGGTGACGTCTTCGTCAAAGAGGTCGCCTTCTCCCTGGACGGACTGCGACTCACGGCGCGAACGCCGCAGGGGGAGATCGCCGTGCGGTCCCGGCTCATCGGGCGTCCGAATGTCAAGAACATTCTGGCGGCGGTCGCCACCGGACTCGCGCTCGGGTTCTCGCCAGAGATCATCGCCAGAGGGATCGAGACGTGCCCTCCGGTGCCGGGACGACTGGAGGTCGTCTCCGGGCCCGAGCATCCGTTCGTGGTCGTGGTCGACTACGCGCACACCGAGGATGCGTTGCGCCATCTGCTCGACACGGCGCGAGACCTCATGCGCGCGCTCTCCGCTCGGGGGCGCATCCTCACCGTCTTCGGCTGCGGTGGCGATCGCGATCGGCGCAAGCGAGCGCCGATGGGGGAGGTCGCCGGCGCGCTCTCGGACGTGGTGATCGTGACCTCGGACAATCCGCGTTCGGAGGACCCGGAGGCCATTCTCGCGGAGATCGAGGAGGGATTGCGGCGCACGAGCGCGCCATATGTGAAGATCGTGGATCGCGGCGAGGCCATTCGGATGGCGATCGCACTGGCCGAGCCCGGGGATATCGTCCTGATCGCGGGCAAAGGGCATGAGACCGTTCAGATCCTCAAAGACCGCGTCATCCCGTTTGACGACCGCGAGGTCGCGCGCGCGGCCTTGCGGGAGCGATTCGGAGGAGGAGAATGAGACTGCGCGAGATGGCGGAGATCTGGGGAGCGACGCCACCGGCGCCGGAGATCGCCGAGCAGCAGCCGCGCGGCTTCTCCATTGATTCGCGCACGATTCGGCCCGGAGAACTGTTTTTCGCCATCAAAGGGCGCGTGCGCGACGGCCACGCTTTCGTACCAGAGGCGCTGCAGAAGGGAGCCTGCGCAGCCGTCGTCTCGGAGGTCCCGAGCGATGTGCCCGCCGAGCGCACGATTCGCGTTCGGGACACGCTCTGGGCTTTGCAGGAACTGGCCCGCGTCGTGCGTCGGCGCTGGGGGCGCACGGTCATCGGCATCACGGGCAGCTCGGGGAAGACGATGACCAAGGAGCTGGTGGCGCGTTTATTGGAAGCCGGGGGGTATCGGGTGATCAAGACCATCGGCAACTACAACAACGCCTATGGCCTGCCGCTCTCGCTCTTGGGATTGATCGCCGAAGGGGCTTCGCCCGAGGCGTTCCACTATGCCGTCTTGGAGATGGGCATGAGCGCTCCGGGAGAGATCGCGCATCTGGCGAGGATCGCGCAGCCGACGATCGGCGTGGTGACGACCGTGAGCGCCGTGCATCTGGAATTCTTCCCCTCGGTGGAAGCCATCGCGGAGGCGAAGGCCGAATTGGTGGATGCTCTGCCTGCGGATGGGCTCGCCGTGCTGAACGCGGATAATCCGCTCGTCGCTCGGATGCGATGGCGGCGACCGATCGCGGTGCGCACCTTCGGGATCGAGAGCGAGGCGGACGTGCGCGCCCGCGACATCCGCGGGCTGGGGCTGGAGGGGACGGCGTTCACGCTGATCACGCCCTCGGGAGAATCGCGCGTGCGGACGCCGTTGCTCGGGCGGCATCAAGTGCTGAACATTCTGGCCGCGGCGGCTGTGGCCGATGTCTGCGGCGTGCCGCTCGCGGTCATGGCCGAGGCCTTGGCGACGGTCGCGCCGTATGCGCGGCGCGGAGAGATCGTGCGCCTCCCGCAGGGGATCGTCGTGATTGACGATTCGTACAACTCGAATCCGCGTTCGCTGCTGGAGATGGCGCGGACGCTGCGCGAGATCGAGAGCGCGCGACGGCGCGTGATCGCCGCCGGGGAGATGCTGGAATTGGGCGAGCGCGCGGCCGCGATGCATCGGGAGTGCGGGCAGGAGATCGCTCGCCTGGGGATAGACCTGCTGATCGGCGTACGCGGCCTGGCGCGCGAGCTGGTCGAAGGGGCGCGCGAGGCCGGATTGGAAGCGGCCCTCTTCTTGGAGACGCCGGAGGAGGCGGGGCGGTGGTTGGCCGAGCAGGTGCGGCCGGGCGATGTGATCCTCATCAAAGGGTCGCGTGCCGTGGGCATGGAGCGCGCTCTGGAGACGCTTCGGCGAGCCCTCGTTCATGGAGAGGAGGCGCGGTGACGCGACATGTTGCGCTATTTGCTCTACGAAGTCTTGTACGTGCACTATCACGATCGGTTCCATCCATGGCTCGATCCGCTGAACGTCTTTCGCTACATCACGTTTCGCACGGCCTATGCGGCCATCACCGCGCTCCTCATCAGTCTGGTGCTCGGCGGATGGTTCATCCGCAAGCTCGGCGAGCGTCAGATCGGGCAACCGATTCGCGAGGAGGGACCGGCGCTGCATCAGGCCAAGCGCGGGACGCCGACCATGGGTGGGGTGCTCATCATCGGGTCGGTTCTGCTCGGGACATTCCTCTGGGGGAACTTGCGCAATGGCTATGTGTGGTTGGCGCTGGCGGCGCTCTTGCTCTTCGGGCTGATCGGGTTCCTCGACGATTACCTGAAGGTCGTGCGACGGCGTTCGCTCGGACTGACGGGCCGGCAGAAGCTGCTGGCGCAAAGCGCCATCAGCGTGATGATCGGGCTGACCCTCGTCTACGGCCTCGATCACTCGCTGATCCTCAGCGTCCCCTTCTTCAAGCGATTTCGGCCCGAGCTGCCCGTCGCGCTCTACCTGATCTTCATGTCGCTGGTGATCGTCGGATCCTCCAATGCGGTGAATCTGACCGATGGCCTGGATGGACTGGCCATCAGCATCGCTTTCATCACGATGGCGGCGCTGACGGGATTCACCTACGTGACCGGGCATGCCGAATTCGCTCGATATTTGAACATCGAGTACATGCCGGAGGTGGGCGAACTGACGGTCTTCTGCGGGGCGCTCTCGGGAGCCTGTTTGGGATTCCTCTGGTTCAATGCGCCGCCGGCCGAGGTCTTCATGGGGGATGTGGGGAGCCTCTCGCTCGGCGGCTCGATCGGGACGGTGGCCGTGATGGTGAAGCAGGAGCTGCTGCTGCTGCTCATCGGGGGCATCTTCGTCCTGGAGGCGCTCTCGGTGATGGCGCAGGTCGCCTATTTCAAGCTCACGCGGCGGATGACCGGGCGCGGACGTCGGCTCTTGAAAATGGCGCCGCTCCATCATCACTTCGAGCTGATCGGATGGAAGGAACCGAAGATCGTCTTCCGGTTCCTGATCATCGCGATTCTCTTCGCGCTTCTCAGCCTCTCGACGCTGAAACTGCGATGAGCGTGGACGTTCGAGGGAAGACCATCGTGGTCATGGGGCTGGGCGAGAGCGGCGTGGCGGCGAGCGAGTTCCTCGCGCGTCGCGGCGCGCGCGTCATCGCGACCGATGCGAAGACGGAGGCCGAGCTCGGACGCGCGCGCGAACATCTGGCGACCTTGCGCGCGCTGGGCGTCGAGATCGTCTTGGGAGGACATCCGCCGGAGCTGCTGCGCGCGGCCGAGGCGATCGTCGTGAGTCCGGGCGTACCGCCCACACTCGCGGCGCTAGAGGAGGCGCGTCGGGCGGGCGTGCCGATCATCGGCGAAGTGGAGTTGGCGGCGCGCTTCCTGAAGGGGACGTTGATCGGCGTCACCGGGACCAACGGGAAGACGACGGTGACGGCGTGGATCGGGGATCTGCTCGCGCGCTGCGGCTACTGCGCGCATGTGGGCGGCAATATCGGGCGCGCGCTCGTGCGCGTCATCGAGGAGGTCCATGACGCGCGCTGTTGTGTGGTCGCCGAGCTGAGCAGCTTTCAATTGGAGACGGTCGAGACGCTTCACCCGCGCGTCGCCGTGGTGACGAACATCGCCCCGGATCACTTGAACCGTCACGGGAGTCTGGAAGCGTACATTGCGGCCAAGCGCCGCATCTTCCGCCATCAAACCGAAGCCGACTGGGCCGTGCTGAACGCCGACGATCCCACCGTGCGCGCCATGGCGGAGGCGACGCGCGCGCGGGTGCTCTTCTTCAGCCGCCAAGCGGACGCGCGGATCGAGCGCGGCGTCTTCCTCCGGGGAGAGGAGATCGTCCTCCGATGGGAAGAGCAAGAGCGCGTCCTCGCGCATCGGTCGGATGTTCCGCTGCGGGGCCTGCATAACGTGGAGAACGCCCTGGCGGCGATCGGGGCGATGCTCGTGGGAGCGAGCCTCATGGATTCGCGCGATGAACCGGAGGCACGACCTTTCGCGCTCGCGCGCGCCCTCCCTGTGCGCGAGGCCTTGCGCGCGTTCCCCGGCGTCGAGCATCGGTTGGAGTGGGTCGCGCGGATCGAGGGCGTGGACTACTACAACGATTCGAAAGCGACGAACGTCGCCTCGACGCTCGTGGCGCTTGAGGCTCTCGATGGACCTCTGGTCCTCATCTTGGGCGGGCGCGACAAGGGCGATGACTTCACGCGGCTGCGCCCTGCAGTGGCCGAGCGCGCCGCGCACGTCTTGGTGCTCGGCGAAGCGGCGGAGAAGATCCGCGTGGCGCTTGAGGATGTGGTTCCGGTGACGCGCTGCGCGACATTAGAAGAGGCAGTGCACGCGGCCCGACGGCTCGCGCGACCGGGAATGGCGGTGGTGCTCTCCCCCGCGTGCGCGAGCTTCGACATGTTCGAGAACTTCGAACACCGAGGGCGCGTCTTCAAAGAGGCCGTGCGGCGGCTCGCCGAGGAATCGTCAGCCGCTTCGCGCGAAGGAGGAGACCGATGGTAAAGGCGCGGCGGAACCGCCGAGGGATGCGGTTGGCCATCCGCGATCTCCCGCTCGCATGGGGGGATGCCGAACGCGCGGGTGATCGCGAGCGCACGGGGATTGGGGACCGAACGCTCTTCATCCTGGTCGTCGCGCTCACCCTCTTCGGCATCGTGATGGTCTACAGCGCATCGGCGGTGCTGGCGGCCGAACGCTACGGGACGCAGTATTACTTCCTCGCGCGGCAGACCGCGTGGGCGATGATCGCCTTGCTGGCGCTGTTCGTCGTCATGCGCGTGGATTATCACCTCTACCAACACCCGCGACTGCTGGCGCTGTTGGTGATCGGGACGCTACTGCTGCTGGTGGCCGTCTTCTTCTTCCCCGCCGTCAATGGCGCGCACCGGTGGATTCGGTGGGGATCGCTCTCGTTTCAGCCGTCGGAGCTGGCGCGCTTTGTGCTGATCGTCTTCCTCGCGGCGCACCTGGATCGGCGGATTCCGGCGGGCATCAAGCGCGCCGAGCTGACGTTCCTGCCGTGCGCGCTGGTGGCGGGCGCGATGATGGGGCTTGTGGCGCTGGAGCCGGATTTGGGCATGGCCCTCTCGCTCGGGCTCATCCTGCTGGTGATGTTCTTCATCGTGAGGGTGCCCCTGCGACATCAAGCGATGCTCGGCGTGGGGGCGATCCCCCTGCTCGTGTGGCTCATCGTTCATGTGGACTGGCGATGGGAGCGCATCCTCACCTATTTCGACCCGTGGCAAGACCCGCGCGGGAGCGGATTCCAAGCCATCCAATCGCTCATCGCGCTCGGCAGCGGGGGGATCACCGGGGTTGGCTTCGCGCAGGGGAAGCAGAAGCTCTTCTTCTTGCCGGAGCTGCATACGGATTTCATCTTCGCGCATATCGGCGAGGAGTTGGGATGGATGGGCACGAGCGCGGTGCTGCTGGCGTTCGGCTTCCTGCTGTGGCGCGGGATGCGCATCGCCGGGAGGGCGCCCGATACGTTCGGAATGTTGCTCGGCAGCGGGATCGTCGCGGCGATCGTCGCCCAAGCCCTGGTTCATATGAGCGTCGCCGCGGGCCTCTTCCCGGTGAAGGGGACGCCGTTGCCGCTGATCAGCTACGGCGGATCATCGCTGTTGATCACGATGGTGGAGATCGGCGTGCTGCTCAACATCGCGCACCACGCGAGGCCGGATGATGTGTAGAGTGCTGATCGCCGCGAGCGGGACGGGCGGGCATCTCTTCCCCGGGCTCGCCATCGCCGAGGCTTTTCGGCGGCGCGATCCGGCGACGGAGGTGACGTTCGTGGGGACGGCTCGCGGAGTAGAGGCGACGATGGTGCCGCGCGCGGGATTCGCGCTGGAGCGGATCGAGATCGCGGGCTTGAAGCGCGTGGGGTGGCGACAAGCGCTTCTGACCCTGCTCTGGCTCGTCCCGAAGAGTTTGTGGCAGTCCTGGCGCATCCTGCGCCGGCGCCGTCCCGATGTGGTCATCGGCATCGGGGGATACACCTCCGGCCCCGTTGTGCTCATGGCGGCGCTCATGGGCATCCCGACGCTTATCCTCGAACCGAACGCCGCTCCGGGGTTCACCAACCGCGTCCTCGCGCCGTGGGTGAGCGCAGTGGCCGTGGCCTTCCCCGAAGCCGCGCGCGTCTTCGGGGCGAAGGCGCGCGTGACGGGCAATCCCGTTCGGCCGGAATTCTTCACCACCCCCGATCTGGCGCGCGAGCGTCGGCGGCAGAGTCCGGCGCGCCACCTGCTCATCTTCGGCGGCAGCCAAGGATCGCGCGCGCTCAACGAACGCCTGGTGGACGCCCTGCCGCGACTCCTGGCGATCGTACGAGAGCGCGGATCGCCGCTCCAGATCACGGCGACGCATCAGACGGGGGCGCGCGACTTCGCGTGGGTGCGCGCGGCGTACGAGCGAGCCGGCCTGCAGGAGCGCGTCACGGTTCTGCCCTTCATCGAGCGCATGGCCGAGGAGATGGCGCGCGCCGATCTGGTCATCTGCCGCGCTGGGGCGATGACGCTGGCCGAGTTGGCGGCGGCTGGAAAGCCGGCGATCTTGATCCCGCTGCCGACGGCGGCCGATGACCATCAGCGCAAGAATGCGGAGGCCGTGGAGCGCGCCGGCGCGGCGCGCTGCGTGCTGCAAGCCGAGGCGACGCCCGAGCGCTTGGCCGAGATGATGCGCGAGCTTTTGGAGGACACGGCGCAACTGGAGGCGATGGCCGAACGCATGCGCCAGCGCGCGCGGCCGGAGGCGACGGAGGCTCTCGTGGCGCTCGCCTGCGAGGTGGCCTCTCGCCAGAAGACGATCCGAGGCGAACGCCGGCCACTGCGGCGCGCAAAGGAGCAGCGATGCTGAGACGTATTCGCACGATTCATCTGGTGGGCATCGGAGGCGCGGGCATGAGCGGCATCGCCGAGCTGCTGCTCAATCTCGGCTATCGCGTCTCGGGATCGGATCTGCGCATGTCGCCCATTGTGGAACGCCTGCAACGACTCGGGGCGCGCATCGCCATCGGCCACCGCGCGGAGAACATCGGCGAAGCGGACGTCGTCGTCTACTCCACGGCCGTTCGCCCGGAGAATCCCGAACTGGTGGCGGCGCGCGCGCGACAGATCCCTGTCATCCCCCGCGCGGAGATGCTGGCCGAACTGATGCGCTTGAAGTACAGCATCGCCGTGGCCGGATCGCACGGGAAGACGACGACGACCTCCATGATCGCCACCGTGCTCGCGCACGCCGATTTAGACCCGACGATCGTCGTCGGCGGACGGCTGCGCGCCATTGACAGCCATGCCAAGCTCGGCCGCGGCGATTTCATGGTCGTCGAGGCCGACGAGAGCGATCGCTCGTTTCTGAAGCTCTCGCCCACATTCGCCGTCATCACGAACATTGATCGCGAGCATCTGGATCACTACGCTGATCTCATGGAGCTGCGCGACGCCTTCGTCGAATTCGCCAACCGCGTGCCCTTCTACGGTTCGGTCATCGTCTGCCTGGACGACGAGAACGTGCAGGCGATTTTGCCGCGCATCACGAGGAAGGTGATCACCTACGGCCTCTCCTCGCAATCGGAGATCTCGGCCACGGAGATCGAGATGCCCGATTGTTTCCACACGACGTTCACGGTGCGATGGCGCGGGGCGGTGCTCGGGCGCGCGCGCATGAACCTCTCCGGGATGCACAATGTGGAGAACGCGCTGGCCGCCTGTGCGGTGGGGCTCGATCTGGAGATCCCCTTTGAGACGATCGCCGCTGCGCTCGCCGATTTCCGCGGCGTGGATCGCCGCTTCCAAGCGAAAGGGGAAGCGGGCGGCGTGCTCGTCGTGGACGATTACGGTCATCATCCGACGGAGATCAAAGCGACGCTCGCGACGGCGCGACTCTCGGGGCGGCGCGTGGTCGTCCTCTTCCAACCGCACCGGTACACGCGGACGCAGCGACTGCTGGATGACTTCGCGCGCGCGTTCTATGACGCCGACGTCGTCCTCGTCACCGACATTTACGCCGCGGGAGAGGATCCGATCGAGGGGATCACGGCCGAACGGCTCGTCGAGCGGCTTCGGGAGTTCGGGCATCGGCAGGCGCAGTACGTGGGCGATCTGGAGGCGGCCATCGCCGCCACGCGCGCCGTCCTCCGTCCGGGGGACTTGCTGCTGACGCTCGGTGCGGGCAACGTCACGCAGGCGGCCGATCGGTTGGTGATCGCCCTTCAGGAGTCCCCCCCGCGACGGTCAGAGACCACAGCTCAGGAGAGATGATCATGCTCACGCGCGTGAACCAAGTCGTCGTGCCGCGGGCGCGCCGGCCGCGAGGCCGCGGCGCGCGCCGGGCGCGACTCGCCGGCGATCTCGGGCGCGAATCGGAGCGAACGACGCGCGCCGCGAGCCTGCGGCTGCGCGAACGGCTGCGGATCGTCCCTCGCGCGCTCCTGCTGCTGGCCGGACTGGGCGCCTGCGGCTTCGCCGCTCAGGCGTTCATGAACGCCTCAGCATTTCACGTGAAGACCATTCGGATCACGGGCGCGGAGCGGGTCGCGACCCGAGAGATCGAGACGATCATCCACCGCGCGACCCCAGAGGGCGTGCTGCGCGCTGACCTGCGCGCGCTCCGCGCCGAGTTGCGGCAGCATCCCCTCATCAAGGATGTGGAGATCACGCGCGTCCTACCCGATGAACTGCGCGTGCGCGTGCACGAGCGCGCGCCCGTCGCGCTCGTGCAAAGGAAGGGGGCGCTCGTGTGCGTGGACGAGGAGGGCGCGATCATCGGCGACTTCCATCTGCTCGGATCGCGCACGCTCCCGCTGCTGGTCGGCTGGAACGAGGAAGAGTCGGATCTGGCGGTGGCCGAGAATCAGCAGCGCGTGGCGCTCTACCTCCAGCTCCAGAAGGAGCTGAGCGCGCCGGCGCCGAGCTATTGGGATCGTGTGGATCAGGTGAACATCCGCGATCTGAAGAACGTCACGGTGAATCTCACCGAGAGCCCCATGACGTGGATCCATCTGGGCGATCGGGATTTCCGGCGGCGCTTCGAGCTGAGCCTGCAGATCCTGAGCGCGGTGAAGAAGCAAGACGCGGCGGAACTGCGGCGCCTGGGCGTCGCGCCGACGGCGGAACTTCTGCAAGAGGATGCGACGATCAGCTACGTTGACGTCTCGCAACCCGCGCGCATCGTGGTTCGACTCCCCGAGCCGCGACGCGCTTCGGCGCCCGCGCAATCGCGCGAGGCGAGAGCCCTTCAGGGGCGAACGCGAGGGCGAGCGATATCTCAACCGACACGAGCGAGGTGACCTATGGCCAGACAGGAGACGCACGTCGTTGGACTCGATATCGGCACCACGCGGACGACGGCCGTCATCGCCGAAGTCAACGATGACGGTCGGCTGGAGATCATGGGGGTCGGAACGGCGGAATCCCGAGGCCTGCGCAAGGGCGTCATCGTGAACCCGGATGCGGCGGCGGAACCGATTCGGCGCGCCGTGGAGGAGGCCGAACGCATGTCGGGGCTCATCGCCGAATCGGTGCACGTGAGCATGTCGGGGACGCTGTTGCGCGGGCTCAACAATCGTGGGATCATCGCCATCACGAGCGCAGATCGGCGGATCACGCGCGCCGACATCAAGCGCGTGATCGAGACGGCCTGCGTCGTCACCCTCCCGGGCGGACATGAGATCATTGACGTCCAGCCGCAGGAGTACATCATTGACGGGCAGGATGGCATCAGCGATCCCCTCGACATGCTCGGCACGCGCCTGGAGGTGGCCGTGCACATCATCACCGGCCCCATCACGGTGCGGCAGAACATCATCAGCGCCGTGAATCGCGCCGGCCTGCTCGTGGCCGACATCGTGTTGGAACCGGTGGCCGCCGCCGAGGCCACGCTCACCGATGATGAGCGGGAATACGGCTCGGCGGTCATCAACATCGGAGGCGAGACGACGAGCCTCGCCATTTACCAACGCGGCGCGGTGCAACACACGGCGATCTTCCCCTTCGGGGGGTCTCACTTCACCAACGACATCGCCTTCGGCCTGCGCACGCCGATTCCCGAGGCCGAGCGCATCAAGCGGACCTACGGATGCGTCCTGCCGGCGCTCGCCACCGACAAGGATGAGACGATCGAGGTCCCGAGCGTCGGTCGGCGTCCGCCGCGCGCGCTCTCGCGACAGCTCCTGTGCGAGATCCTGCAACCGCGCGCCGAGGAACTCCTCGGTCACGTCGCCGAAGAGATCAAACGCGCCGGATTTGAGCGCGAGCTGTCGAGCGGCGTCATCCTGACCGGCGGCGGGGCCTTGCTGCAAGGGCTGACCGATCTGGCCGAGCAGATCTTCGATCATCCCACGCGCCTGGGATACCCCCTGGGCGTGACCGGACTCTCGGAGGAAACCAACAGCCCGCTCTACACGACGGCGATCGGCTTGGTGGTGATCGCTCATCGCGGCCGCCTGGGCCGATATTATCGCGCGGCCGCCTCGCCCGGAGCGATCTCGCGCACGGCCGCCCGCGTCCGGAGCTGGCTGGCGAATCTCTTCTGACCCTCGATCGGAGGGCCGGAAGGACATTCTCGAAGGAGGTGAGAAGATGCACGCGGAGACCAAAGAGCTCGTGAGCAACTTGAGGATTGACTTCGCCGATGAGGCCACCAACGGAGCCGTGATCAAAGTCATCGGCGTGGGTGGGGGTGGTGGAAACGCGATCAACCACATGATCGAAGCGGGCGTCGAGGGCGTGCAGTTCATCGCGGCCAATACCGATCTGCAGGCCCTGAAGACGTCGAAGGCTCCAATTAAGATTCAGCTCGGCGCCAAATTGACCAAAGGGCTGGGCGCCGGCGCGAATCCCGAGGTGGGGCGACAGGCCGCACTGGAGGATACGGAGAAGATCCTGGAGCTGGTCGAGGGCGCCGACATGGTCTTCATCACCGCCGGATTAGGTGGAGGGACGGGAACGGGCGCCGCGCCGATCATCGCCAGCTTGGCCGTCGAAGTGGGCGCTCTCACGGTGGCCGTCGTCACCAAGCCCTTTCACTTCGAAGGACGCCGACGGATGCAGGTGGCCGAACAGGGATTGCGTGAGCTGCGCGAATGCGTGGACACGCTCATCACGATCCCCAACGAGCGGCTCCTGAGCATCGCGGATCGCACCATGCCCTTCACCGAAGCCTTCCGGCTCGCCGACGATGTCCTGCGGCAGGCCGTACAAGGCATCTCCGACCTGATCACCGTCCCCGGGCTCATCAATCTCGACTTCGCCGACGTCCGGACGGTCATGAGCGGCATGGGCAAAGCCCTGATGGGCATCGGATACGGGACCGGGGAGAACAAGGCGCTCGACGCGGCGAAACGCGCCATCTCCAGCCCGCTTCTGGAGGAGACGTCCATTCAAGGCGCCCGCGGCGTCCTCATCAATGTGACCGGAGGCCCGGACATCACGCTGCACGAGATCAATCAATCCATCACCCTGATCCGCGAGATCGCTCATGAGGACGCGAACATCCTCTTCGGCGCTGTGATTGACGAGAACATCCGCAATGAGATGCGGATCACCGTCATCGCCACCGGATTTGAGCACGAGGCCGAACGCCCACCGACGATCGAGCCCAGGGGTGCGCCCACGCGTGTGACGGGACCGATGCCCCCACCTCCGGATGCGGGAGTTCCGCCGCGCGCGCCTCAGGACCTGGACGTCCCGACCTTCATCAGGAGGCGAGCCGATTAGGTTCTGAGGGCGTGTCAGAAGGCTTCACGGCATATAGGTCTCCGCGTGCTCCCTTCGGGAAGCCGCTCGGCAGAAGGGCGGCCCCAGGAGGGATTCTCTCAGCGCTCACCAGATGCGCTGCGCGGATCGAAGGCCTCCGACAGGAGATCGCACGCGTGAGCGGAGACGGGGAGGCGCGCCTCCGAGATCGTCCGATCGCGGAGTGGGGGCACGCTCGGATAGGCGAGACAGGCGTCCGCTCCCACGACCGATCCCGCCCTCGATGAGAGGAAGTCGCGCAACTGCTCCATGGGATGCGCGCGCACGCGCGCGAGGACCTTCCACGTTGTCCGCTCGACCGCCGCTTCCTCGGCCGCCCGCTCATCCGGCGGAAGGTCTATTCGTTGAAGCTTCTGGGCGAACCGAACGACATGCACGAGCTCATGCGTGAGGACGTACAGCAGCAAGGCGCGGAGACCGAGCGGGCGAGGCAACGCGCGCGCGGCTTCCAGCAGCCGATGGTCCTGCAGGCAAATGCGATACAGCTCGTAGCGCTGAAGGACGTGAGACCCCACGCGCCGCACGAAATCATAACAGACCAGATGCGCGAGCGCTTCGTCGGTCACTTCCTCAGGGAGCAGATCGCGCAACGTCTTCACCTCATAGTGGATGCGCTCGCCCTCGCGCTCGGAGAGCGCATAAAACCCCCACACCAGACGTTCGGCCTGACGGCGCGCGTGTTCGATCATCCGCAAATGTCCGGCTTCAAATCTCGGCCGCATCCGAGGCTCATTATATCATGACGGGGCGCGATCCGACGCTCCGCGCGGTGCTCATGGGCGATCGAGCCCGCTCTCGGAAAGGACCTCCCGAGCCGCCAGCGGATGCGCCAAGCGCACGTCCGTGGACATGAGGAATCCCGTCGAAGAGCGCTGCGTGAGACTCCCGTGCGTGCTGCGCAGCCGGACGAACCAATCGAAGCGCCGACTGCCGAAGTAATACCCATCCTCTAAACTGAGCAGGAGATCGGCGGGGTTCTCCACCTGACCATCGGCCATCGCCTCATATATGCGGCGCACGACGTCCGGATAGATATGCTCGGTCGTCGCCTCGAATAAGACCTCCTGTGCGATGAAGCCATCGGGATACCCCTTCCCCTCCCGCTGGAGGGTGTCCCAGAGGGAGCGGAGCCGCAGGGGATCGCCGCGCACAGCCTCGTATCGGAACGCCCGGCGCGCCGGATCAAACAGGAGGCGCGCGCGCCCCTCCCGGCTTTCGACGACGACCACCGGAGTTGCCCGCGGTACCTCCGGTCGGCGCTCACGGAAGATACACAAATCCACGCCCGGGAGGTCTCGCGCGATGCGGCAGATCTCCTCCCACGCCTCCGGAGGCGCGTAGAGCGCGACGGCGCCGATCAAGCCATAGCCGGGGATCACGACGCTCCGCGCATCACGCACGCGCGCTTCCACCCGATACCCCGCCGCGCGCAGCGCTTCCTCCAGCGCGATGCGCCCGCGGGTGAAGAGCGTGTTCCCGTGATCGGAGAAGAGCGTGATCGCCAACGCGCCGCGAGACTCATAGAACAGCTCACGCAAAACCTGCTCGACCGCGAGCAGATGACGCTTCACCAGCTCGGGCGAGCGCACGTGGAACAGAACATCGGTCGTCGAGAGATGCGCGATGAAAACGCGCTTTCGCGAGGCGCGAAATCGCGCGCGCAGGCGCGCCAAATCGTCGAAGAACGCTTTCTCCGGGAAGAGATACGCCGGCCCGCGCAACAGGCCCGGGAACGCGTAATCGAGCCGACGATGATACGGCAGCTCTTGCGCCAAGGTGACGCGCACGCCGCCGCTCAGGCGATTCCTCTGCCGATCGAAGTACCGATTCTCATATCCGGGCGGGGGCGGGGCATGCAAGAGCGCCGAGAGCGCGACATCCGAATCGGCCGGGAAGGTACTGATCACGCGCTGCGGGGGGAAGAATTCGCGAAAATGGCCCTCCCGCCACAAGGCGGCCATGATCTCAAAGGGGACGCCATCGAGACACAGCACCAGATGCCGCATCGGCTCTCCCATCGAAACGGACCGCGCGACCACATGCTCCAACGTCCCCGCCCGGTAAAAGAGGAACCGATCGGCGCGTCCATCCCCATCCTCATCTTGCAAGACCAAGCGCTCGTCTCCGGCCCCCTCCACGCGATACTCCCACTGATCCGCTCTCCCATCCGCATCGCGATCCCGCACCTCAAGGCCGTGAAGGCGCGGCCGCAGCGGCTTCCCCCATCGGACAATCACCGCCGTCGCGCTCGACACCAGCAGGGACACGCTGATCAAAAGCCCGATACCGACGGCTCTTCTCATAACCGCACCACGTTGGCGCGAGCGCCGAAAGCCCGCGTGGCATTCCGAAGGTCCACGACCAGCGGCGCGTGCTCGACGATGAGCCGGTAGTCGAAGGCCATGTGATCGGTCACAATCACAGCGGCCTCACACGCTGCGAGCGTCTCCGCGCTCACGGGCACGCGCTCCACCCCCCGTCCCCCGATCTCCAAGCCCTCGACATAGGGGTCCGCGTAGACCACGTGCGCGCCGCGCCGCCACAACTCCTCGATGATCGTCAGCGCCGGAGATTCCCGCACATCCCCGACCTCGCGCTTGTACGCGACGCCGAGAATCAAGAGCCGCGTCCCCTTCACCGGCTTCCCTCGCGCGTTGAGCGCTTCGGCGATCACCTCCACGGCCACATGCGGCATGCGCCGATTGATCTCCTCCGCCACCCCGATGAGTCGAGGCTCGATGCCATGACGCCGCGCTTTCCACACCAAATACCCGGAATTCGCCGGAAGACACACGCCCCCGATCCCCGGTCCCGGCGTGAAGGGCATGAAGCCGAAGGGCTTGGTCGCCGCCGCCTCGATGACCTCCCACACGTCCACCTCGAGGGCTCGACAAATGAGGGCGAATTCATTGGCCAGGGCGATGTTGACGGCTCGAAACGTATTCTCCAAAAGCTTCGCCATCTCAGCCACCCGCGCCGAGGAGACGACGTGTACCGTCGAGATGATTTGCCGATAGGCCAGCGCCGCCAAGTCCCCGCTTCGTGGACTCACCCCACCCACAAGTTTCGGGATGTCCCGAAGCCGATAGCGCCGATTGCCCGGATCAATGCGCTCCGGGGAATAGGCCAGGTAGAAATCCCGATCCACCTCCAAACCCGTCGCGCGCAAGCGCGGCAAGAGCACTTCCTCGGTCGTCCCCGGATAGGTCGTGCTCTCCAAGACGATCAGCATCCCTCGATGCAGGTGGCGCGCTACGGTCTCACTCGCCTGCCAGACGTAGGACAGATCCGGCTCTCGCGTCTTGCTCATGGGCGTCGGCACACAGATGAAGACCAACTCCGCCTCGGCCAGCACCTCCATCTCCCCGGTCACGCGGAAGCATCCATTTCGAACAAGAGCTTCGACCTCGGATGAGGCGACGTCGGTCACATAGCTCTCCCCACGCTGAAGGCGAGCGACGCGGTGCGGATCCACCTCCAGTCCCGTGACCGGGAATCCCGCTCGCGCGAACTCCACCGCCAGCGGCAATCCCACATGCCCCAAGCCCATGACGACCACCCGCGCCCTCCGTTCGAGGATCCGCGCTTCCAGTCCCTTGTGTCCTTCCGCCGGCATACGCGCTCTCCCCGCCCCCGCAATATGATCGGCCCCGACTACAGAAGGCTCAATTATATCAGCTCCCCCCACCGAGGCCCGCAGCGCCCCAGCCGCCTCCAAAACGCAACCGATGAATCGCACCTGGAGCTGCGATCTACTCCCTTCGCCGGAGCCAAAAAATACTCCCTTTGGCCGATTGACTCTCCTTCGAATGCGCATACACTTTAGTCAAACCCGGCGAGGAGGATGGTTATGGACCAACCGATGCGCGTCAGAAGCCGACGTCACAGGCAGCGGCTTTTCCTCAGCGCGGCTGCCCTTGGGTTCCTCATCTGGGGGTCCTCGCGACCGAGCAACGTGCTCACGGCCTCAGGCCAAGAGCCAGCGACCTTGTACGTGCAGAAATGCCTTCAAGGCGGTAGCCCTGACAGCTTCCGCTTCGACATCTATGACGAGCGTGGGAACCAAGTGGCGGGCATTGTCCTTGATCCCAGCGATTTCTTTGAGCCAAAGGCTGGATGCCGACTGATTGCCTTCAAGTCCGTTTCACTCCTCCCCGGCCAGTACTACATCGTGGAGACTCCCCCATCAGGATGGCAACTGCTGAGCGGCCCCGAATGCACGAAGAATGTCAGCTGCACTAGCGGCAGAAAGCTAGGTGATCCGCCGATGTGCGGTCCTCCTCTTCTCCCAGGAGAAACCGTCTGGTGCACGTTCACGAATGCTCCGCAAAGGGAAGACACTGGCATTCCGCTCACGATCACGAAAAGAGTATCCGGAGGCGACGGGACGTTCCAGATTCCCTTCTCCTGTGCCGTGTGCGAGGGGGAAAAATGCGTCTGCGAGCTAGGCAGCTTCTGGATCACAACCACTGGGGGTACAGGGCAGATCTCCGAGAACCTCCGTGAGCCCATTTGTCTCTCGTACAGTGACCGCGCGGGCTGCTTCGGCGGCAACTTCCTCCGTAGCCAATGCTGGGCGCGTTGGGCGTGTCCTAAAATGGAAGTCGACAAAGAGTTGACTCCCACTAAGTGCCCTACGGGCGACTACACCGGAGAACTCGCATGGGTCCTGAACCCGAAAGAACTCATGCCGCCGGACAAGGACTGCGTCTTTCAAGGCTTCCGATGCGTGTATGAGAACGAATGCAAAGTCGGTGGAGGTGGCGGAGGGGGCAAATCCGATCTCTCGGTGACCAAGAAATGCCAACCGAGGGCGGTAGCGGTTGGCTTCCCGGTCACGTGCACGATCACCGTGACCAATAGCGGCACGAAACTGCAGCCGTTCACCCTCGTCGAGCAGATGCCTTCGGGCATGGAGCTGGTCTCCGTCTCGCCGCCCGAATGGGTGAGTGTGCAAAATGGCCAACTCCTCATCCAAGGGAGCATCAATCCTCACTCCAGCGTCACCATCACCATCACGGCCATCGCGATCGGATCTGGACCGCTCCTGAACTCCGTTGAACTGAGCGGGGACGCTCCCTGCCGCCGCGACCCTCGTCCTTGTCTTCCCTACACCCTCGTTCAGCAAGCGAGCGACTCGATCTCGAGTCGCGGGCGGCCGAGCACGGTGGGGACGGCTTTCATCGCCGCCAGCGCGATCCGGACGGCCGACGCGACGGCGGCTTCAGCGCGGATCCCCAAAGGCGTGTTGCTCGTGGACTCCGAGTCGAACCAATTGCGCGTCTATCTCTCCAAAGGCGATGGCACCTTCCGACGGTTCAAGACCTACGGTACAGGTCAGAGTCCGGTGGATGTAAAGGTGGGCGATTTCAATCACGACGGCAAGACCGATGCCGTTGTGGTGGATTCACTCTCGGACAGCCTCTCCATCTTCCTCGGCAATGGAGACGGGACGTTCCAGAAAAGGCGCCAGCTGCAACTCTTCGGCACGAAGCCGGTCGCTGTCGCCGTGGCCGACTTCGATCAGGATGGGGTGCTCGATCTGGCCGTCGCGCAGAATGGATCGGCGGACATTGCCATCCTCCTTGGCCGAGGCGATGGAACGTTCCGTCCGCTGGCGACGATTCCACTGTTTGAGGGGAAGCCCAGCTCGATCGCCGTCGCGGACTGGGACGAAGATGGAGTCCCGGATCTGATCGTGACGGCGATCGGCTCAAATGAGGTCGTCTTCTTCAAGGGAGATGGCCGAGGCCGCTTCAGCGAAGCCGGGCGGAGAGACGTCGGCGAGTATCCGATGGCCAGTGCCACGGGCGATTTCGACGGGGATGGCCAGATGGATGTCGCCGTCGCGAATTTCCTCTCGGACTCGGTCACCCTCCTCCTTTCCCAGGGCAAGAGCCGTAGTCTCGGCTTCGCACGCATGGACGTGCCCGCGGTGGAGAAGCCGACATTCGTCATCAGTGGTCACTTCTTCAATGGGGTGATCGGCGTGGCCGTTCCCAACTTCACGAGCAATTCGGTCACGTTCATCAGCTTCCAGGACGGACGACCACGTGTGGTTCGACGACTTCGGGCGATCGCGGAGCCGGTCTCACTCGGGCTTGGCGACTTCAATGACGATGGATTGCTGGACATCGCCGTCGCCGGTCTCCCCGTTGGAAACCTGGCCGCGCTTCTGGGCCGAGATGACGGAACGTTTGCTCTGAAGCGATGAGCGTTCAGGCCGGGGCTTTCCCCACAGCCCCGGCCGCTCAGATCGTCCTGAGCCGCTCGAGCAACAGTTCGTTTGACGGATTATCCGCGATGTCCCGGTACCGATAAATGAAGCGAATGATCCCGGCGCGATCAATGATGAAGACGCCGGGCATTTGTCGCACGTCCCCGATCGGTTTCCCGGCCGAATATCCTTTTCGCCACGCGTGAAATCCCCGCCACCAGACCCGCGGCCCGAGGACTTGCGGGAGTGTCCCTGCGCCCAGCCCATAAGCGGCATACGCCTTTCGCTCCGGATCGGCCAAACAAGGGAAAGGCGCATCCCGTTCCTGACAGAAAGCCCGCGTCTGTTCCGGATCGCCCTGGCCGATGAGCACGATCTCCGCTCCGTGCGCCTTGAACCATTCGTAATCGCGTCGCAACCCGGCGACGTGCTCCCGGCAGAACGGTCAGCCGAAGTGGCGCGAGAAGACGAGGACGATCGGGTCGCGGGCCCAGAACGAAGAGAGGCGCACTCGCTGTCCATCAGTGTTTGTCAGCTCCACATCGGGAGCCGGATCGCCAACTTTGAGCATCGCCACTGCTGTATCCGAGGATCGCGCTGTGACCTCGCCTTGCCGTGATCGCCGTCCCCGTGTGGGGCGCCTCCTCGGGTCGTTCACCCCTTCACGACGCCGATCGGGCGCAACCGAGCGACGCGCCGAGCGATCCCGGCCGCTTCGACGACGCGCGCGACATCGTTCACGTCCTTATAGGCTTCGGGGATCTCCTCGAGCACGCCGTCTTTGCTGGCCGCCTTGACGAGGACCCCGCGCTCGGCCAGTTGCTTCCGCACCTGATTGATGTCGCGCCCCTTCTTGGCCGCCGTGCGCGACATGACGCGTCCGGCGCCGTGACAACTGGAGGCGAAGGTCTCTTCGGCGGCCGTCCCGATGAGCACGTATGATGCGCGCCCCATATCGCCGGGGATGATCACCGGCTGCCCGATTGGGCGATACCTCTCGGGCAATTCGGGATGCCCGGCCGGGAGCGCGCGCGTTGCCCCCTTGCGATGCACCAAGACGCGCCGCGGTTTCCCCTCGATCATGTGCGTCTCGAACTTCGCGATGTTGTGCGCGACGTCGTAGACGATCTGAAGGTCCCCGCCGGCGCCGAAGTGCTTTCGGAACACCTCGCGCACCCAATGGGTGATCATCTGCCGATTCGCGAAGGCGAAATTGGCCGCCGCGTTCATCGCGCCCAGATAGTCCTGTCCCTCCGGAGACCTGATGTAGGTGGCCGCCATCTCCTTATCGGGCAGGTGAATGTTGTACTTCTGCATGGCCGAGCGCAAGACCTTCAGATAATCGGTGCAGACCTGATGGCCGAAACCACGCGACCCCGTGTGGATGAGCACGGTGACCTGTCCCGGGCGCAGTCCGAAGGCGTGCGCGGCCGCGCGATCGAAGACCTCCTCGACGTACTGAATCTCCAGGAAGTGATTGCCCGATCCGAGCGTGCCCAATTGATCGGCCCCGCGCTGACGGGCATGTTCGCTCACGGCCTTCGGGTTAGCTCCGGGAATACATCCGCGCGACTCAATCTGATCGAGGTCCTCCTCCCGCCCGTAGCCATGCTCGACGGCCCACTGCGCCCCCAGGCGCAACACGTTGTCCATCTCCGCGCGATTGACGCTGATCTGCCCCTCACGCCCTGTTCCCGCAGGCACCGCGTGGAAGAGGTCCTCCACGATGCGCTCCAGCTTCGGGCGAAGCTCCTCGACGGTCAACTCCGAGCGGAGCAGGCGCACGCCGCAGTTGATGTCGAATCCAATGCCGGCCGGCGAGACGACGCCCTCTTCGGCATCCGTCGCGGCCACGCCCCCGATGGGAAATCCATAGCCCTGATGCACGTCCGGCATGACGATCGGACGCCCCACGATGCCGGGCAGAAACGCCAGGTTCGCCGCCTGCTCCAGCGAGAGGTCCCGGGTCACGGTCTCCAGCAACTGGTCATCCACGTAAATGATCACATCCGTCTGCATGCCCGGCTTATACGTGCGCGGGATCATGTACCGATACTCGTCGAGCTTCACGAGAATCCGACGCCAATCTTTCGACATGGTAACACCCCCTTGCTTCGGCTGAAGACACAATTATACACGATCGGCGCGCTTTTGCTAAAATTGAACCCCGTATGAGCGAGCTGTTCCGAGCACGCCTCCGCCCTCTCAGCCTTCACACAAAGGTCGCCCTTTCGATCGTCGCCCTGGTCTTGGTGATTTTCGGCGCTCTTCTTTCGATCTATCTCTCCACGGCTCGGACGCTGATCGCCGAGGAGAACCGACGGCGCGCGGAGCTGTTGGCCGCGCAACTGGCCCAGCACCTCTCTTCAGAGCAAGCGACGGATCTGGCCGCACTGCGCAACGATGCCCTCTATTACCAACGGGCGCACGGCGAGATCACGGAGATCCATATCTACGGCCTGACGCGCTCGGGTGTGCGCGAGATCGTCGCGTTCCCGGTGGGGACAGCCGAGAGCGCCGTCCCCCTCGATCTGTTGGGTGAGGTCCAAGGAGGGAGAGTTCGCTCTCGCCTCGAGAGGGAGAACAAGGGGAGCTATCGAGTCGCTGCCGGAGCGCCCATCGAGAGCGACGGTAAGCTCATGGGGTTCGTCTTGGTGCGCGCAGAACTGTCAGACTACAAGGCCTTGCTCGAGCGCGTGAATCGTCTCACCTGGCTCGCTCTGCTGATGGCCGTCGGGGGGATCACCCTCTCCCTGCATTTGCTCTTCCGCCGATTGATCTACCGACCGGTCCACGCGATCCTCCAAACCATGCATCGAGCGGAGGCGGGGGATCTTCAGGCGCGTGCTCCCGTGTGCTCTCCGGATGAGATGGGCGCCGTGAGCCTGGGGCTGAATGCCCTTCTGGCTCGCATCCAACAGATGACAGAAGCCCTGGAGGCGGAGCAAGATCGGTTGCAGGCGCTCGTGCGCGAGGCGACGGCGGAGCTGAGCGAGCGGAATCGGCAGCTCCAGGAGGTGAATCGTCAGCTCTTCGCGCTCCAACGTCAGCTCCTGCAGATGGAGCGATGGGCGGCGGCGGGTCAACTGGCCACGCAATTCGCCCACGAGATCGGAACACCGCTCACCCTCATCTCCGGGCATATTCAACTGCTGCGCGCCCGCACGCAAGATGAGGAGGGGATCCGTCGGCTCACCATCATCCTCGGACAAATCGAGCGCATCGAACGCATCGTGCGCCGCCTGCTCGATTCCACGCGACGACCGCGACCGGAGCGCCAGCCCCTTCGGTTGGAGCCGCTGCTGCAGCAGGTGGCTGAGATTATCGCCCCGACCTTGGAGAGCCGCAGAATCGAGCTGATCACAGAGATCACTCCCGATCTGCCGGAAATCCTCGGCTCCCCCGAACACTTACAACAAGTGCTCATCAACCTGATCGACAACAGCCTCGATGCGATGCCCGAGGGTGGGCGCCTGATCCTTCGCGCGTTCGCCGGAGAGGACGGAACGGTCTCGATCGAATGCGAGGACACGGGCCTGGGAATGAGCCCCGATATCCTGGCCCGCATCTTCGAACCCTTCTTCACGACGAAGCCGGAGGGGATGGGAAGTGGACTCGGCCTCTCCATCGTGCGGCAAATCGTCCGAGAGCATGAGGGCGAGATCACCGTGCACAGCGAACCGGGACGGGGCACGTCCGTGCGCCTCACTTTCCCCGCCCTGACGACGCGACGCTCGGCCCCGGAGGACGGAACATGAAGAGAATTCTCGTCGTGGACGATGATCGAGAGACCTGCGAATTCCTCACCGAAATCCTCTCCACCGAGGGCTGGTCGGTGGAGGCGACTCAATCCGCCGAGGGCGCGCTGGCCCTTCTGGACCGCGAACCTTTCGATTGCGTCCTCGCCGACTTGAATCTGAACGAACCGCGAACGGGTCTGGACGTGCTCAAGGCGTTCAAAGACCGATCGCCTCGCACGGAAGTCATCTTGATCACCGGCTTCGGGACGCTGGAAGCGGCCATCGAAGCTTTGCGGGAAGGCGCTTTCGATGTCATCTCCAAGCCGTTCACCGTTGAGGACGTGCGGGCGACCGTGCGCCGCGCCCTCCATCCGCGCGAGCCGACACCGGGGGAGGACCTACTGGAGAGCGCGCTCAAACCGTACGAGGCCTCCGGCCTCATCGGTCGCACCCCCCAGATGATCGAGCTGTACAAAGAGATCGCGCGCGTGGCGCCGACCCCTTCGACCGTGCTGATTGTGGGAGAATCGGGAACGGGGAAGGAGCTGATTGCTCGCGCCATCCATCAACACAGCCCGCGCGCGTCGCGCCCCTTCGTCGCCGTCAATTGTGGCGCCCTGACGGAGACCCTGCTCGAAGCGGAACTCTTCGGCCACATGCGGGGGAGCTTCACCGGCGCCGTCGCCGATAAGAAGGGGCTCTTCGAGGAAGCCCACGGAGGGACGATCTTCCTGGATGAGATCAGCGAAACGACCCCAGCCTTGCAGGTGAAGTTGCTCCGCGTCTTGCAGGAGGGTGAGATCAGACGCGTCGGCGAGACGCGAACTCGCCGTGTGGACGTGCGCGTGATCGCCGCGACGAACCGCCATCTGGAAGAGGAGGTCAAGGCCGGACGCTTTCGCGAGGACCTCTATTACCGCCTGAGCGTCGTGACCTTGCGCGTCCCCCCCTTGCGCGAGCGTCGCGAGGACATCCCACTGCTGGCGGCCTATTTCCTCCGACGCGCCCTCCAGCGAACCGAGCGCACGCTCGCTTTCTCCCCCGCCGCCCTGGAGACGCTCATGGCCTACTCCTGGCCGGGAAATGTCCGCGAGTTGGAGAACAGCATTGAATATGCCGTCATTCATGCGCGCGGAGGATTGATCACCCCCGAAGACTTGCCGGAACGCGTCCGGGCAGCTATGCCCCACCTCACCCGAGCACGTACTTCAATGACGCTGGAAGCCCAGCTCTTTCACGACCTCCCGTCGCTCGACGAGTTGGAGCGCCGCTACCTGCTCTACGTCCTTGAGGCCGTCAAGGGCAACCGGAGTCGCGCGGCCGAGATCCTGGGCATTGATCGGCGCACGCTCTACCGCATGGCGGAACGCTTCGGCATCCCGTTGGAGCGAGCGAGCGCAGATTCTTGACAGACATCACGTGGGGCACGGTGCGCGAGTCGAAGGGATGGTTCCTCCGCCCTGCAGCCCGGGTTCTCCCACCGGAGATTCGGCCCTCCGCGTGCGGATCTCCCGAATCGAGTAGATCGGCTTCCGCTGCGACTCGAAGTACGTCCGCGAGAGGATCTCGCCGAGCAGTCCGAGCGAGATCAGTTGCCCCCCGGTGACGATGAGCAAGACGCTCAACAGAAGGAGCGGGCCGTGTTGCTCCATGATCGAGATGTGGCGCCAGAGCTTCTCCCCCACAAGGTACCCGTCCAGCCCGAGGCCGCCGAGCAGCATCGCGACTCCCCAGCTTCCGAACAGACGAAGGGGATGGGCGAGATAGCGCAGCAGGAAGGCGATCGTCAGCAGATCGAATGTCACGCGCAGCGTGCGCGAGAGGCCGTATTTGGAGCGCCCCCACCGACGGGGCCGCACGCGCACGGGGATCTCGGCGAAGCGATCCCGCCACTGACTGACCAGCGCCGGAATGAACCGATGCTGCTCGCCATAGAGGCGAATCTGGGCCAGCACCTCTCGCCGATAGGCCTTGAACGTCGAGCCGAAATCCTTCAAGGGCACGCCCGACACACGCGCCGCCAGCCAGTTGGCGACGCGCGAGGGGAGACGCCGCGTCAGCCAGGCATCCGATCGTTTCTCCCGCCATCCGCTGACCAAATCGTACCCCTCGTTGAGCTTTTGCACCAGACGCGGAATGTCGCGCGGATCGTATTGCAAATCCCCATCCATGGCGATAATGATTGCCCCCCGCGCGAAGTCGAACCCCGCGGCCAGGGCCGCCGTCTGTCCGAAGTTGCGGCTCAATCGGAGGACCTGAACCCGCGCATCCCGCTCGAAGAGTCTCACGAGCCGCTCATACGTCCCATCCGTGCTCCCATCATCCACGAGGATGAGCTCATAGGGCTCGCCCAGAGCCTCCATGACGGCGGTCACTTCCTCCCACAACGCCTCCACGTTCCCCTCCTCATCGCGCAGAGGAATGACCAGGGAATAGCGGATCGCCGTGGGCTCAGACGAACGATCCCAATCTGTGTCGCTGAGCAGCTTCCTCATACGTCACCAGGCAAACACCTCTTCGCCGAATTTCGTCTCGAACCGCCGGGCTCGTCAGGGCACGCAGTTCCTCCTCCCGACAGGAGCGGAGGCGCGTGCGCGCCGCGCGCAAAGCCTCGTCCACACATCCGGGATGGCACATCAGTTCGCTCACCCCTTCCGGCAGGCGCTTCACCATCGCCAGAAGAACCGGCTCCGTGAGAGCGCCCGTGTGAAAGAGTCCGAAGAAATGATCGGGGAAGAAGACCCCCGCTTCACTGAGCCGGCGACGCCCCCGTTCAGCCAACAACGTCACGGCGAGAGCCCGAGGCCATGCCCCTGCGGCGGCCCACGAGACGGAGAAAGGGACACGCTCCCGAGGCAGCCGCACGGCACCGATCCCGTACTCCTGAAGAAGGCCAAGTATGAGGTCAAGCAGGGGAGGAAGAACGTGCAGATGTTTATGGCTGTCTACATGCGTCGGTCGGATTCCGGCCCCGAGCACCCGCTCCAGTTGCGCGCGCGTCTCCCGCTCCAGATCATCCCGGCGGATGAGGCCCAGGTGGAGGCGAAGCAAGAACTCACTCAGCGAATGCAATCGCCCGTGAGCGTTCACCAGCGTGGGAATCTTCTGCGCAGCAGAGACAGGGCGCTCATCCACCCACACCAGATGTACACCCAGACCCAAGCGCCGAGCGGATCGCGCTCGAACGAGCGCATCTTCGAATGCGGGGCCGACGGCCATCAGGCTCGCACTCGTCACGATCCCTTCGACATGAACTTGAAGGATCGCCCGATTGATGCCCGGCGTGAATCCGAAGTCATCGGCCGTGACGATCAGATACTTCCCCACGACGCGCCCTCCGGGGGGCATCCCCGTTGCGGATCGAGCATACCTTTTCGGCGCTCGCTCGCCGTTTTTCACCGATCAGGTCGTTTTCGCAAGCGCGACGACGGGATCCAGCCGAGCCGCCCGAAACGCGGGATACAGCGATCCCAGCAGACAACTTCCCACTCCCATCAGAGCGGCGATCAGAATCCACCGCCCCTCGACGTGGAAACTCAACGAGGTCGTGCGCATGATCAGCACTCCCGCGCCCCAGGACACGCACACCCCCAACAGCGTGCCCACCAGTCCCAGTCCGAAGGCCTCTTGCAGAACGCTCCTCATGATCCACCGTCGGGGCGCTCCGAGGGATTTCAACAGCCCGATCTCGTGCGTGCGCTCGCTGACGGCGGCATACATGGCGACGAAGACACTGAGAGTCCCGACGAGCGACGCCACTCCCAGCAACACGCGGAGGAAGACATCGAGCGCCGGAACGCTCCGACGGTACAATCGCGGCAGATCCTGCGTGAAGACCACACGCAACTCCGGGAAGCGGCGGCTCACCCGCTCGGCCACCACGGGCGCGGCCTCCGGCCGGACGCACTTGATCAAGAAGAACGAGCATCGCTCGGGAGCCCCTCGCAGCTTTTGAAGAGCGGTGAGGCCAATCTTCACGCGCGCTCCCATCTCCGGCGCGAAGATCCCCACGACCCGAAACGGACGACTCAGGACGTCTATTCGGTCCCCCACCGTGATGCCATGCGCGTGCGCATGGGAGGGATCAATGAGGGCATCGTCCTCGGACATCAGGGGGCGTCCGGCGATGATCCGAAGGCCGCTCGTCCGCGCATACGAATCGGGATCAATTCCCTCGATGGCCCGGAATCCAGTTCCCTCTACGCCTTCCTGAACGAGATACCCCACCGGCGTGACGTATTTCACCCCCTCGATCTCTCCGAGCGATGTGGCATACGCGACGGAGAGCGAGAGCGGCAGGCCCAGCATGCCGAACGCTCCGGCCTGTGAGGGATAGACGATCACCTCGGCTCCGATCTGCCGATCCCGCTCAGCGCGTTCGCGGATCTCCCCATCGGCCAATCCGGCGAAGAGAAGCACGAGCGTCACGCCGAGAGCGACACTTCCGATGCTGAGAAGCGCTCGCACGGGACGGCTCCGAAAATTAGCCAGCACGAATTCCCACACGAGATTCTTCCTCCTCGCCAGCGCCGGGCGAAGCGCGACATGCGGGTCTGTCCGAGCGGGCGTGCGCCCCGCGCCCTCGCCGAAACCGAATCAGGAAGACGAGCGCGAGGACGGCGACGACGGCGCTCGCCACCCACAGACGCCGCGCCGGCGATGTCCAGGCCGACCACAGAAACGTCACCCCCAGGCTGTAGAACGAGGCCCAGAGGAACGCGCTCACGAGATTCAGCACACTGTAGGTCAGAGCCGGCATCCCCAGCGTTCCACAGACCAGCGGGATCGTGATCCGAAGTCCGGCGAGAAACCGGGACGCTAGAACGACGCCCGGCCCATAGCGCGCGACTAATGCCTCTGTCCGCTCGCGCGATCGCCGCAATCGCGCCGAGCGGCGGAGCCGCGCCCATCCGTATCGCCGCGCCAGAAAGAAATAGATCTGATCTCCCGCTGCTCCTCCGAGGGCCGCCGCCACGATGACGCCCGGCAAATTCAACAGTCCCCGCTTCACCAACCAGACGGCGACGACCACGCTCTCCTCTCCGCCGAGTACGGCCCAGAGAAAAACGCCCCAATAGCCATAGGCGCGAATGTGCGACTCAATCGAAGCGTCCATGAGCGGCGACCTCCCCGGCCGCGATGCCGAGCGGCGGCAAATCGCGACTGATTTCCCGGATCACGCGAACGATGCGCTCGACATCACTCGGGCGCAACCCCGAATACACGGGCAATTGTCGCGTCTCGGCGGCCGTCTCGGCGATCGGGCATGGACGGGCTTCCGAGGCAAAGAGCGGGAGCGTCGAGCAGATGTCCACGTGCATCATCTCGATGTCAATCCCGCGTCGAATGGCGCGGCGCGTCAGCGCCTCCGGATCGGACACGCGAATGCAATACTGGTAGTAGACGGGCTCGGTCTCCGGCAACGGACGCGGAAGCGCGAGCGAAGCGATCCCCGCCAATCCCTCGCTCAATCGGCGCGCGTACTGCCGACTGCGGGCGTTCCACTCCTCGACATGATCTAGCGCTCGCAATCCGATCACCGCTTGCGCGTTGCTGTACCGACGACGATAGGAAGCGGGAAGCGGATCCAATCGCCGGATCTTCTCCCAGAGAAAAGCCGAGACATCTCGATCGCCCAAAAGGGAAGCGAGCCAAAACACGGGAAACAAGCTGAAGGTGAAACCGCGGGGACTGATGAAGACCTGCTGCAGCCATCCGAGCACGAGCTTCCCCAGCACCGAGAGCGCCGACGGCCATGGTTCGGCTTCCGCCAGGCGGCGGATGCGCCGCGCGAGCGCATCATCGTCGGTTATGGCCATGCCGCCGCCGTAAGTGTTCAGCCCCTTGAGGAGCTGGAAGCTGAAGAAGGCCGCGTGGCCGAAGGTCCCGACTTTGCGACCGCGATAGGTCGCACCGAGCGCGTGCGCGCAATCCTCGATGACGATGAGACCATGACGCTCGGCCACGGTGAGAATCGCGTTCATATCGCAGGGTTGACCGTAGAGGTGCGTGGGGACGACGGCGCGCGTCCGCTCGGTGAGCGCCGTCGCGAGCGCTCGCGGATCGAGCGTGTAGGTGTGCGGATCAACATCCACGAAGACCGGCTTGAGTCCGGCGACGCGCGCCATCTCCGGCACGACCCAGAAGGTGAGCGCCGGGATGAGAATCTCCGATCCCGCGGGCAGGTCCAGCGCCCGCAGGATGTAGTAAAAGGCCATCCGCCCGTAAGACGCCGCGACGGCATGCCGCACGCCGTGATAGGAGGCGAATCGCTCCTCGAACTCGCGAATGGCCGGGCCGCGAACTCCTTGTCCCGACAAAAGCGCCCGCATGGCCGCGCGCCACGCGCCCGGCGCTTGTCGGGCCCCATAGCGCGCGATCGTTCGGAACACCAGAGGTCACCTCCTCTTCCGTCCTATCCCGGAAAGAGCGCCGTTTCGATCTCCAGAAGCCGACGCTCGGCGTAAGCATCGGCCCGGCTCAGCAAGCGCTCGAACCATCCCGACATCGGCAATCGCAAATAGGTCCACAGCCACGAGGGACGAACGTAGAACCGTGAATAGGCCGTCTCCAGCAGGAAGATCAACTGCTCGCGGCTGAGCGTCGGATGCCGAAACGTCGGCGTATAGCCGTCGAATTTCTCCAGATCGGTCTCGGTGATGAGCCGGGCCATCTGACGATAGAGCGGCGTGCCGGGATAGGGCGTCAGAATTTTGAAGAGCGCGAACGTCGTGTTGAGCGCCACGGCATATTCGATCGTCGCCCGAATCGTCTCGACCGTATCGGTCAAAAAACCGAGGACGTAAAAGGCGTGGGTCACAATCCCTTTCCGGCGGCAGAGCGAGACGATCTCTCGCTGATGCTCCGGCGGAATCGGTCGGCGTCCCACCCGTTTGAGCGTGAGCGCATCCACGGATTCGACGCCGAATCGGACCGAACGCAGGCCGGCGCGATGGAGCCATCGGAGCAATTCCTCGTCCAGATCGTCGAGGCGCGTCTCGCATTCGAAGCGAACGGGCAAATTGCGGCGAACGATCCCCTCGGCGATTCGCCGCGCGCGCTCTCGATCGTAGGTGAAGATGGGATCGCGAAAGACGAGATAGACCCGGCCATACCGTCGGCACAACGCCTCGATCTCTGCGAGGACGTTCTCCGGACTACGCGCCCGATAGGACGCGACGATGCGATGCGGGCAATAGGTGCAGAATTCGGGACAACTCCGGCTCGACAGTATGGGAAAGGCCCGGCGCGTGAACCAGAACGGACGCTCGACGGCATGCCCGAAACGCTCGCGGGGAAAGAGATCCCATCGGGGAAAGGGAAGCTCGTCCAAGTTCTGAAGAGGAGGGCTGACGATGATTCCTCGCAACTGTTCTCCCTGAGCCAGCCGCATCGCCGCCTGTTCGGGCTCGCCCTGGATGACGAAATGCCCGTGCTCGACGAGCACATCGGGCATATACGTGGCGAACGTCCCGAAGAACCCTACGGGCATCCCGAATCGCTGACGGGCCGCCTCTGCCCAGCCAAGCTCATTTCGAAAATCCACCATCGAAGTCAAAACCAGCGCGAGGTCTCCGGCAACAAGCTCGCCCCGCGAGATCACGACTTCATGCCCCGCCTGCGCGAAGATCGCCGCCAGATAGCCGAGCTGAAGGCTCGGCAGGTTGTTATAGATTCGCAACATCCGCTCCACAAACCGCGTCGTCCAGGAGGTTCCTCGAAATCGCGATCCATACCCCCCGGCAATCGTGTCCTTCGCGACGAATCCATCGCGCCCCTTGATATCGGCGAGAATGATCCGCATCTCGTCCCTCCTGAAAGCATCCCCGTGCACTCGATGGGGAAAAGGGCATTCCGAGAATGCCGGTGCGGTCCCGCCTGAACGAAGCACTCCCCTGATGAGCGCTTACACGGGCACGGGTCCTTCCGGAGGGCTTCGACCGAAGCAGGGATGGGGAAGAAGCAGGTCAGGGGCGACTGCCCCTGCGGGGAAGAGGGCGGATTCTTCTGGAACGTTCTTCGCGAATCTCCAGAGCGGATGATCGAAGGGCCATCGGCCTTCAGAAGTCAGAGAGACCTCGGAGCCTCGGGCCGAAGCTTTCGTATATCCCGTCGCTTGCAAGAGTGAGGATACCCACCCGCGCACTCTCCCGTGCTGAAAGCGACCATACCCATCGCCGAGCCAGATCGCCAACGGGCGCACAAGATGTGCGTTCGCCGCCACAAGATCCAGGTGCGCGTCTCGATTGACATCGAGGGCCAGCAGAACCATTCCCCACTCGCGCGCGGGGACACGAAGCGAGACCTCCCTCTGCTTCCGACTCAGATGCACCTCAATCCGATACCCGCGTCGCTCATACCGAGCGAGCGCCAGGTCCGGATGCGTATCCTCATCGAAATCGGCAAGAACTGATGCGGCGAAGCCAGGGGACGGCCCGTCGGTCTCCGGTACAGGCGCCGTGAGCCCACCAGTGAGGCCAATGAGCCTCCCCACCAGAACCCATCCGATCAGCTTGGGCACGAATGGGAGTTTCATCGAACGCCCCGCTCAGAGAAATGCGCTTCGACCTGTTGGACGACCTCCTCCAGCTCAGGGGCGATCTCTCGATATTCCTCCACCGCGTGCGCCGCGCGCAATTGCTCCAGCAGCTCATCGAAGCGTTCCACCAGCGCTTGCCCGCGGCCACTGGCGATGACCGGACGGAGACTGGTCCACGTCCGTTCCAGACCGCGGACTCGCGCGCGGATCATCTGCTCATCCCCCACCTCGCTCCAATATCGGAGGTCGCGTTCGAGATACCGAAGCCGCCCAAGCTCCGGCAGAGGTGCCCGTCCCAATTGGACGCGCAAGTCCCATACGATGTCGCCCAGCTGATTGCCCGCGAAGATCGCTCCCGCTGGATCCTCGGCCGAGAGCGCGCGCTCAAGTTGCACCCGATAGAGGTGGAAGAAATCCATGAGGGCGAAGGAGACATCGGGATGCGTCAATCCAGGCGAGGGGAGCGCTCGCGCGATCCGTTCGAACTCGCTGAAATGCGCCCGCGCGCGCGCCCAATCCCCCTCTTCCACGGCGTCAAGGAGCGCTTCTAATTCCTCAAGCGCTCGCCGACCGTCGAACGTCAGTGTTCCCTCTCTAGGGTCGGAGATCCTCGCTTCGAGCGAGGGTCTCTCATCCCGGGGAGAGGGTGTTCGGAACTGGTGCCAGAGGACGACCCCCACCAAGAGGAAGCATCCCCCTGCTGCCGCCAGGTACATGAGCCGTCCGCGCATAACCTCTCACAAGCGCCCCCTGATAAAGTTAAGGAGCGGAAGAACCTCCCCGTTCCCCCGCTCCCCATGATTCAGGCGCGCCGCCTACTGAGGCTTCTTGGACTCCGTGGATTCAGACGGCGTCTTATGAGCCTTCTTGGCCTTCTTGGCCTTCTTGGGCTTCGCCTTGGCTTCCTTCGTCTCAGGAGTCTGCGTCGGCGTCGTTGGGGCGGCGCTCGTCTGGGTGGCCGTCGCCTTCGCCGCCGGCTTCGTCGTCTTTTGCGATGCGGCTTGAGCGAAGGCGCCGGACACGCCAAAGATCACGACCACAATGGTCGCCAGCATCTTCCACAACTTCGACATATCCTTACCCTCCTTCTCTCTGAGCTCGGCCCGTTTTGGGCCCTCACCGGGAGAAAGCAACCGGTGTGCCGAAGTCATGATGAAGACGCGCAGGAAGTAACCTCCTATCGTTTCTGGGGTTAGAGTCATAGCCCCATTTCGCTCTACCCCTTCCACCTGTGGCAGGCTTGGCATCCACCGTCCATTTCGCCACGGCACTTCTGCCTCAAGGCGAGGCGGCAGTATCGCGGCGCTTCTCCGGCGACTCTACGACAGACCCCTCCGGGCTTCCCGAGAGCGCCCTCTTCGGAGCTTCCTCAGAGAGTCCGCGTTTGAACTCGCTGATGGCGCGACCGAGCGAACTGCCTAATTCCGGCAGCCGCTTCGTCCCGAAGAGCAGGAGCGCGATCATCAAAATGAGAAGTAATTCCGGCAACCCGATGGAGGAGAATTGAAAGGACACCATTCCACACCTCCAAAATAGCGAAGGGGAGAGCCGCGCACGCGACTCTCCGGCGTGTTCATCCGACCTTCGTCCATCGCGCGACGGACGGCAGGGGATCGAGGGAGGAGCGGGGGCGTCATGTTTCTCCTCACTCGACCTTTCCCCACCGCCCGTGCTCTCCCCACCTTCCCGACGAATGAGCATTGGCAATTTGCGTGCCGCAGGAGCCCCATCGTCGCCGAGGCCTCGCCTCAAATATTAGGATCTTCACACACGAAGAGTTACGCGACAATGGCGTGGACGGTCGGGCGCTCATCGCTTCTCCGCCACTGTGGCATTCTGGCGCAGGGCAGCAAAACGGCCTCACTCGGATCTGTCGAAAGGCGACGCGACATCCCGCTCGTTTGGAGGATGCGTCAAGCGATATGCCCTTGAGCATGAGCGCGAGCCTGCGATATGATTACCACCCGTCGTATGGGCATGGAACCTGTCGCATGGCTGTGCCTCGGATCGGTCCTCGGCCTTATGTCCTCGATGCCTATTGGACCGATCAACCTGGCCTTCGCGATGATGATAACTCGTGGACAGGAGCGAGAAGGTTTGGCCCTCGCTGCGACCGTCGCTTTACTGGATGGCGGCTGCGCTTTCGCTGCCCTCTCGATAATGGCTCCGGGTCGCTTTCCCCCCCCCGCATCTCTTCCTCTCTCCCTAGAGATCGTCGCCTGCGCGCTCGTGATCGGATATGGGGTCTCTCTGCTCATTCCCCGCTCGGCGCCGCCACCCCCACCAACAGTCACCTGGCGAATGCGAAGGGCAGTGACCGCCGCAGCCCTCGGTGCTGCTCTCTACGTGCTGAATCCGGCATTCGCCGCCTTCTGGTTCAGCACGGCGCTCACCCTGCGAGCGATACCTTTGATGATCGCACGGCTGACTCACCGGATATGCTTCGCCATCGGCGTGAGCATGGGGGTCGGGATGTGGTTCGCTGCACTTCGCGAACTGCTCCGTCGTCATCCGTTCCCTCTGCCCATCGTACATCGCGTAGCGCAAGGGATGGGAGTCGTGCTCATCGGATTGGGGGCGTATCTCATGGTGAAACGCTTGTGAGCATGGGACGCAAGTGGCGGAACGCCTCCCCGGGATCCTCTGCGGATTCATCCGACTTATCGGGACGGGGTGGAAGTGCTTCGACCACAACGCCGTCTCCGGCGGCAATCTCGCATCTGCGTTGGTCCCTTCGCTTTGAAGACGGACCCGAGCGCGCTCGCGCGGAGGCCGCGCTCGAACGAGCGAAGCGCTGGGCGCGAAGGCTGGGCCTGCACCGCGTGTTTCATGAAATTCGGACATTCGTGGAGACGGAGAATGAAGCGCTCCTGGAAGCGCTCTTCGCTCAAGTGGAGACCGCCCTGCAGCACCCCGACGAGGAAGCAGTGCCCCTATCGGCGTCTGAGGCGCTGCGGGTGATCGCCTCGCTGCAGAAGCGCTTGCGCGTGAAGTCGCACGCGTTGCATCAGCTCCCGTGCACGCCCGCCACGACCGTGAAACGCGCCCGGCTGATTCGGCAATACGCGACGCCGGGGAGTCGGATCCTCTGCCTCGGCGACGATGATTTCGTGAGCGTGGCGCTGGCTCTGCTACTTCCGAACGAGATCACCGTCCTCGATCTCGATCCCGAAGTCCTCGGCCTGATCTCGGCAGCGGCGCGCGAACGACAGCTTCGCATCACCTGTCGGCGCGTGGACCTTCGACGCCCTCTCCCGGAGGACTTGAAAGGGGCTTACGATATTGTGATCACCGACCCGATCTATGCCATGCCGGACATGCTGCTCTTCCTCTCGGCTGCCGAAGCGTGCCTGCGTAAGGCGCCCAGCTCCTACCTCTTCACGGGATGCTCGCGCGCGCTGGCGGGCCGCTCGTGGGCGAGGATCGAGGAGTGGGCGGCGGCCCACGGGCTCATCCTCACGGCTTTTTTGCCGGGGTTCAACGCATATCCGAAGACCAAGCGCCTCCACTTCTTCCTGAATGTGGCCGAGCGTCTTCTCCTGCGCTCGCCCCTCTCGCGCGCGTGCGTTGGCCTGCCTTATGTTTATTCCGATTACGCCGTCTTTCGCTTCCACGGAGAACCCTTCACGCCGAGCGCATGATCCTTTGCGATCATCGGGAGGAGATCTGCGATGCCCACGATCCCCCACCTGGAGCGACACTTCCGCGGAGCGCAGACGATCCGCGACATCGTCATCGGCATGTCCGATGGATTGACGGTTCCCTTCGCACTGGCGGCCGGTCTGTCGGGCGTCGGCACCTCGACGAGCATCATCGTGACGGCCGGGCTGGCCGAGATCGCCGCCGGGGCGATCGCCATGGGACTCGGCGGGTATCTGGCCGCAAAGACAGACCTGGAACACTACGTGGCCGAGCGAATGCGCGAGCAGCGGGAGACCGAGAGGATACCCGAGGAGGAAGCCGAAGAAGTCGCGCAGATCTTCCGCCACTACGGGCTCACGGACGAGCAGATCGCGCCGCTGGTCGCCGCGATTCGCTCCGATCCCGAACGTTGGGTGGACTTCATGATGCGCTTCGAGCTGGGGCTTGAGCCGCCCGATCCCGTGCGCGCGCGAAAGAGCGCGTTCACCATCGGGCTCGCGTATATTGTCGGCGGTCTCATCCCGCTGCTTCCGTACATGCTGTCGGACCAACTCCTGATGGCTCTCGGCCTCTCGGTCCTGGTGACGCCACTGGCGCTGCTGCTGTTCGGATACGTCAAGGGCCGACTGACGGGGATCAACCCATGGCGCAGTGCGCTGCAGACGCTCGGCATCGGTGGCCTGGCGGCGACCGCCGCCTTCCTCCTCGCCCGCGCGATCGGGTGAAGCGCGCGGTCGGACTCAGCCCTGACGCTCGATCACCTGTTCCAGGCGCTGGACTGCTATAAGGAGCGCCTCGACCTCAGGATCCAGCGCCTGCTTCAGTTGAGGAGCGACCTCACCATATCCCCGCAGCTTGTCCGCGCGGCAATCCGAGAGCACGGCCCAGAAATGGGCGAAGTACCCTCGCAGCAGGCTGCGCACCTCCCGACGTTGCGGCTGCAACTGAAACTGCTCGCGAAGCCGTCGGAGCCGATCCCGAACGCGCGCGATCGTCATCCGAATGTGCGCTCGTTCGTCGGGCGTGAGGTCGCTTGTCACTTCGAACATCGCGCCTTGGGGAAGATCCGAAGAGAGGTACAGCCGCTCCATCTCCACGAGGGCGCGATCGAGCAGACCGAAGCTCACTTCCAAGCGCCGTCGTTGATGCTCATTGAGCATGCTCATCTTTCTCCGCAGCGAGTCGAGCGAGCGCTTCCCGCGCGGCCCGTCTCACACGCATCGCGCCATGTGCGGCGCAGTGCTGCAGAAACGCGCGCGCGCGTCCGTCGCCGATCTCCCCGAGCGCCTCGATCACCGATTCGAGCACATACGGGTCCCGCTCCTGCTCTCCCACACGCAGCAGAGCGGGGATGGCCTCGCGCGCTCGCAACCGGCCGAGGATCCACGCCGCGCGTCTCACCGTCTGTGGCTCCGGGTGACGAAGCGCCGAGATGAGCTTCTCCACATAGGGAGTCGCCTGCGAATATCGCTCCATGTCCGCTCCGCACTTCGGACAGGTGCGGCATGCCGCCTTCACCTCCGCCCAACACACCGGACAAAAGAACGTCATCGGCACTTCCCCATGACCTCACGCCAAAAGAAAAACTCCTACTCGGACGTCTCCAAGTAGGAGTCATCAGCCTCGACATCCAGCGAGGCGGTTCACGGCGGACCCCATCGCCGAAGTGATGAATTTTAGCACGTCCGTCGAAGCCCCGCGAACGCGATCGCCGGTTCACCGGAAAACACCCATTCGGGCCGTCTTGTTGCGAAGTGCCGGGGTGTGATATACTCCCGAACGTGTTCAGCATGCGGACAAAGCGAAGATCCCTGTGCGTCGCCGTTACGTTGGGGATCTGCACCACGCACTTCCTCATTCGCCCGTCGGGGTCATTCCGTGCTCCGACACCGATGGAACTCGCCCTCATTGCCCAAGTGACTGGACACGCGCTCTCCTCCACCTTCCCCCTCGATGAAGATCGGATCGGTCTTCCTCCAAAGGCGAACGATCTGGCGACCGGTCTCCATCGAGCGCCCCTCGTCCACAAGCCCATGCGGCATGCGATCGCTCCTCCCCCGGCGATGACCTCAACGGCTGAGGAGCGATGGCCGCGTCCGCGCTGGTTACCTCTTCCCCAAAACTGCGGCGAAAGGAGCCCTCCTCCTGCCCTCTCCTGACAATCTCCCCGGCGACCTTTAAAAGCTGGAGAAGAGGCCGGCAGCGGTATCTTCTGCCGGTTCCCAGAAAGGAGAGGTGCCGTTATGGAACGCGCACGACTCTTTGAGTTGCTGGATTCAGAACCCCTGAGGATCCGCCTTCTCCGAGCGCTTCGGGAGAGTTGGTCGGATTTTCGATCGGACCCCGTCGGTTTCCTCACAGCCCTCTTCGGCGCCGAATCGGAATCTCTTGGGAAGCGGCTCTGGCGAGGCCTCCGTGACCACTGCCGAGAATTTCGAGCCGATCCGCAGAGCTATCTCGCTTCCCTCGTTCGCAGGAGCGAGCCAGATCGGCAGCGGCGACAGATCATCCTCGTCAGCAGCATGCTGTATATCGTCGTGATCGCGCTCATCCTCTCGCTGGACCGAATGGCCTCCCGACGGCCTCCCGCGCCGTTTCCCTCCCCGACGATTGCCCACGCGCCTGTTACGCTCATCGAGCCGTTGTCTCCGCCGCGACTGTACGCGCCGCGGCAAAAGGAACGCGCCGGCGGTGGCGGCGGAGGTGGGCGGAAAGAACCGTCTCCACCCTCGTTTGGGAGACTTCCCAAAGCCGAGCTGCGGCCTCCTATCGTCGCCCCGAGTCCCCATTTGCCCGAGATCAAGCAACCGTCCCTGCCCGTTCTCCCCACGATCATGGCACAACCGGAACTGCTGCCCAAGCTGGATCTCAGTCTCCCTCTGGGTGATCCCACGAGCCGCGCCTCCGTCCCGTCATCGGGCCCCGGATCGGGCGGAGGCATCGGGACGGGGCATGGAGGAGGCGTCGGTCCCGGACGCGGAGTCGGTTATGGTCCGGGAGAAGGGTGGAATACAGGTGGGGGCGAACCTCGGATCGGAGGTGGAGACATCGCCAGTCGCCCCATCATCACGTTCAAACCTCGACCGGAATGGACGGAAGAAGCGCGCCGGAATCGAATCGAGGGCATCGTCGTCTTGAGCGCGACGTTCGCGGCCGATGGAACGGTCAAACACATCCGCGTCCTTCGCGGCCTGGGATATGGTTTGGATGAGAAGGCGATCGAAGCGGCCTCGAGAATCCGATTCATTCCCGCGCGAGACGCCCGCGGGAATCCGGTGGATTGGCGCGGGACGATTTACGTCGAATTCCACCTCCTGTGAGCGGCCGATGCCAAAGAGACCTACGAACGGTTTGACGAACGCAGAGCGCAGGAACCCGCAGTCAGGGAGGATGCTATGAACGACGCAGGGATGCTCGTTCAACGCCCACGGCTCCGGCGCGAAGTGAGTCTGTGGGGATCCTTCACCTGGGGCTACGCAGACGTCGGGGCCGACGTCTACGTCGCCCTCGGTTTGGTCATGGCCGCAGCACAAGGGGCCACGCCGTTGGCTTTCGCCATCGCCGGCGTCGTGTACGTGCTGGTCGGCTTGGCCTATACGGAGTTGGCCGCGACGTACCCCTCTGCTGGAGGCGGCCAGTACTTCATCTTGCGCGGGCTCGGGGACTTTTGGGGCGTGGTCGCCGGCGCGGCGCTGATGCTCGACTATACGATTGACGTCGCCCTCTTCGCCATGGCTTCGGCCGGCTACATCAACTTCTTCTTCCCCTCGTTCCGCGAATACTCCATCTCCCTCGGCCCCTTCTCCCACGTCAACCTCATCTGGTTGGCCGAGACGATCGCACTGATCGCGCTGCTGGCTGTCCTCAACATCAAGGGCGTTCGCGAATCCTCGCTCTTCAACGAAATCCTCGGAGCTTTGGACCTCATCATGGAGACGAGCCTGATCGTCCTCGGCTTCACCTTCGCGTGGCGACCGGAACTCTTTGTGCACCAATGGAAGACGGCCTTCCCCGCGTGGCACGACTTGCTCTATGGCGTCTCGATCGCCGTGATCTCCTACGTCGGCCTCGAATCGGTCTCTCAGGCGGCTCAGGAGACGGTTCGCCCCGGCACAGTGATTCCGCGAACGTCGCTCACCCTGATCGGGGTCGTGCTTCTTTTTGCCCTCGCGTTCCCCACGGTCGCGCTGGGGATCGTCCCGTGGTCGGAGATCGCCGTCCGCGAAGGAGATCCGGTCGCCGTCCTGGCGAGCAAACTCCCCTTCGTCGGCTTTCTCGCCGGGCCGATGGCGGCCCTATTGGCGGCGACGATTGTCCTGATCTCGGCAAATACGGGGATCATGGGGGCGAGCCGACTGGCCTTCAGCATGGCCGAGCTGGGATTGATCGGAGAACGCTTGGCCTATGTGCATCCTCGGTTTCACACACCCGTGCGCGCTATCCTCTTCTTCTCGGGGGTCGCCGCGGGCGAAGCCCTCTTCGCCTTCCTGAGCGGCCGCAAGGCCATGGAGACGATGGCCAATATGTATGCCTTTGGTGCCATGCTGGCCTATTTCTTGAGCAGCGTGGCGCTCCTCGCCCTGCGCTTTCGGGAGCCGCAC
>BEHK01000007.1 GCA_002898775.1 bacterium HR08 | reverse complement strand
CAGGCAGACGACGATACGCATCATCACCCCCCCTCCGGGAATGAGCGCAACGGCATTCGCGGGTCACCGTCCGAGAATGACGACGCAGGCGACCGAGCCCGGTCCGCCCAGATTATGCACGAGTCCCAGCTCGGCGTCCTTCACCTGGCGAGCTCCGGCTTGACCGCGCAATTGCAAGACGATCTCCGTGAGCATGCGCACGCCGCTGGCCCCGATCGGATGGCCGAACGATTTCAATCCGCCACTCGGATTCACCGGCAGATCGCCGGTGAGCGCGCTCCGCCCTTCCTCGATGAAGTATCTCCCTTCGCCCTTCCGACAGAAGCCCAGGTCCTCATAGTTGGCGATCTCGGTCCACGTGAAACAATCGTGCACTTCGGCCACGGAGATCTCCCGCGCCGGGTGGCGAATTCCCGCCATGCGGTAGGCTTCGGCCGCCGCGGCCGTCGTCGCCGGGAATCCGATGTACTCGAACGTGGGATCGAAGAAAGGCCATCCCGTCTCCACGGCCAATCCAATGCCCTTCACGTAGACCGGGTCGTCTCGAAACTGCCGCGCCAGATCAGCCCGACAAATGATGACGGCCGCCGCTCCGTCAGTTGTGGGGCAGCAGTCATACAGGCCGAACGGATAGGCGATGAGCGGCGCGCTGAGGACCTGTTCCTCGGTCACCTCCATTTGAAAATGGGCTTTCGGATTGAGGGCTCCGTTACGATGATTCTTGACGGCCACTTTGGCTAACGTCCGCCGATCTCCGCCAAAGCGATGGAAATACCGATTCGCCGCCAGCGCGAACAGGCCCGGCGGTGTCGAGCCCGCTTCCAAATACGGATGCGTCCCTTCCCGCTGCACCCCGCGTACGGGCCGATCCCGCAACTTCTCCGCCCCGACCACCAGCACCACGTCGTATACTCCCGCCGCCACCGCCAAACAGGCGTTCCGAAACGCATCCGTCCCCGTCGCGCAGTAGTTCTCCACCCGCGTGATCGGCTTGCCATAAAGTCGCAGCGCATCGGCCAAGGTGACGCTCGCCTTCCCTCCCCCGAAGCCCGGCGAGAACGTTCCCAGCCACGCCGCTTCCACCCGATCGGGCTCGATTCCCGCGTCCGCGTAAGCGGCAAAGCTCGCCTCGACCATCAGGTCCTGAAGGCTCCTATCGTGCAGCTCGCCGAACTTCGTGCAGCCGATCCCGATGATGGCCACTTTGTCCTTGAGGCTCTCACCCATCGCTCCGTCCCTCCGGTCGGCACTTCCAATAGTAATGGTACAAACCGCCACCGGCTCCGAGCCGTCGCAGCGTCACGCGCACGGGCATTCCGATGCGCACGGCCGACGGCTCGACGTCGGTCATTTGCAGATAGAGCCGTCCTCCTCCCTCGACGTCCACGACGGCCAGAATCGTCGGTGGCATGGGCGAGGCCGCCAACCAATCCACGGTATACGTGAACACTTCTCCGCGCCGCCCGAGCTTCACCTCTCGCAATCCCTCCGTGCTCCGACAGCGTTGACACACAGCCGTCGGCGGGAACTGTCGCAACCCGCATTCCCCACATTCGGCCCCTCGGAGCCGAATCGTGCGCACCTCTTCCTTCTCGTAGAAGATATTCGACACCACCGGCCCCTCGTCATGATGTCGGAAGTATTCCCGCGCCTTCCGGAACAACTCGTATGACGGAAATCGGAGTCCGCCCTCCAGCTGATCCGCGATCGAGGAGCGTCCGCGGGAGCGCTCCAGAGCGGGAGTCACCTCGAAGAGCCAGGCATCGGCTCCGCTCCCGTAGCCCACCATGAGGATCAGATCCCCGGGCTGCGCCGTCTCCAAGGCCGCGCTCAAGAGGAAGAACGGCGTCGCGCATCCGATCATCCCCACGCGTTCGAGGAGCATCCCCTGAACTTGATCGGCCCGAAATCCTAACTCCACGGCTGTGCGAACGGAGGCTTTCGGATCCAGAGGCGGCAGGATGACGCGCGCGACCTCTGAGGGACTCACCCCACTATGTTCGAGGACTTGAGCGATGGCTCGACCGACGATTCGCCGATACCCCTCCAGGGTGAATCGGGAGGCGAAGCTCGTGATGTGCTCATCCTTATCGCGCCGGACGAAATCGAGGAAATCATCGGTCACGCTCGCTCGTGCTCTCACTTCGGCCAGGACCGCTGCTCCTCGCCCGATGGCCAGGGCCGCCGCACCATCGCCGAACCATTGCTCTTCGGGTGACTCCGGTGGCGCTTCACGCGCGTCGGCGGCCACCACCACGATGGGTTCCTGACCTCCGGCGGCCACGCGATCCACGGCCGCGGCGAGCGCCACCGTCCCCGCCCGCAGCGAATGCGCGAAGTCAGCCACCGCGACCTCTTCCGGGAGATCGCACGCCGCGGCCAGAAGCGCCGCGTTCATTCGCTCCAGGTAGGGCGCTGTCGTGGATGCGAAATATATCCCACGGCATTCGGGAAGCTCCAAAGCCTGCACGGCTTCCAGAGCCAGCGTCACCGCATCCTCATCGAAGCCGATGGCCGTTCGCTCTCCCCCCAGAATCGGCTTCGTCCCATGAGCGGCTGCGATCTTTTCCCGCTCGATCCGATGACGCGGCAGATAGACGGCGTATCCGGTGATCCCGATCATCCGAGAGCGCCCTTTCTCGCTCAGCGTGTTCCCTCAGCCCTAGGCCCGCAAGAGCCCTCGGCGGTCCACTCGGGTGCGCAACAGCCGAAGCTCCTCGCGCCTCGGCGGTGGCGTCATCGGCACCGTGGCCGGAATGACCAGCTCAAAGCCCGTCCGCTCTCGAACCTGCTCCACCGTCACGCCGGGATGGAGTGAGACGAGTCGCATTCGCCCCTCGTCATCGAAATCCATCACGGCCAGATCGGTGACGACCCAGTAGGCCCCGCCGGTGATCACTCTGGGAACAGAGCCCGGGGCCGAGATGAAATCAACCCGTTCGACGAAGACCTGGCGCGTGTGCCGACGGAAGAAGGCCACGCGGCGTCGCGCGCGGGGAGCCAGCTCCAACCCCACACTTCCCGGCCCTCGGAGCCGCGGTGCCGACCACGGGCCAACGCCCACGAGGTTCACGTTCCCGTGCCGATCAATCTGCAACCCGCTCAGGAACATCACATCAAGACCACCCTTCAGCTCCATATCGAACAGATCATCCAAGCGCAGCACGGCTTCGGCTCGTGAGATCGCCCGCGCCGAGTTCACCGAGAGAGGCAACTCCTCCGCGTTCGGATTGAGCGCCCCTGTTCCGCCCATGATGAACGAGAGGTTGGGCGCGTGTGTGAGCTGTGCCAATCGAAGTCCGGCCGCGACCTCGACACATCCGGTGCCGACGCCCACGACGTCCCCGTCCTCGACCAAGCGCGAGAAGATGACGGCCAAGAGTTCCCCGACCGATGGCGGCGCCTCCTCGGGCTCGCGCTCGGCCGATCCCACTCGGGGTCCTGAAACCCGCGCGGTCACCCCCACCTTCTGGAGATACGCCGACTCGTCAGAGGAGAGCACGAATTCCTGGAGATACCGCGCCGCGCCCTCGGGCGTCCGGTTGAGTTCGAGATAGAGCCGCAGATGCTCGCGATCCACCTCGTAAAGTGGCTCGCTCGCCGTCGGATGCGCGCTCCCGAAGAGTGGGGCGATGGCGTTCACCCGAATCGAGGGCACGGTGGTGAGCCGCGGCTCTGCGCGCACAGCCTCGTGAGGGATCACCTCATCGCAGCTCACGATACAACGGCGTGCGGCGCGCGCCAGCAGCAGGTCCATGTAAGCCGATCCGAGATGGCGCGCATTTCCGAACGGATCGCTCTGCTGCGCATGCAGGAGCGCCCAATCGGGCGTGAGCGCCGGCACGCAGAGGACTTCCTCACCGGTGAACGGGTCTCGGGCGAAGCGATAGTCGGTGTTCACCCGAACGAGATCCGTGTAAGCGAGCGCACGAGGGAGGGGGAAGAAGGGGGCTCCGGCCGCTCCTGCTTTCAGACCGAAGGCGAGGAAAGCCTCTCCGACCTCGCAGATCTCGATCTCTCCGCGCTCGGCCGCGCGCCGGAAATTCGGCGCCATCCCCAGCTCTTCTAAGCTCACGTAAGGACTGATGAGCCGGCGCACGCATCCGGCAGCGATGAGCAGATCCACCTGAACGCCCGTCACAGCGGAAGTGATCACCGTCAGCCCGCGCTTTCGCTGGCGGATCAATTCGCGCACCAGCGCCATCGGCGCGTTGAAGTAGGAGAGACCGCCGAGGGCGATCGTGCTTCCGTCCTCGATGGCTCGGACGGCTTCCGCGAGCGTGAGGATCTTCTCCTTTCGGCCCGTCATCTCGCGTATCGTCGTTCGATGAGCATCGTCTTATGGGCCGTGCGCGGGAGCGTCCCTTCGGGAACCATCTCGATCTCCGGGCGCACGCGCAATCGGTGGTGCATGGCCTCGGCGATCTCCACCTTCAGGCGCTCGACCTGTTCGCCCTCGAGGCCGGCGCGATATTCGACGCGCAGCCGCAGCGGAGGCGTCACCCGTGGTCCCGGCGCCTCAAGTACGATGCGCATCTCTCCGGTCGTGCGCGGGCCGAACGATTCCACGAGATTCTTCACGGCCGCCGGGTACACCTTGACGCCCTTGACGATCAGCAGATCATCCACGCGCCCGAGCACCTTGATCCGCGGTCCCGGTCGCCCACAGGGACACGGCTCGGTGAACACTTGATAGATGTCCCCCACGGAATATCGGATCGGTGGCTGGGCTTCCCACTGGAGCGCCGTCTTCACCCGTTCGCCAATGGCCCCATCCTCGACCGGAATGGGCTCCTTCGTCTCCGGATCCACGAGGTCATACGACACGGAGAAGTCGTCGCCGAGGACATGCATCCCTTGGTATTCGGAGGCCTCGCAAGAGATGTTCATGATCCCATGAGCACCCCCGAGCATATCGTAGAGGCGCGCGCCATACGCGTCCTGAATCTTCCGGCGAACCTCCGGCAATCCGGCTCCCGGCTCGCCCGCGCAGCAAATGATCTCGATGCCCAGATCGCCGACCTCGCAGCCGAGGACCTTGGGGGCGACCTCGATCAAATACTCGGCGTATGAGGGCGTGCACAGCAGCGCGCGCGGACGCGTCCACCGAATGAGCTTCAGCAAGCGTTCGCTCCCGGCCTCGGCTCCGCAGGGGATGGGGCGCGCTCCCATCCATTCCAAGGCGCGGACCACGGGGACCCCGGCCAGGAACATGCTCAGGCCGAAGGCATGCATCACCGTATCGCCCGGTCTGATCCCCGCGCGCCAAAAGGCGCGCGCCCAGAGGCGGTTAGTCACCTCCACATCTCGCCGGGTGAAGGCGTAGAAGGTGGGCTCTCCAGTCGTCCCTGAGGTCGCTGCCGTCGCGACGACCTTCTCCAGAGGCGCGCAGAGGAACATCCCGAAAGGATGGCCCTCCTCGCGCAGCGACTGCTCTTGGCTCTCCCGATGAACCTCCGGCGTGATGAAGATCGGCAACCGGCGGAGATCCTCGAGCGTGCGGATGTCCTCGGGATGCGCCCCCGCCTGATGAAACTTCGCCCGGTAGAAGGCCGACGCCTCATACGCGTAGCGGAGTTGCCGTCGCAATTTCTCCACCCGCACGGCCTCGAGCTGCTCGCGCGGCATCAACTCCCATTGCGGTTCGAAATACGCCTCGGATCGCTGCGCCACCGACGCCATGCTCTGCCCTCCGCTCAGGACGATGTCTCGTCTCCCCCCTCCACATCGGGCACCCATCGGTTATTCTCCACGCGATAGCGCGTAGCGACCTCGATGAGCACCCCATGCGCCTTGCGCGGAGGAACGAAGACCCACTTCAACCAGGGAATATTCGACGGCCCCGTGGGCTCCGCGCTCGTCAGCGGGATCCCCGCCCGCTGCAGGTCCTCGATCGTCTGCGCGAGATCGCTCGTCGTGAACGCGATGTGATGCACGCGCTCACCATACTTCTCCAAGAGCTTTTGATCGGCCGGGTGCTGACTCTCGAAAAATTGGATCGAGGTCCCATGGGGATTGACGAAGGTCGCCCAACGGAGTTTATAGCCATCGGCTTCGCCCTCGTCCCAGACGATTTGCTGTGCCTGTTCCGGATCGAGGACGCTCAGGATCTGTTGATAATCCCGCACGGCCTGATCCAGATCGCGCACCAGAAAAGCGATGTGATCGAACTTCAGTTTCGGCATGGTGACGTCCTCCCTTCGGAGATGTGAGGACCGGCTATGCCCCGGAGACGGGGTTGATGAATTCCAATCCGCCATCAATTTGCAGGACCTGCCCCGTGATGAAATCGGCGTGCGAAGAGGCCAGAAACGCGATGGCCGAGGCCACATCCTCCGGATATCCGGGGCGTCCGAAAGGCATCTGCTGAAGAATGCGCTCGCGCACGGAGGAAGGGAGCCCGAACTCGGATGAAGCCATCGCGTCGCGCGCAGCGGTCAACCGTGTTTCGATGAAGCCGGGAGCGACCGCGTTCACGTTGACCAGAAAGGGCGCCAACTCACGGGCGGCGGCCTTGGTCAATCCGATCACTCCGGCCTTGGCCGCCGCGTAATTGGCGTTGCCGACGGCCCCGTGAATTCCGGCGATCGAGCTGACGTTGATGATCTTGCGATGCACGCGCACGCCGCGCTGCTGGTCCTGTCGGAAGGCCTCCCGGAAATAAGCCGCTGCCGCGCGCATGCCGTAGAATGTGCCCCGCAGCACGACGTCCATGACGCGGTCGTATTGCTCGTCGGTCATCCGATGGAGCATAGCATCAGCGGTGACCCCGGCGTTATTGACGAGGATATCGAGCTTCCCGAAATGCGTGAGAGCCGCGTGCACGAGCGCCGAGGCCACGTCGGCGCGCGCGACGCTCCCGATCTGGACGACCGCGTGTCCGCCCCGATGGCGCACGAGGGCTTCAGTCTCGCGCGCCGGTTCCTCATCCACATCATTGATGACGACGCGGGCGCCGAGCGCCGCCAGGGTCAGGACCGTCGCTCGCCCGATCCCGCGTCCCGATCCGGTCACGATGGCGACCTTCCCCTCGAGCGAGAGCATCGCCTCCCTCACGATCAATAGCTTCGCGGCAAGCCCAGGCGCTCTCCGATGAAATTCAGCACCATCTCGTCGGAGATCGGGCCGACGCGATGCAACCGCACATCGCGCCAGTAGCGCTGCATATCGTATTCGCGGCTGTAACAGTATCCGCCGAGAATCTGCATCCCCATGTCGGCGATCTCGAAACCGAAGTTCGCCGCCACGAGCTTCGCCATATTGGCCTCGACGGCGCAGTCTCGCCCCTGCGATTGCAGCCAGGCCGCCTTGTAGGTGATCAACCTCGCCAGCTCCAGCTTCGTGTACATCCACGAGAGCTTATGCTGAATGGCTTGAAACTGGCCGATCGGCTTGCCGAAGGCCTGCCGCTGCTTGGCGTACGCGAGCGCGTCCTCGAAGGCCCCTTGAGCCTCGCCCACGCACATGGCGGCCGTGAGGATGCGCTCCTCGTTGAGCATGCCGAACAACTGATAGAGCCCCTTGTCCCGCTCCCCGAGCAGATTCTCCCGCGGGACGCGCACCTGATCGTAGAAGACCTCGAAGGATGGCGTGGCGCGAATGCCGATCTTCTCCAACTTCCGCAGCGTGATGCCCGGCGTGCGTCGGTCCACCAGGAAAGCCGAGATGCCATCCACCCGCTTCGCCACATTCTCGTTTGTGCGCGCGAAGACGATCAGGTAATCGGAGACATGAGCCGCCGTCGTCCACACCTTCTGTCCCGTGATCACATACCCGTCGCCATCCTCGACCGCGCGCGTCTTCATGGCCCCGGCCACGTCCGTCCCGCCATCGGGTTCGGTCAGGGAGATGGCGAACTTGATCTTCCCCTCGGCGAGCAGGGGCAGATACCGCCGCTTCTGCTCCTCCGTCCCCACCAGATTCAGCGTCATGGCGCCGAAGCAGGCGGACATCCAGAACGTCAGGGCGATGGCTCCACTGCGTCGCGCCAGCTCCTCGGTCACGATGACCAGATCCACGATGTCCCCCCCAACCCCACCGTACGCCTCCGGGATGGGGAGTTGCAGGAATCCATACTCGGCGAGCCTCTGCCACACGCGCTCCGGATATTCCTCCTTCTCATCCAACTCCCGCACGTACTCCCGCGGACATTCCCGTTCGACGAACGCCCGAATGTTCTGCCGCAACAACTCCTTCTCCTTCCCCAGATCGAAACTCAACCCCCCGCCCACCGGGGCACTGAACTCCGAATGATGCGCGACCATACGCGTCACCTCCTGAGACGAAGATCATCTCTGAGTTTCAGCGGCTCTGACTCCCCCTCATCGCCGCGCCGTGGCGCGGGTCGTGGCCCCTCGCTTTGCGCGACCTCGCGCCTTCGATGCGTCTCGCTTCACGATGCCTTCGAGAATGAGGTTCGTGAAGACGGTAGCGATCTCCCCCAGCGTGAAGCCGAGATCGGGCCGATACCATCGGTAGACCCAGTTGCACATGCCCAGAATCCCATAGACCGCCAATCGAGGATCCAGCTCGCGGAAGACGCCGGCCGCTTGCCCCTCGCGAATGATCTCAATGTAGCGGTTCTGAAACCGGCGCATGCGCGCCAGAATGCGACGCCGACGCGGCTCCGAGAGCGTATCGAACTCGTGTAGGAAGAGCCCCACGGTCACTTGATCTCGAATCACATACTCGATCTCAGCCTCGATGGCACGGCGCAATTTCTCCACCGGGTCGCGGGCCGAAGCGACCTTCTGCAGGAAGTAATCGTCGCCCTTTTTGATGACCTGGTCGAGCGTGATGTAGAGGAGGTCCTCTTTGGAGTCGATGTAGTAGTAGAGCGACCCCTTGAGCATGCCCACTCGATCGGCGACGTCCTGCATCGTCGTCGCATGATACCCCTTCTCGTAGAACAACTCGGCGGCGGCCCGCAGGATCTCCTCGAACCGGTCTCCTTCTTCGACAACGCGCTTCCGCGCCCGTCCTTTTGTGACGACCACCACTTCGCCTCCTTCCACAGAGATTCTCAGCACGTGAAGCTTGCCTCACCCGGCTCACTGCCGGCAAGCCTTCGGATATCGAGGACATCGCTGAGGCCACCGCCTATCAGAGCTTCGCCGCCAGATGCGCCCCCTGCGTCACGGCCTCCAGGATCGTCCCCGGACGCACGCAATCTCCGATCCGATAGACGGGCACCGGGAAATCGTCCTCCGAACAGAAGGCCAGCTCATCGCTCGGCCGATACCCCATGGCGAGGACGACGGAATCGCAGGGGAGGATCACCTCGTGATCCCGCTCGTCGAGGGCGACGGCTCGCCCCTCTTCGATCCGCGCGATGCGATGCCGGGTCAGCATTCGCACGCCCGCCTTCTTGAACTCGTAATACAACCAGCGGCGGGTGATCGCCTCGATCCCCCGCCCGATATGCGAGAGCAACTCCAGGATCGTGATCTCATGACCGCGAGACAACAGGAACTCGGCCACGTCGCATCCGGTCCCCCCGCCGCCGACGATCACCACGCGACGTCCAACGGAAGCGCGCTCAAGCAACACGTCCTCGGCGATCGCGACCATCGGGAGATCAGCCCCCACCAGCGGAGGGATCACCGGCACGCTCCCCGTCGCCAGCACCACGACGTCGGGATGCAACGCGAGCACTTCCTCGCGCCCGAGCGCCACGCCCAGCTCGACCCGAACGCGATGCTTCTCGATCTGCCGGATCAAATACTCCGTGAATCGGTGGATCTCCCTCTTAGACGGCGCCGCCGCCGAGACGTGCAACTTCCCTCCCAAGCGCCGGTCTTTCTCGAACAGCCAGACCTCATGGCCGCGCTCGGCGGCCACGCGCGCGGCTTCCAATCCGGCCGGTCCGCCTCCGACGACGAGGATACGTTTGCGCTGCCGCGCCGGTCGAACCTGAAAGACGAATTCCTCCCCCAGTTCGGCATTGACCGTGCAGCGCGCCTCGAGCGCCCGTGAGACGAAATCCACGCAGTAGTTGCACGAGATGCACGGGCGAATGTCATCGGCGCGACCTTCGATCACCTTCTTCGCCCATTCGGGATCGGCGATGAGGCCGCGTCCCACGGCGACCAGATCGGCCTTCCCCTCTCGCAGGACGCGTTCGGCCACCTCCACATCGTGCAAGCGACCGACGGCGATGACGGGAACGCGCACGGCGGATTTGATCGCCGCGGCATCCTCGACGAGATATCCCTTGGGCATGAACATGGGCGCCATGATGTAGTGCAGCGTCTGCCAATTCCCCGCCGAGACGCTGATCGAACTGACCCCCGCCCGCTCCAGACGCCGCGCGATCTCCCGCGTCTCCGCGAGCGTCAACCCATCGGGCACATACTCTTGTCCGGAGAGCCGAACCTGAATGGGAAAGTCCCCTCCCACCCGCTCTTTGATCCCCGCGATGATCTCCAGCAGAAATCGGAGCCGTCCGTCCAAAGAGCCGCCATATTCGTCGTCGCGACGATTCGACGCCGGCGAGAGAAACTCGCAGATCAAGTAGCCGTGCGCGCCATGCAGCTCCACGAAATCAAAGCCCGCGTCGCGCGCGCGCCGCGCTCCTTCCACGAACGCCTCCACCACGGATCGAATCTCCTCCACGGTGAGGGCGCGCGGGATCGGTCCCTTGGGCGAGATCGGAATGGGCGACGGCGCGATGGGCGTGCCGAGCGTCGTCTGTCGCCCCATGTGGTTCAACTGCAAGCCGACGACGACGTCGTACGGCTTGAGCGCCCGCACGAGCCGCTGCAGCCCCTCGATATACCGATCGTCGTGAATGCGCAGCTCGGGCCCCACGCCGACGACCGTGGGATCCACGATGCAATTCTCGACGACGATCATGCCCACGCCACTCTGGGCCCGCCGCAAGTAATATCGGATCACCCGATCCGAGACCGCGCCGTCCTCGTGCGCATACCCCATCCCCATCGGGGGCATGACGATGCGATTCTTCACGCGCAGACCGCCGACCGCGATGGGCTCCAGCAGCTTCAGCGTCATGTCCGTAACATCCCCTCCACGTCAATGCGCTCGCGAAGCACGCGCAGTTCCTCGACCGTCGGCGGTTCGGTCTCCGGCACCACGTCGGGGATGATCAGCTCAAATCCCGTGTTTCGCACCACGTCGTCCACGGTCACGCCGGGATGGACGGACTTGAGCCGCATGCGCTTGGTTCGCGGCTCGAAGTCCATGATGCAAAGCGGTGTGATGCAATAGATCGGCCCATTGTCGGGAAGACCCAAGCGCCGACGTCCATCAGGCCCCCCTTCGCCCCACCCGATCGTCGAAATGAAGTCGCACTTCTCGACGAAGATGCGGCGATCGTGAGACTGAACGTAGAGGTAATAGCGATCCACGTAATGGGCCATCGAAGTCGTGCCGACCGCCCCGGGGCCCCGAAAGCTCAGTCGGTGATAGTCCCGGCCGACGCCGATGAGGTTCGAATTCCCGTAGGGATCAATCTGCAAAGCGCCCACGACGAACATGTTCGAAACCAGGCGCGGGTTCTCCTGGAAATCGTCGTGCAGGACGTAGGCTTCGGCCCATTTCGCCGGGCGGAAATCCGTCACCGTGTAGAAAGGCTCCATCCGCGGCTCCTTGAGCAGATTGGTGAACGTCATGACGATGTAGAGCCGCACGTTGGGGCAATAGAGCAGGTGCGCCAGCAGAATCCCCGCGCGCGGCACATGGAGTCCGGCGCCGACGGCCACGCGCTCGCCATCGCGCACCTGATGGGCGATGAAGGCGGCGATCAGCTCCTTCGTCGTGAAGTCCTGGGCATATGCTCGCGTCATAGCCTAGTACTCGTGCAGAGAGATGAGGCGCTTGATGCCGATGACCTCCAGATAATCGGCGTGCGTCTCGGGCTCCAAGACGTATTTGCGAAGATACGCCTCGAAGGGCCCCCGATCGCCGTGCTTGGCATAGGCTGTGGCCGCGGCCACATACTCGCGCAGATGCGCGGCGTCCTCAATGTAGTAGCCCGGCGCGGCGAACGGATGCGATCCATAGGGCGCGCGCACGATGGCGTCCACTCCGTAGAGTGACGTCGCCAGCGGATTCTTCCGCACCTCCTCGTTGGGGATGATCCGTTCAACCTGCACGATCGTCCGATCCGCCGCGCGCCAGAGGGCGCGATCGCCGAAGCCCGTCCCGATGTGTTGGACGTTCCCGTATGGATCGGCGTGGGCGGCGTAAATGAGGGCGATGTCGGGCCGGATGGCCGGGACCGCCAGAAGCGGCTCGCCCTTGATCGGATCGGTGAAGACCTTGATCTCCGGATTCACGTCGGGGAACGACGTACCAATGCCGGCCTTCCACGGCGTGAAGGGCAGGCGCTGGGCCGCTGCGCGCAAGGCGCAGTAGTACATGCCCTCATCGCACTCCCAAACCTGGAGCTCCCCGCGTTCGACGGCGGCGCGGAACATCGGGGCGACCGGACAGTAGTGCTCGCCCCCCATGTAGGCCGTCACGAGCTTCCGGACGCATCCGGCTCCGATGAGGAGATCGAGATCGAGGCCGCCCGAGGCCGGTCCAATGACCGTGAGATCGCGCACCCCCCGACGGATGATCTGGCGCACGATGGCCATCGGATGGCTCGAATTGATGAAGCCGCCGATGGCGATCGTCATCCCATCCCGAATCCAGGAGGCCGCTTCGCGTTCGTCAATGATGAGCGATCTCCGTTCCACGACCATAGCAAGGCGCTCAATAATGCCAGGAATCCTTGAATGCCGGGATGCGAAAGCCCAGGATCGCTTCGACACAGGTCAAAGCGGCGCGCGCGGCGCGATCCACGCCGATGCCGCGCGAGCGAAAGGTCTCCGAGGCGAAGAACAGCCCCTCCACGTTCGGTGCGCGATAATCGGGCCGGTAGCGGCCGACCAGACACGGCTTTTGAATGACGCCGAAGGGAGGATACATCACCAAGTGGCGCTTCTTCCAGATGATGTTCGTCGGCGTGAATGTCTTCGGGTACATGGCGGCCAGGTCGCGCTCGGCCTCCTCGAACTTCCGCTCGATCCATTCCCGGTCGCGCACGCCCTGAAACGCGAATCCGCAGTTGAACAAGTGCTTCCCTTCGGGAGCCGTCGTCGGATCCATCCCCGAGACCAGAAACGCCCATCCGGGCAATCGGCTATAAGGGGCTTCGAACCACACGGCCAGTTCCGTGAGCGACGTGCCCGTGTAGATCGGCTCATGACAGGCGACGTAAAAGCCCAGCCAGCAGACGCGGAAGCAATCCTGCGCGAGCGTCTTCACCTGGGCCACGTACCAATCGGGCAGATCCTGCTCGCGCACGACCTCCAGGACGTTCCAGACGGGCAGGGTGGAGATCACCGCGTCCGCCTCCACATACTCCAGGTTGAACGCTTCCGTGGGGATGGCCTTCTCCACCGGCTCCAGCGCCACGGCTGTCACGCGCCCATTCTCGATGAGCACGCGATGGGCGCGCGTGCGCAGTCGAACCTCTCCCCCATGCTCGCGAACGGCCTCGGCGAGAGTGTGGAACATTCCATCCCATCCCCCGACGGGCCAGAAGGAATATCCCGCCGTTTGCTTCTCCTGATAATGCATCTTGCGCACGTAGAGATTGTCGCTGGCCGAGTGATCGTACCACTTCTCGGTGAGACATTCCGCCATGGCGATATACTCGAACAGCTCGATGACGCCCTCGCTGCGCGTATGTTCCAAAAGCCACGCCCGAAGCGGCAGGTGATCGTACCGATCGAACTCCTCGAACTCGGTCTCGCACAAGATGCGGATGACTTTCTTCAACTCGCCCTTGTCCACCCGGTATCGTTCCTGAATGGGTCGCCATCGTCCTTCGCGGTTATCCCAGAAGGGGAGCCCTTGGTTGACGACCCCGTGTTCGAGCGTTTTGCCGAGGAACTCGAAGACGCGCGTGATCCCCGATCCGCTGTCCTCCAAGAGATGCCCGCCGAGGTTGAGCCGATACCCCTCATAAGGGATGGCCATAGCGCGGCCGCCGAGATAGGCGTCGCGCTCCACGATGAGCACCTTCTTCCCGAACTTGGCCAACAGGGCTCCGGCCGTCAGCCCGGCGGCTCCGGCGCCGATGATGACGACGTCATACTTCGCCATAAGCCCTCTCCCTCACGTCAGCGATAGCCCAGAGTATACTCGGCGATGAGCACGCGGTGCAGCTCGTTGACGCCCTCGACGATCTGAAAGACTTTGGCGTCGCGGTAGTATCGGCTGACGGGATATTCGGCCGAGCAGCCGTAGGCGCCGAAGATCTGCACGGCATGAGTGGCCGCCATGAGGGCGACATCGGTGGCGACCATCTTGGCGATCGAGGCCTCGCGGCGGACGTCCTGAACCCCTTGGTCCTTGAGCCAGGCCAGCCGGTAGGTCAGATAGCGCGCGCTCTCGATCCCCACGACCATATCGGTGATCTTGGATTGGACCAGTTGAAACTTCCCGATAGGCTGACCGAAGACGACACGCTCGCGCGCATATGCGAGGACTTCGTCCAGGCAGGCCTGAGCCATCCCCACGGCGCGCGCGGCGACGCCCAGACGTCCGTTCTCGACCGCGCACATGGCGACACGAAAGCCCTCGCCTTCCTCCCCGATGCGGTTCTCGACGGGGACCCGACAGTCCTCGAAGACCACTTCGCCCGTGCACAAGGGTTTGAACCCGAGCTTATGCGCGTAGGGTCGAAAGGTCATACCCGGTGTTCCGCGTTCGACGATGAAGGCGCAGATGCCCTTATGGCCCAAGCTTCGATCCAAGGTGGCGAAGGTCAGCACCCAATCGCACACATCGAGAAAACTGATCCAGGCCTTCGCTCCATTGAGCACGTAAACGTTCCCATCTCGCCGACATGTGGTGCGCATGGCGGCGACGTCCGTCCCCGATCCCGGCTCGGTGAGCGCCACGGAGGCGAAGGCTTCGCCCTGAGCGAGCGGCTTCAGATACTTCTGCTTCTGCTCTTCCGTCCCATAGCGGAGGATGGCCGACCCCGCCAGGCCGCTGGGGAAGGAGAGGGCGCAGCCGACGATCTGGCACACCCGCGAGATCTCCTCGATGATGAGCGTATAGGTGACGTAATCCAGACCCGCGCCACCGTACTCGACGGGGACGACCCCCCCCATATAGCCCTGCGCCGCCGCCTTTCGGACGATCTCGACGGGGAATCGCTCCTCCTGATCATACGCGGCCACATAGGGCGCGATCTCGCGCAGGGCGAATTCTCGCACGGCCTTCTTGATCTGCAACTGCTCCTCGGTGAATCCGAAATCCATAGCCCCCTTCTCTCCCTATCGCGCCGGGGCGAAGTAGGCGATGTCCAGGATGCTCCCGGTTCGATCCTCGCGCCATACGGCGCGGACGCGAACCACGCGCTCCAGTTCCTCGAGTTTGACCTCGCCCAGGCGATGCACGAGAGCCGTGTCGGCTCCGTCCAACCGGATGAGGCCGAGGATCAGCGGGGGGTCGGCAGGTCGCACCGTGTAGCTCATCAGCTCCCCCTCAGCGGGCAACTCCCGCCACTCGGTGATCTCCCGCCAGCATCGCCCGCAGAAGCTGCGCGGCGGGACGTACACGCGCGCGCATTCGCCGCATCGGGTCGCCCAGAGGCGACATTCGGCGAGCCCTGTGAGGAAGCGCGTGAGGGCGCGACCGGTCGTATAATGGAAGGGGATGCGAATCTTTTGTCGAACGATCCACTCGCTCATCTCACTCCTCAAGGAGGCGAAAATGGAGGATGTCGCGCAGCGACCCCTCGCGCTTCTCCCGAAAGACGGCGCGCACGCGCTGTCCGACACGAATCTTGCGCTCGTCGGTCTCGTCCAGGAAGTGGTAGAGGCTCGTCGACGCGCCATCCAGCCGGATGATGGCGAAGCCGTAGGGGACGGGGCGCTGCTCGCCGGTCATGGGATCAATGAACGGGAGGCGCACGACGGTCCATCCGACGATCGTCCCTTCGGGGCCGACCTCGACCCACTCGTGCAGCTCGCGGTAGCAGATGCCACAAACGGGGCGCGGCGGCACATACACCCGTTCGCATTCGGGGCAGCGCGCGCCCATCAAGCGCGCGTGATCGCGCAGCTCGGTGAAAAATCGCCGCCCGTATTGGCCGACGGCGTAGCGATACTCCATGTCCAAGAGGAAGGGGACGCGGAGCGTCGTCTCCTCCCGGCTCATGGCTTCTCGCGACTCAGGATGAGAATGTCGGTCCATGCATTCCCCCCGTATCCCGTGGCCAGGGCCGTACGCGCGCCCTCGACCTGTCGTCTCCCCGCCTTGCCCATGATCTGCAAGGCGGCTTCAGCGACACGAATGAGCGCCGTCGCGCCGATCGGATTCGTGGACAGGACGCCGCCCGAGGGGTTGACCGGCAACTCCCCGGTCAACTCAGTAACTCCCGCGTCGATGAGTTTCCCCCCCTCGCCCCGTTCGCAAAATCCGAGATTCTCGTACATGGCCAATTCGGCGAACGACGCGACCTCGTAGATCTCCGCGACGTCGAGTTCCTTGCGCGGATTCGTGATCCCCGCGGCCTGATAGGCGCGACGCGACGCCGCGATCAAACTCCGCATCTCGGCCAAGCGTTTGGGGCTGTCCCCCATGTACTGCTGCTCGTGCGCCGTCGCGACGGCCTTGATCCAAGCCGGCCGCGGACAGAGCTTCTGCGCCTTCGATTCCTCGGCGAAGATGACGGCGACCGCCCCATCCGACTGCGGGCACATGTCGAGTCGCTTCACCGGATAGGCGAGCATCTCGGACCTCAAGACCTCTTCGACGGTGATGTCGGGCATTTGCAGATGCGCGTATTCGTTGAGGCAGGCGTTGCGGCGCGCCTTGACGGCGACTTTGGCGGCCTGCTCTTCGGTCACGCCGCTCTCGTGCATATAGGTCGTCGCCATGACGGCGAAGTTGCCGATGGCCCCGGCCATGACCGAGCGCTCCCAGATGGGGTCGCCCACCGTCGTGATCGCTGTCTGCGTATGCCCTTCGGACTGCTTCTGAAACCCGATGGCCATCACCGTATCGTAGATGCCGCTGGCGACGTAGTAATAGGCCGCGATGGCCGTCGTCGTCCCCACGGTCCCTCCGGTGTTGAACTTCACCGAGGGCTTCATATACCCCCCCCACCCTTCGACGGCCCACAATTCCGGGAAGAGGAATCCCTCGAACGGCTCCATATTGCCGAGCAGGACGGCATCGATGTCCCGCATCGTGAGGTCCGCATCCTGAAGGGCGCGGGTGACGGCCTCAGTGATCAACTCGGCGATATTGACATCGAGTCGTCGCGCGGCGTGTTTGGTCTGTCCCGTCGCGATGATGGCGACGCGTCGCGGCATACCCTTTCACTCCCTCCGTAGGATCACGACCGTCTGGTTCTGACCGCAGATGCCGCCCGCTCCATGCGCCAGGGCCGTGCGCGCGCCTTCGATCTGGCGCGCTCCGGCCTCTCCGCTCAATTGCGCATACGCTTCGATGGCGCGCACGAGTCCGCTCACCGTGGGGGGATTCCCGCAGAGCGGACCGCCAGAGGGATTGATGAACTCGGCGCGCCCTTCGGCGATCAGCTCCACCGGATTCGGATGGAGGCCGAGCGCTTCGATGGCCATCAACTCCTCGTGCGCGTAGCGCGCCGAGATCTCAGCAACGTGAATCTCGCGCGCGGGCTCGCGGATCCCCGCCATGGCGTACGCGCGCCGCGCCGCCTCCTGGAGCGCGCCGGCCTCGGCCAGATCGCGCTCGGTCCAATACGCGTCGGTGCAGTTTCCGACGCCGACGATGAACACAGGACGATCCGTGAGCGCGCGCGCGCGCGCCTCGCTGGCCAGCAGCAGCGCGCAGGCGCCGTCGGAACGCGGCGCCGCCTCCAGCTCGTGGATCGGATCCGCCAGCAGGGGGGAAGCGAGCACGTCGGACACGCTGAACGTCCCAGCCCGTTGAGCGTACGGATTCTTGAGCGCCTGACGATGCGCCTTCACCGAGACGAGCGCGACATCCTCCGGAGTGAGCCCCTTCTTCCGACAGTAGCGACGCGCTTGCAGCGCCGCCGCCGTCAGCTCATCGAGGTGCAAAGGGCGCTGGACGAAGGGATCGAACATCAAGCCCGTGATGGCGGCGGGATCCCCCTCCGACTCCTTGCAATGGGCGACGACGAGCGTCAGGTCGAATTCGCCCGAGAGGATGCGGGCGACCCCATAGAGCAGCGCCTGAAGTCCGTCAGCGGCCACCTTCGCCTCGGATTTCAAGTACGCCCCGACGACCTCGTTGATGGCCATCCCGGAGATGGTCTTTCCATCGTAGGCATCCTGCGAGGCCGTCACCATGCTCTCGATCTCCCGCATCGGCACGCCCGTGCGATCGAGCACCTCGCGCACGACGCCGTAGACCAATTCGTTGTACGCCAGCGAAGCCTTGCAGGCTTCGAATCGCGTCTGAGCCGCCCCGAGGATGGCCACGCGTCTCATCGCCCCCTCCAGTGCGGAGAACGTTTTTCGAGAAACGCCGCAATCCCCTCGCGCGCGTCTTCCGAGAGGAGGGTCTCCAGGCAATACCGTTTTTCGATGGCCAGACCGGTCTCCAAATCCGTCGCCGCCGACTCGATCAAACATCGCTTGATGGCGCGCACAGCCAGCGGGGCTTGCGCCGCCAAACGGCGCGCGAACTCGAGCGCCTCCTCTCGCGTGCGTTCCGGCTCACAGGCTCGCGTGATCAGTCCGATGGCCTCCGCGCGCTCGGCATCGAGCAGCTCTCCCGTCATGATCAGCTCCGCCGCGCGCATGCGACCGATCAACCGGGGCAGACGTTGCGTCCCCCCTCCTCCGGGGAGGATGCCCAGCTTGACCTCCGGCAATCCGATGCGCGGCGCCCCTTTGGACATGAAGCGGAAGTCGAGCGCCAGCGCGAATTCGCATCCCCCGCCGAGGGCGTGCCCGGTGATGGCCGCCACCGTCGGCTTGGAGAGACGCTCCACGCGAGTGAAGGTCGCGTGGACCAGCTCGATCTTTCGCTCCAACGGTTCTCGCTCGAACCGATATTCGGCCATCTGCTTGATGTCCGCTCCGGCGATGAAGACCCGCTCCAGAGCGCTCGTGAAGACGACGGCGCGCGTTCGCTCATCGGCCTCCAGCTCCTCGCTCACGCGCATCAGCTCCTGGTAGAGCGCGGGATCCAGCGTGTTCATCGGCGGCTTCCGCAGGATGACCTCCGCCACGCCCTCGTCCCGATGGATCGCCAGGAACCGATAGTCGGACACGGCTCACTCCTCGAACTTGAAGACCTTCACGGCCGTCTCTCGCAGGAGCGCCCGCTTGGCCTCCGGCTTCAACCCGAGTTGCTCGATCTGCGTCAGGCTCTCCTCATGCAGGATGAGCGGATAATCGGTCCCCCACATCACCTTCCCGATGCCGCGCGAGTTGAGGAAGTGAACGAGCGATTTGTCCCAATACTTCGGGGCATGTCCGCTGACGGCGATATAGACGTTGGGATGTTTCCACGCCAGGGCGATCAGCTCCTCGACCCAGGGCCATCCCGTATGCGCCGCGATCAATCGCAGCTCGGGGAAATAGAGAGCGACATCGTCGAGCAGGATCGGGCGACCGCAGGCGCTCGGCATGAACTCGGCCGAGTGCCCCGTCTGAATCACGATCGGGATGTCCAGCTCCGCGCACTTGGCGTAGAAGGGATACCATTCGGCGGCATTGAGCGGCAAGCCGAACCCGTAGGGGTGAATGTGCGCGCCTCGAAACCCGTATTCCCGAACGGCCTGTTCGAGCCGACGCACGCCCGCCATCCGCTCGAAGGGATTGATGCCGGCCAATCCCACGATGCGATCCGGATACGCGCGCACCAGTTCGGCGATCTCCTCGTACGCGAAGTCGGCACCCATCTTGTTCTTTCGATAGAACGCCTGCTTGAGCGCGGGGACGCAGACCTTCTCAATGCCGAGCCGATCCATCATCGCGATGAACTCGCGCGGCTCATACCCCTTCATATTCTCGGCGCGTCCCCATTGAATCCCCATCATGAAGTAGACTTCCTCGTTGTCGAGGAAGAGGTGCTTGATCCCCGAGGGCGTGAACGGATTGCACCAGACATCAATGGCTCCCTTCATACGGCTCTCCTCAGTCCGCGGATGCGTTCGGCTCCTCGGCCAGCTCGATGAGGATCTCGCCGTTTGTCCCCATATCGAGGAACGCGATCCTCCGCCCATGCAGTCCGGTGCGCGGTTGGGGATCGAGGACGCGCGCCCCCTGCTCGCGAAGGCGCGCCAATTCGGCCTCCAGGTCGTGAGCGTGAAACGAGATGTGGTGGATCCCCTCCCCGCGCTCTCGAAGCAAGCGCCCGACCTTAGTGTCCGGATCCCGCGCGCTGAGCAACTCCAGATGGACGCCCCCGACCTCGAGCACGGCCACCTCGGTCCTGGATTCGGGCAAGAAGCTGCGCTCCCGGAGCGTCGCTCCCAACAGGCGCTGGAAGCGTTCGACGCTCGCCTCCAGATCCGCGACCACAAGCGCGATGTGATTCACTCCGCCGATCATACCACCGTCTCCTCGTTGACCAAACGCTCGTTTGGTAAAACGGACTTTATCGCATTTCCCGCTCCTCTGTCAAATCGGCGCCGCCGGACGGGGACCCCCCAAGCGATCTCGAGATCGCGTGGGGACCCCCGGTGGGCGGCTCCGTCGCGCAGGCGTAGAGGATGCCAAACGCGGTGTTGAACTTCTGGAATCCGGTGACGAGCGCGAAGTACATGCCGAGCTCCACGAGCTCCTCGTCTGTCAGCTCTCGCTTCAACTCCTCCAGCACTGCCGCTTCCAAGACGGCCTCCGAGCGATGCGCCATGATCTCGGCCAGTTTCAGGACGGCCTTCTCGCGAGGTGTGAATGGCCCGCGATCGGGATCATCGAGCCCACGGACCTTCTCCTCGGGGATCTGGTTTCGCCTGGCCCAGGCGAGATTCGCTGCCATTCAGTACGCGCACCCGTTCAGTCGCGCGAGCCGCAGTCGGGCCAGCTCCTTGATCTCCGATTCGACGCGACCCTCGAGCAGCGACACGTACAATGCGTGAAACGCCCGAAAGGCCTCAGGCCGATGGGCGATGACGCGGGCGAAGGTCGTATCTCCGATCCACGCGTCATATTCGGCGATGAGGCGCTGCAAGTCGGGCGGAAGATCGTCCGCATCTTTTAACGGGACAGCAGGCATCTTTCCCCCCTCAAACTGTTCTCGAACGTCTGCACCTCAGGCGCGAACGGGTTCGGCTCTTTGCGAGCCCCCCGCTTTCGAACGCCCTCAAAAGGTGAATTTCAAGGCGAGTTGGGTCTTGAAGGCGTCGCCGACAGCGCGCGGCGTGTTGAAGGTGGCGATCGGAGGTTGCGCCAACGTCGGCCGCCCCCACACGGTGAAGAGATCAGTGATGTTCACCCGATTGAAGAGATTGTAGAATTCGACCACGGCCTCCAACCCGTAGCGCTCTCGGAACTGGAACCGGCGCAGGATGCGCAGGTCGAAGGTGACGTAATCGTCTCCCCGCCAGGTATTGCGACCGAGTACATCGGGACGATCCGTCACGGCGTTCAGGTCGCGATTGAGATCGGAGCCGGCCGTCACGTTGAAATATCGCGGGCTTTGAGCGATGGCCAGGAGCCGCACGCCGAATCCTCGAAGCCCGGGCCAGGAGGCGGGAGCGTCGGCCATCAGGCTCAAGGTGAACCGATGCTTGGCATGTTCGGCCGAGAGCGCGCGATCGAGCCGCGTGTTGTACGGATCCTCCGGCGCGATGAACGTGCTATTGCCCGCCCCGTTGTCAATCGCGCGCGAGAAGACGTAGTTCGCCGTGAGTCCGATGTGGCGCGCGAACATCCGGCGCACGGTGAGCGTCCCCGCATGATAGATCGAATAGCCGAACGGTTGCCCGATATAAGTCACGCCAAAGCGCGGATCATAAAGTTGGGCTTGATAATCGTTCTTGCCACTGGGGAGCTTGGCGACGGCCGGCCTCAGGTTGTGATTGATGAGCAGCGGCAGCTTGAACGAGCGCAAGCCCGAATAGCCGATGGTCACGGCCCAGGAGGGGGTCACCTGTCGCTCGACTTCCAGGCTCCACTGCTGAGCATACGGATTGGGCAGATCCGGTGCCGAGATGACGACGAAGAGCGCGGCCGGTCCCGAAGGGATGATCCCTCGCAGCACATAATCCTTGAACGCTGCTGTCGCCGGACCCGCTCCGGTGATGATCAGCGGGGCGACGGTATCAGGCAGTGGCTTGTACTTTCGCACGAAAGGGTTGGCGGCTCGATACGCGTCATTGAAGCTCGGGAAGTTCGTCCCATGGACGAAGCCGTCAATGAAGAGGTACGGGTGATACCGGTCCGAGATGAAGATCCCGTAGCCGCCGCGGATGACCGTCGGATGCCGCGCGCCGAAGGCATAGGCGAAGCCCACGCGCGGCTGGACGTTGTTCACATCATCCTCGGAGAGCGCGATGATCCCACGAATCCGCTCGACGTCGTAGCGCACGCCGTAGGTGACGGTGAGGCCCCGCCGCGCCTGCCATTGATCTTGAAGGAAGAATCCGAACTGATCGGCCTTCATGTGAAGGCGCAGTTTGTACTGCTCCGGATGGATGCGAACCTGAGCCACGATGGGTTCCGGGGCCAAGAATGCGGATAATCCGGGGACGATCGCGAGGCTCCCCGGCGTGACGTGATTGGAGACATCGGTGCGCAAATATTCGACGCCGAATTTGAACTGGTGATGTCCCCGCAGATAGGTGAGCGTGTCCGAGAGGTGGAATCGTCGTTCGTTGAGCCCTTGTTCATCGGCGGCTTCGACGCCCGTCGAGAAGGCGCCGATGACGGCCAGCTCGATCAAGGGCACGCCCGGTCTCGGATCGAGCCGATACCGATGTTTCTCGAAGCCGAAGACGGCGGCGTTGACCCAGCGAGAGGACGGCGTGGAGTTGAGCGAGAGCACCACGCCCTGATCGCGCAACCGGTGGTGTCGCGCGGCGAGCATCGTGATCGGCTCCCCGGTCACGCCCGAGGCCCCAATGCGATCGTTCTCGTTGTCGGTGTTGTAGAAGTTATAGCGCCCCATCAGATTGTGAGCCGGACTGAGCGGGGCATCGAACCGGAGGAGGAACTGGTCCGAATCGGCCGTCTGCAGGACATAGGGCGTCTCCGGCGGGAAGCCCAAGCGCGCCAGAGCGGCATTGATGGCGTCAAGATTTTGCAAGTAGACGGCCGGAAAGCGCGGGGCCTTGGCCTGCCGCTGCCCCTCGTAATTGCCGAAGAAGAAGAAGCGATCCCGCACCAGAGGTCCCCCCACAGCCGCCCCGAATTGGTTCCGGCGGAAGGCGCTGAAGCCCGGCGTCGTCAGAATGTCCGTCTTATCGAGCTTATCGTTGCGAAGGAACTCGTAGAGCGTCCCATGCCATTCGTTCGTCCCCGAGCGCGTGATCACGGTGATGATCCCCCCCATCGCATGTCCTTGCTCGACCGTGTAGAGGCTGTTGAGCACGCGGAACTCTTTGACCGTCTCCAGCGAGTAGAAGGACTTCACCACGTTGGCCGTCCACACGTAGGAGGACGCCCCGTCCACCGTCTGGTAATTGAATTGATAGCGCAGTCCGCTGAAGCTGAACTGATTCTCTTTATACCGATCGCCCATGTAGGCGCCGCGCCCGCTGGCTGCGCTGGCCGGGACGACCTTGGGCGTGATCAGCGTCAGTTGCACGAAGTTCCGCGTATTGATGGGCAACTCATGGACCTGCCGCTCCTCCAGAACCTGGCCGAGGCTCGTGCGCGTGGGCTCGACCAGAGGCGTCGGCGCCGTCACCTCGATCGTCTCTTGAACGGCCCCCACTTTCAAGGTGACATCCGCCACTGCCGCCTGTCCTACCGTCAGCCGGACCTCCGGGATGACGCTCGTCGCGAAGCCGACGGCCTCCACCTTCAGCTCGTATCGTCCCGGCGGCAGCGAGACGAACTGATAGACACCGCGCTCGTTGGTCTCAACCTGCTGCAGGATGCCCGTATCCAAATTCCGAATGCTCACCGACGCTCCGGCGACGACGTTCCCCGCCGGATCGGTCACCACGCCGCTCACGCTCGCCATCGCCGGCGTCTGCGCCGCGGCTGTCCCAGCGACGCACAAGAGCGCGAGTCCGATCATCCCGCAGAGGACCGCGCGCCCATTTCTCGCAATGCTCCCGCGACGAATGGAACGGATCGTTGAACGCATCTCTCCCCCCTCCTTTCTCCCTTCGGGAAATGGATCATACGTGCGGAGGTCGAGGCTCCTCGGGGCTCGAGCGTTCGGGGACCGACGCGTGCTCCTTCTCCTCCACGCGGAAGACATGGCAGGTATTCTTCAGCAAGGGCAGCCAGCGCCGGCGATGCTCGTGTTCGGAGAGCCCGCTCAATCCTTCCTCGCTCATCCCCGTGCGCCGATCAATGAGATACGTGGCCGTGAAGCGAACGGCGGATTGGGCGACCTCCACCAGATGGACGCACCCGCTCGCGCCGCCGAGGAGCTCGGCGATCCGCCGGTTGATTCCCCGTCCGATGACCTCTCCCTCAAGACGGGCGACGTTTTTCAAAGCGGGCGGGCACAGCGTGGGATACGGGCGCTTGATCATCTCGGCGCATGCCCTGAGGATCCGCCCGGTCTCGACCTCCACGATCAGTTCGAGGTGAAAGCTGTGTTCGACGTCCAGCAGCGATCCCTGCACGCGCAGGGATGGCCCGCGGTCATCGAAGATCTTCACGTTGACGTTGCGTTCGAGGATCTTCGTCATGAAACCTTCCCATGGAAATACGGCACGACCTCGCGCCCGAAGAGGGCGAGGCAGCGCAGGACCTGATCCCATCGAGGTCCCTTGGGCAGTCGGAAGCGCATGACGATCTCATCCACATCGTACTCGCGCGCGTACATCTCGATCTGCCGGATGCACTCCTCCGGGGTCCCGAGGATGAAGTGACGGCTGGCCCGTTCGATGGTGAAGTCGGATTCCGATTGGAATTCCGGATGATGCGTGAGGATGCCCCAACGGAAGTAGAAGAGCCACTCTTCGACGGCGAGCCGTCCGAACACCTCCTCGGCTTCCGCGCGCGTAGGGGCGACCCACCCGTCGCGCATGAGGACGACCTTCGAGGGACGACCGGCGGCGCGCGCGGCCTCGCGATAGATCTGAACCTGCTTGAGCCAGACCTCGCGATCCAGCGGAAACGGATCGCTGCACCAGGCATCGCCGATGCGTCCGGCTCGGGCGATCGTCTTCGGGAACATGCCGCCCACCCACCACTCGGGCATCGGCTGCTGATAGGGTTTCGGCGTCAGCCTGACCTCATCGAAGTGATAGTACCGCCCGTGATAGGAGAACCGCTCCTCCGTCCACGCGAGCTTGATGATCTCGACCTGCTCCTCGAAGCGCGCGCCGCGCTCATGATGGGGAATACCGAACATTCGACTGTATCCGGAATGGTATCCGGCGGCGACGCCGAAGATGACGCGTCCGCGCGAGACCTGATCAATCATGGCCACCTGCTCGGCCACGTGGATCGGATGATGCAGCGGGAGCACCAGAATATAGCTCCCCAGCCGAATGCGGCTCGTCCGAGCCGCGATGACCGACAGCAACACGAGCGATGACGGGAAGAAGCACTCGGTCCGCCCATGTCGCTCGGGGACGACGATCGAATCGAATCCCACCTCCTCGGCCAATTCGATCTCGCGATAGAGCTGATCAATGAACGCGCTCACCTCCTCGCGCGTCGGGATCGGACGCTCGTACGGCCCGGCGTGCGTGTCCAGGAGATAATGGAGCCTCATGATCCCTCTCCTTCTTCCGCGCGACGGCGACGCAACGGAAGGACCCCACGCGGGGTCCCCGATCGGGCTCCCGTCATTCGCGGAAATGTGGGATGACCTCCCTGCCGAACAGCTCGATGCACCGCATCGTCGCGCGATGGTCAGGTCCGGTGGGATGACGGAAATAGAAGACGATATAGTCGCATCCGACCTCGCGGCGATAGCGTTCGATCTCGGCGATGACCTCCTCCGGCGTCCCGGCGATCACGCGATCGGGAGCCACGCGCTCATAGGTCCAATCCTCATCGCGCGCCGTGCGCACCCACGGCTCCCATTGCGCATTGAAGCGTCCGGATTCGAAGAAGCCGAGATGCTTGTAGAACAAGTGGTAATCGCGAACGGTCGGCCACCACCGTTCGCGAATCTCCCGAGGATCGCGCGAGACCCACCCGTCGCGGATGAGGACGACCTCGATGCGATCCGCGTGGCCATGCTCGATCGCCGACTGACGGTAGATGTCGGCCCACGCCTTCATGACGTGGATGACGTGCAAGGGGTCGGAGATCCACCCCGTGCCGAGGCGTCCGGCGCGACGCAGAGCCGGTTCGCTCATGGCGCCGATCCAAATCGGCGGATGCGGTCGCTGCACGACGCGCGGCGTGACCCGAACCTCCCGCAGCGTGAAGAACTCGCCCTCGAAGGAGAAGGTCTCTTCACTCCAGGCGCGCCGGAGGATTTCGATCTGCTCGATGAAGCGTCGTGTGACGCCCTCTCGCGCGACGCCGAAGAGCTGGAATTCCGCGTCAACGAGATTCAATCCGACGCCGAGGATGACGCGTCCCTTCGAGATGTTGTCGAGGACCGCGACCTCCTCCGCGACGTGGATGGGATGCCATTCGGGGAGCTGAAGGATGGACGTCCCCACGCGCAAGCGCGTCGTGCGCGCGGCGATCGCGGCCAGAAGGACCAGCGGAGCGCTCAGATACCCGTCGGGCATCATGTGATGCTCGGGCACGAAGACGGCATCGAACCCGACGGCCTCGGCCAACTCCGCTTCCTCCAGGATCTCGTCGTACAACTGGGCGATTCGCGCCCCGTCGGGCGGATCCTGCGTGTTGACGAGCATGCCGAATCTCATTTCACGCTCTCCGAAGCACGACCCCTCAGGCTCCGCATCCGCGCGATCTTCGCGTCTCTCTCCCTACCATGTCAACTTCAAGGCGAACTGAATCTGACGCGGCGTGCCGACGGTGCTTGTGATTCGACCCGCCTGCGGATTGCAGGAATGAATTTGCGCCTGCTCGGCCGTCAATCGGCAGGGGAGTGCGTCCAACTCCGCCGGCGTCGGAACCCGTCGGAATTGGGGCACGAAGCCAATGTAGAGCTGGTTGAACGGAAGGGCGAAGTTCGGATGATTCAGGATGTTGAAGGCTTCGACGCGAAACTGCAACCGTGCGGTCTCCCGGATGGGGAATTCCTTCGACACGCCGACGTCGAGATTCGAGAAGCCGGGGCCTCGCACGGACGTGCGCGGGGCGTTCCCCAGATGACCGGGTTCTTGCAGGGCGAACGCTTTCGGATCGAAGTAGCGATCCACGCGTCCGATGACGGGATTGGCCCGCAAGATATTGGGTCGGTCGGGGAAGTCGATGTTATCCCCCACGCCCGTGATGCCGAATCCGGCGAGGACGGAGAAGGGGTATCCGCTGCGGAACTCGCCGAGAGCCGTGATCTTCCATCCCCCAAAGAGCGCTTGCGCGAGACCGCGCGCGTCGCTGAGGAATCGTCGGCCGCGCCCCACGGGGAGCTCATACACGGCGTTCACGGTCGCGCGATGGCGAATGCTGAAGAGCGACTCCGAACGATCCAGCTTGCGATCCGGCGGATATTGGCTGGCCTGGGCGACTCCGCGAATGATGTTATTGGAATTGAAGGCATCGGATTCCGAGAGGGCTTTGGAGAAGGCGTACGAGCTTTGGAAGGTGAGCCCAGCGGCGAGGCGGCGTGCCACCTGAAGGCTCATCGAGTGGTAGTTCGCCGTCGCATCGAAGCGGCGGGCGTAGAGGGAGAAGGCGATCCGACTCACGGCCGGCGCCGCCGTCCCACATCCCCCGGTGAAGATGGGCCGCCCGTTCTCAAAACGACACGGGAGATTGTGGTTGGCTTCGATCTTACGCGGAATGTGATAGGATTGAGACCCGGTGTATGTGAGCGTCAGGCTCAGTTTTGCCGGAAGCTCGCGGGCCACCTCCAGATGCCACTGCACGGACGTCGGCGAGTTCACCGGATCCAACAGCCCGGTGACCAGTCCCACGTAGGGGGTCGGCTGCGTGCAGGTCGCGCACTGCGGGAACGGGATTTGAGGTAAGAACCCCGGAGCCAATGGCTCTCCGAAGAACGTATTGAGCACGGGCTCAGGCGCGTTCCATTGGAGGATCCCCTGAGCCGTACCCTCGAATCCGAGGAATTCGTTGAAGAGGCCGAAGCCCGCGCGGATGACCGTCTTCCCGTTGCCGAAGGGGTCGTAGGCGATCCCCACGCGCGGCTGGAATTGCGTGAGGGAGTAATTGTCGTAGGGCTGTCCGACGGTGACCCGCGCATCCTCCGGCCGTCGCCAATTCCCCAACTTGTTGTGGATGTCCTTGAGGATCGGGACCTGGAATTCGTGCCGCAATCCGAGCGTGAACGTCACTCGGGGTGAGAGCCGCCAGGCGTCCTCCACGTACCAGGCGAAGAGCGTAGTGCGAACACCGAAGCTCGCATCCGCCCCATCTCGGCGAATGATCAGGACGGCGGGATTGGCGGCGAGCAGATCGTTCAAAGTGAGGAAGGTATAGCTGCCTCCCGGGATGACGGCCGAATTCCAATTCCACTGGAACCGGTTCACCATGCCCCCGAGCTTGAGCGTGTGAGGGCCGCGCGTGTAGACGAGGTCGTCGTTGAAGATGAAGTTGTTGCGCACGAGGCGGAAGGGACTGGCATCGTCATTCCCCAAAAGCGTCAGGGTGCCGCTGACAGTGCCCGCCGTGCCGCCCCCGACGGAGATCACGCCGATCGTCTGGCGCGCCGGATTCCCCGTGAATTGCTCCGGGCGCAGAGGGACAGTGGGCTCGGTGGCCGCGAAGACGCGGGAGCGCAGATAGCTGAAGCTCGCCGTGTTAACAAGGTCGGGGGTGAAGACGCGCGACCAGCGAAGCAGATAGTTCTGCACGCGATCGGTGCGCACGAATTCGAACGTTGGGAAGTGGAAGGCGGCGAGGGCATCGGCATCCGTGAGCGACCACCGGCCGGCGAATTGATCCTTCGGCGAGAGCGTGGACGTGAGGTGAACGAGTCCGAAATCCTGGCGCGTCGGTTGGCGGTTCTGGAAGATATATTCGGCGATCCCCCCTCCGAGATCGGCGCCGTTCGGTTTCGGATACAACTCAAGGATCGCCTTCACGGCGGGGGAGATGGCGACCGGTCGCCCTCCGGGGCCGATCACGGGGAAGTCGCATGTCCCTCCGAGCCCTCCGTTACGCGCGCACTCGCTGGGGACGAAGGAGATCTCCGTCGTCGTGAGCCGCTGCCGCAATCCCTCGTAATTCGTGAAGAAGAACGCGCGATCTCGACGAATGGGGCCACCCAGAGCCGCGCCGAACTGATTGCGGCGGAAGGGCGGCTTCTCGCGATCGAAGAAGGAGCGGGTATCGAAGACATCGTTGCGCACGAACTCGTAGGCGCTCCCGTGCAGCTCGTTAGTCCCGCTGCGCGTGGCGAAGCTGACGACCGCTCCGGATGCACCGCCGTAAGCGGCGCTGAACGAATGAGCGATCACTTTGAACTCCTGAATGGCCTCAACGCCGGGCATATCGCCCGCGGCCGCCGTCCCCGGAGCCGTGAAATTCCCGTTGCTGAAATTCACGCCATCAATGAGGTAGGCCACGGAAGATCCCATCAATCCCCCGGCGCTGATATAGGAACCGGTGTTGGTCGCCGCTCCCAGCACGGTTGGTGGCGTCGCATTCGTCATACGCACCAGACCCGGTTGCTGTGTGACCAAAGCGGTGAAGCTCCGCTGATTCAGGGGCAGCTCGCGCACTTGCACGGGAAGGATGACCGTGCTGACCTCGACCTTGGTCGTCTCCACGACGGGGACGATTTCTGTGCTCACGTCAATGCTCTCGGTGAGTTCACCGACCTCGAGCGCGATGCGCACCGTCTCGGTCGCTCCGACCGTGAGCACCACGTCGCGCACGATCGCCTTCTTGAACCCGGGAGCTTCGACGTTCAAATCGTACCGTCCGGCCGGAAGCTGAGGGAGGACGAATTGCCCTTGTTCTCCCGTCGTAGTCTCGCGGATCAATCCCGTCTCCTGGTTTTTGACGGCGACGCGGGCTCCGGGGATCACCGCACCGGTCTTATCAGTGACCTCTCCGGTGATGGTCGCCGTCGTCACGGCCCCTTGGGCGAAGAGAGGCCGCGCGCTCCAGGAGCCGAGGCACAGAGAGAACGCGATGACCCAAAGTGCAGGTCCGTTTTTTTTCTTTCGACCCATAAGGCTCACCTCCCAGGGAAGAATTGAGGCATCCTTCGGGGTCCCCACGCGATCTCGCGATCGCGTGGGGTGCCCTGGCGGGGGCGCCTCTCGCCATGGTGGAAAGCCCAGGGGCGTCTCCCTCGCGCTTCGCGATCTCCGATGCGAGGCAGTGACTCCAACCGCCTCAGGGATCGCGGGAGAAGACCTTCGGCTCCAGTTCGGCGAGGAGGTGCTCCCGAAGTAGGAATTTTTGGATCTTTCCGCTCCCGGTCATGGGGAACTCCCGGACGAAGCGGACGTATCGCGGAACCTTAAACGGGGCCAGATGCTCCCGACAGTAGGCGATGACGTCATCTTCCGTCACCAGCTCCCCCTCCTTGAGCTGCACGAAGGCAGCCGGGACCTCTCCCCATCGGGGGTCGGGCACGCCGACGACGGCCGCGGCCACCACCGCGGGGTGAGTGAGCAAGAAATTCTCGACTTCGAGGGCGGAGACGTTCTCTCCTCCGACCCGAAGCACGTCCTTGCATCGTCCCAAGAACACCAAGTATCCGTCCTCCGTCAAGAGGCCGCGATCGCCCGTATGCAGCCACCCGTCAGGGTCAATGGTGCGCGCCGTCTCCTCGGGCATGTTATAGTATCCCTTCATCACGACGTATCCGCGCACGCAGATCTCGCCGGGCTGCCCGGGCGCGAGCCGCTCCCCGGTCTGCGGGTCTCGAATCTCCACTTCGACGCCCGGATGCGGACGACCGTTCGTCCCCACGCGTTTCTCGAGCGAGTCCCGCCAATCGGTGATGCAGACGTTGGGACTGCACTCGGAAAGCCCATAGACGGAGCAGACGGATGAGATGCCGATCTCCTCCGCGATCAGGCGGAGGAGAGTGGGCGAGCCCGCTGCCCACCCTTTCCTCAGGCTCGAACGATCGCGTCGTGAGAAGTCGGGGTGATCGCGGAGCATGAGGAACATCGTCTCGATGCCGATGTAGGCCGTGATCCGCTCCTCCTCGAAGAGGCGCAGCGTTTCCCCAGCATCGAATTTGGTCATCACGTGCAAGACGTAGCCGCGCGTGACGGCGCCCAGGAGCGCGCAGACGGACCCGCCGATGTGAAACATGGGCATAGCCGAGAGCACGCGATCGCTCTCCTCAAGACCCGCGCGTCCGGCCATGATGAACGCATTGCGCAAGGTCTGATCGTGCGAGAGCATGACGCCTTTGGGAAAGGCCGTGCTCCCGGACGTGTATTGGATGAGCACGACATCATCCGGGCGGACCTCGGCTTCTCGCCGACGCAGTGCCAGCTCCCAACGGGATTCCGCCCCGAGCGCGAGCACGTCGGTGTAGGCGAACATCCCCGGCGCTCCAGCCCCGAGCGTGATGAGGCGTTTCAAGCGCGGAAGCCGAGATGATCGGAGGTGTCCAGGAGCACAGACGCTCGTCTCCGGACAGAGCGTGCGAACGATGGCTTCGTACTCGGTGTCCCCAAATCGCTCCATCGTGATGAGCGTCGCCGCCTCAGATTGGCGCAGGACGTACTCGAGTTCCCCCTCCTTGAACCGCGTGTTAATGGGAACCAAGATGGCGCCGATCTTCGCGACGGCGAACTCCGCGAGGGCGGCTTCCGGTACGTTCGCCAGCCACAGCGCGACGCGCTCCCCCGAGGCGACACCGAGCGCGAGCAATCCCCGCGCCAGCCGATCCACTTCGCGCGAGAATTCGGCCGCCGTGTACGCTCGCCGAGCGGATCGCCCATCGGCCCCCGGACGTTCGACGTGATGGAAGATGAAGACCTCGCGCTCCGCCGAGCGGGCCACGAGGTGCTCCAAGGCCGCTCCGTAGGTGAGGCGCGGCCACGCGACGGTCTCTTCGTAAAGCGTCGCCATTCCCTTCCTCTCCGTCCGGAGCCTTCACCCCTTCGGGAGCGTCCCGATCATCTCCAGCACACGCGCACTATCGTAGAAGATCTGCAGCTTCTGAATCTGTCCGTCCCGGATGGTGAACAGATCCACAGCGTCGAAGACGACTCGTCGTCCGGTCCGCGTCGTCCCTTCGAAGTGGATCTCGGCCGCGACGTCGCCCTCCCGGCTGAAGAAGAGCCGTCGCACATCGTCGAAGCGCTCTGGATAGAACTGCAGGACGTTCGCGTAGAACTGCCCGATCGCCTCGCGCCCGACGATGGGATCGGACATCGGGAAGTGCAGCGAAGCCTCGGGCGCGAAGAGCGCGATCAGGTCGTCTAAGCGCGTCTCATTCACGGCGGCGAAATACGCGCGAACGATCCGTTCGGATTCGGCGTGCATTCCTCCCTCCCGAATCGGCTGGTGGCTACTGAGCCGTGAATCCTCCATCAACGACCAGGGCGGCTCCGGTCACGTAACTGGCCTCATCGCTGGCCAGGAACGCGACGCAACTGGCGATCTCCTCTGGTCGCGCGATCCGCTTGAGAAGCGTGAAGTCGGCGTACATCTGTCGGATCTGCTCCGGGCTTTTGTCTCCCGAGACGCGCCGGCAGGCGCGCTCAAGCAGCGGCGTATCCACTGGCCCCGGGCAGACGCAATTGACGCGAATGCCGTACTGGGCATAATCGGCGGCCATGCTTCGCGTCAGTTGAATGACGGCCGCTTTGGAGGCTCCGTAGGCGGAGAACTCGCGCACGGCCACCAAACCGCCGACCGACGCGATATTGACGACGGCTCCGCCGCCGGCCCGAATGATCTCGGGGATGGCGAAGCGACTCATGCGATAGACGCCGTTGAGATTGACGGCGATCTGGCGCTCCCACTCCTCATCCCGGGCGGTCGTGACCGAGCCGATCGTCTCGATCCCCGCGTTATTGATCAAGATGTCGAGACCGCCCAGGAAAGCGACGGCCTCTCCCACCATGCGTTCGGCGTCATGGAGCTGCGAGACATCGCCGATGACCGCCGTGACACGCGCCCCGCGAGCGCACAGCTCCTCGACCAAGGCGCGCGCGGCTTCACCATTGAGGTCGCTGATGGCGACGGCTGCTCCTTCGGCGACGAACCGCTCGGCGACTGCTCGCCCGATGCCCGATGCGCCGCCGGTCACCAACGCTCGCTTGTTGAGGAAACGCATTCCCTTCCCCCCCGATTCATGTGCCCTCCGACACGAGATCCCTCACGCGATCCAACGCGTGAAATGAGGCGCGCGCGCGCGCGGGATCGGCGAAGGGAGTGATGTTCCAGAGCACGATATGTCGGAGGCCGGCCTCTGCGAGATCGTGGATCTGTCCGGCGATCTCCTCCGGCGTCCCATGGAGCGTGAAGTACGCGACGATCTCGCGCGGCACTTTGCGAATCGCCGACATGGCCTCCTCGTATCCGAAGCGCGCGGGGATGTAGTCGTGAAAGCCGCTCGCCTTCAGGCCGAAAGGGGGATCGTATCCGAATCGGGTGAACACTTCCGCGGGGAGGAGCAAGCAGAGCGCTCTCACCAGGATCGCGTCCATCATCCGAGAGACGGCCGCGCGATCTTCGTCCACGAGCACATAGGCGAGCATGCCCGGGGTGATCGTCTCGGGATCGCGGCCGGCCTCGCGGGCGGCTTGGCGGATGTGCGCGAGCTTCTCCCGATATTCGGAGGGACTCATCTTCGTCGGCAACCATCCGTCGGCGTAGCATCCGGTAAGCCGGAGCATGCGCGGTCCGTGAGCGGCGATCCAGATGGGCGGATATCGGCCCTCATATGGGGGGAGGCCGAGCACGGCGCGCTCAAGCCGCCAGAAGCGCCCCTCGAAATCCACAGGTCGGCCTCCGGACTCCCATAAGCGGCGAATGATCACCAGACCTTCCTCGAGCCGAGAGACGGGCTGATCGAAGTCGAGGCCGTAGGGGGTGATGTTCAACCGCTCGCCCGAACCGAGGCCGAGGATCACGCGTCCGCGCGTGATATGATCGAGCGTGAGGGCGGCCTGCGCGAGCATGGCCGGATGGCGGCGGATGACATCGGTGACGCCGATCCCGAGCCGGATGCGCGTCGTCCGCATGCCCACGGCGGCGATCGTCGCCACGGGATCGAAGTATATGTCGGCGTTCGGCTGAGTCGCGGCCAAGGGCGTGATCTCCGGCTTCCAAATCGCCTGCGGGTGCCACCCCATCAAGTGGCAGGGCCACCAGATGGCGTCGTATCCTTTGGCTTCGGCCCGCTGCGCTTGTTGGACGACTTTCTCAAAGGGAGGCATGATCCCCCCCGGCGCGCCGACCTCGATACGTGGCCGCCCCGTATTCTCGTGTCCGGCGATGGCTCTGCCCGACATGAGGATTCACCTCTAGGCACGCGCGGGAGCGCCGCGGAATTCTAGCTTTCGCATCCCGCGCGGATCAATGACCTCGCGCAGCAATCGGATCTCCTCGACCGTCGGCGGCTCCGTCGGCGGGATCGCTTTGGGGATCAGCAATCGGAATCCTGTTTGCGCCTGAACTTCCTCAAGGGTGACGCCCGGATGCAGCGACTTGAGCCGCATGTGTTTGCTCTCGGGCTCGAAGTCCATCACGCAGAGATTGGTGATGACCAACTGAGGTCCGTTCTTCAATCCGAGCCGCTCGCGCGCATCGCCACCGTCGAGGTACCCGGCGCAGGATCGAAAATCCACGCGCTCCACGAACGTCCTCGGAGTGTGCGTCGTCGTCCAGATGAAGATGCGTTTATCGAGCGATCCCATATCGCCCATTCCGGCCGATCCGGGCAAGCGCACCCGAGGGCGAGCGTACTCGCCGATGACCGTGTTATTGACATTACCGTACTTATCGATCTGCGCGCCGCGAAGGCAGAAGGTCTCCAGGACGCCGCGATGTACATAGGACCACATGTGCTCCTGCGGCAGATACATGACGCATCGGCGCCACATCGTCGGATCGAGCGTATTGCCCGAGAGGGGTTCGGGATACGCATCCACGCCGACGGCTCCGGCAACCCAGGTGAGCCCCGGCGCATGCGTGGCGCGCGCCAGCATGATCGCGGCGACGGGGATGAAGGAGACCGTTCCGTTCAAGACGATGTCCTCGCTCCGGAACTGTCGCGCGAGCGTGACGACCATCAGCTCGTCCACCGTGTAGTCGCGGGCGATCTCGGCCATACGCTCACTCCCATTTTCGGATTCGGAGGAGCATCTCGGCCCCCCCTACCCGCTGCAGATACTCCGCGTGGGTCGTCGGACCATAGATGTATCGGTCCAAAAAGGCGCGCGTGCCCTCCACCGTTCGCGAAGCGGTCGCGTATTCCTGAAAGAGCGCACGATCGAACGCATAGAAGGGGTAGAGGGAGCAGGGATGGGCCCCGTAGGGGACCTCGACGACGGCGTCCACCTTGAAATAGGGGATGCCTGTATGAATGGGCGTGCGTCGGATCTCTTCGTTCTCGATGATCTCCTCGACGGTGACGATGACCTTCTTCGCCGCGCGGGGGAAGACATCCGCGTCGAGCCAGATGGGTTTCGGGAAGAACTGGACATTGCCGTAGCGATCGGCGCGATGCGCGTGGAGGATGGCGACGTCCGGCACGAGGGCTCGGCAGGCGACGACCTCCTGTCCGGTGAACGGGCACGCGATGATCCGCGTGGTCTCCGGATGCAGGGCGATCAGGTCCGTGCCGAGGCCAGAGCGCGTGACGAGGAATGGGAGCCCATAGGCTCCGGCCAAAAGGCGCGACAGGAGCTGATGCTCGCTGTATTCCTCCATGACGACTTCCCCGGCCTCCACGGCTCGACGGAAGGCGTGAGCCATGCCGAACTCATCGAGATTGACGATGATGGCGATGACACGGCGCACGCATCCGGCGGCGATGAGCCAATCGAGCCCGATGCCACCGACGATCATCACGATCGTGAGATCGCGCTTGCCCGCCCGAATCAGCTCGCGCACCAGAGCGAGCGGGCTCATCTGCGTCCCCATGCCCTGCAGAGCCACGGTGTCCCCATCGCGCACGAGGGATGCGGCTTCGGTCAGAGTCATCACCTTGTCCGCTTTCTTCGTGGCCATGAGCGATCCTCCATACGGGGGCCCCACGCCATCCCCAGATCGCGTGGGGTGCCCGCACGTCTCCCGCACCGTCGAGATTCTCCCGCTCGGCCCAGATCATCTGCTCCCAATCGAAGGTGAGCATCTTCTCCACATGGACGATGAGGATGAGCCGATCCGGGCTACCGGAACGTGCGATCTCGAGCTGCTTCTCTTCCACACTCAGGTGATGCCCATAGCTGTCCACAAAAGACGTGATCCAACGGAGGGATCCCACGCGGTCTCCAGACCGCGTGGGGTCCCCGAGCGGCGGATGAGCTCGGGGTGGTCGGAGAATTCCACGTGGCCGCGCACGGTCACATGTTTGGAGCCCTCGGCGTTCTGGAAGCAGAGGGAGATCACAGGGTTCCTCCGAAAGGCTTTCACTGTTCTTCGTCGCCGCGAGCATGATCTTTCCATCGAGCACCTGACGACCGGCCGGTTCTCTCGCGTGACCCACGCGATCACACAACGCTAGGGCGGGGAGGTGATGAGCCCCCAGGCCTCTTCATCGCTGAGCGTGAACGGCCGTATATCGTGACGACTCCACCAGATCGGTCGCTTCGGGGATTGCAGCTCCTTATCGCTCATAGCCCGACTCGCACACGCGGTGTGGATCACGCCCCATGGACTCACACGCGCCGCAGGTCTTCGACAAGGGGGGCATCGGCCGGGATGCTCCCTTCGGGAACGAAAACGAGCTCATCCGCCGTCACGCGTATCTTCTCCTTCAAGTCGCGCAACAGCGTCTCCCTCAAGCCCGCCCCTTCGGATGAAGATCTCAGCTCGATCTTGATGGTGAGCCGATCGCGAATCTCCGGACGATCCACGATGAGCTGGAACCGCCCGAGCTCCGGATATCGGTGGATGACTTCCTCGACTTCTCGCGGGACGATGAAGAGCCCCTTCACTCGTGGGATTTGTCCGACCCGGCCGAGGATCGGTCGCATCTTTGGCGTCGTCCGCCCGCACGGACAGGGTGTGGGGTCCAATCCCTCGGTGATGTCGCCGGTGCGATAGCGGATGCTCGGTTGCGCCCGCTTCATGAGATCGGTGATCACCAGCTCGCCGCTCTCGCCGTCGGCGACCGGCTTTTGCGTCTGCGGATCGAGGACTTCCACGATGAAGCGAGGATCGAGGTGCATGCCGCCGCCTTCGGAGCATTCGGCTGCCACGAAGGGGACCTCGCTCGTCCCGTAGATCTCGCGCGTTTGGAAGCCGAAGGTCTGCTCCAGTTCTTGACGCAGCGCGCGCGCCCTCAACTCCCCGGTCACGATGGCGAGACGGAGCGTGAGATCGCGCGCGGGATCGAGCCCCATCTCGTGAGCGACTCGGCCCAATTCCTCGGCGAAGGTGAAGAAGGCGAACAGGACCGTCGTCCGCGTCGCGCGCATGACCTCGATATGCATTCGACTCTGCCCGGCCCCCCCGGGGATCACGGCACATCCGATCTTTCGGAAAGCCTCATCAATGACGGTCCCCGCGATGACCCAGTGATACGTGCACGTCACGTTCACGATATCCTGCGGGCGCACACCGCAGGTGTAGAACGCCTTGGCGGCGAGATCGACGACATAGGCATAGTCCTGCGGCGTGAAGACGATCAGCTCAGGCCCGGGTGACCAGTAGATGCGAATCAGCTCCGCCGGTTCCACGGCCAGGAGTCGGCCAAACGGGGGATGCTCCTTCTGATCCTCGATGATCTGCATCTTGGTGAGGCAGGGGACGGCGGCCGCGAACGTCTCCAGGTTCGTGATCTCCGCGGGTGTGATCCCAGCCACCTCGAACGCGCGCCGATAGTAGGGGGACTTCTCGTAGACGTAGGCGAGATGCTGCCGCAGGCGCTCTTCCTGCCAATGGAGGAGCTGCTCGCGCGGCATCGTCTCCAGCGCGGCTTCCCAATAGGCATCCGGCATGATGGCTCCCCCTTAGAGAGGTCTCTCCTCACGCGTGCGCCGCGAGCGGCTCCCGATACGCTTCGACGGGGATGAGCCGCTCGCCCGCCTTCCGAATCGCGCGGAGGACGTCCTCAGGTCGGATCAACGGCATCTCGAAATCGGGCCGATTGAAGACGCCTTCGATGGCTTTCGCCATTTCGTCTTCCGCAACCAGGGGAAGACCGCGCAGAGCCTCACGGAAATAGTCCAAGGCCCCGATGGAGAAGATCGTCGGCTGTGGTCTCCAGTAGAAATCCCCTGTGATCAGGCAATCGTGAATCTCCCCCCGTTCGTTGACGATAAGGCTCGCGCGGATGAGCTTACGGGATTTATAAGCGGCCACACCCACTCGGCTTGCTGCCGGCGCCATCGCGCAGAGGCCCTTGGTGGAGAGTCGCTTGATCCACGTCTCGCTCTCGAAGAAGGGCACGGTGCGCGCCAACTCCTCTTCCTCCTCCGGCGCCCAGGACTCGGAGATCACGGTCTCTTCCCCCATAAGGGCTCTCACATTCTCTTCGATCACCGCTTCGATAACGTCCTCTAACTGTATCGAAATCCCCTGCTGTTTGGCCACCTCCTGAAGCGGTTTCATCCGCGCCTGCGGCGTCTTCGTCTCCTTATCCTCGAACTTCTCCGGGTCGTGATAGATGCACTCCATATAGGCCTGAGCTGTCTGAGGAGGAATCGGGCTCCAGATGATCGAGCTACAGGCGGACCAGTAGTCAGGCAGGGCGTAGTTACCGGCGTAACTGGCGATGACCTTGTAGCGCGCCTCCCCGATGAGAATCTCCGTATCGCCGATCGCCCGGTATTCGGCCGTGAAGCCGAGCCGACGCAGAGCCCTCGCATTGGCCTCACCGTTCAGGGTGGATTCTGAGAGGAGGGTGACGGCTGGCTTCTCGTAGGGCTTTCGATAGTAGTAGAGGATCAGGGGCAAGCCAGCGGTGAACGCCCCAGCTCCACCCCCGCAGCAGAGGTGACGAAAAGGAGTATGCCCGCGCTCGCGCGCGCGTCGCGGATGCATTCGGTCTCCGTCATCGTTGATCCCAATACTCAGCGAAGGTCGCGACTCGCTGAACCGGAGCACGACGACGGTCTTGCGGAACGTCCCTTCGGACATCTCACGAGCCATCAGGTTGTCAATAGCTGACCAATAGGAATTCGGGATACCGGACAGGTCAATGCGTCGGACCGCCATACTGTTGCCCTCCTAGAGATCGAGGGCCGCGGATCTCGCGGGAATATCCCCCGCTCACCCGGCGCTCTCCTGAGATCGGCGCACGAGCCGATTCCCTCTCCCCGGCATGAGGATCTCACCAGAGAGCATCCCGAGGGTCCCCTGATGAACCGCAGGGCGATGTGATCCGAGGCCTTCGCAGACAAAGGAGTCTGCCACTCGGGGACCCCACGCGGGGTCTCTCCGATGGAAGAGCTGACATTCGCGCTCTCTCCGGGAATCCGCGCGAGGAGGAAGCTCCGATGAGGAGGCGCGCTACCGCCGTTCCGGTCGCGCAGGCTGAACCGGTCCTGGGAACTCCTCGGTTGTAGGATCCGCCCACGTCTGATCGAGCGCCGCCCGCAGGACTCTCCCCACACGCGCCCGCAGCGCCGCCGCATCCGCTATCAAACAACCGTTTGGTAAATTACCACATGTCCCGTGATGAGTCAAGCCCTTCTCGTCCGCCGGGAGGAGAGCGCGCGCTCTCGGGGAGGCCTCGAAGCATCGGACGAGGCGGTGCGAAGGGATCGCTCACGTGGGCTCCCGGTCCAGGGTGCGCTCCAGCACCTCGGCGATGTCGAGGACCTCGACGGTCCGGCCTTCCGCTTTGGCCGTGACGCCCTCCTCGAGCATGATCAGACAGAAGGGGCAGGAGACGGCGATGACAGCGGCCTCGGTTCGGAGCGCCTGTTCCGCGCGTTCGCGATTGATGCGCCGTCCCAGCTCCTCCGTCCACATCAATCCGCCCCCGGCACCGCAGCAGAAAGCGCGGTCGCGACAGCGCGACATCTCGCGCAGGTCGCGCGCGCACGCACGGAGAACGTCTCGCGGCGCGTCATAGATGTCGTTGTATCGCCCGAGGTAGCACGGGTCGTGATAGGTCACGGCGATGGAGTGAGGGCGTCGGGGCCGAAGTCGCCCGGTGCGCACGAGGTCGGCCAGGAGCTGGCTGTGGTGGATCACCTCATAATGTCCGCCGAAGTGCGGATACTCATGGGCGAAGCAGTTGAAGCAATGCGGGCACACGGTCACGATCCGTCGCACGCCAGAGGCGTTCAAACGGCGGATGTTCTCGCGCGCGAGCTGCTCGAAGAGGTATTCGTTTCCGATTCGTCGAGCGGGGTCGCCGGTGCATCGTTCCTCCGAGCCAAGGATGGCGAATCGGAGGCCGGCCTCGCCGAGCGCGCGGACGAGGGCTCGAACGACCCGGTGATTCCGCTCGTTGAGGGCGGAGGCGCAGCCGATCCAGAGCAAGAAATCCACCTGGTCAGCCTCTCGAATGGATGGGATCGAGAGGTCGCGGCACCAGTCGGTGCGCGAGAGCGTCGTGCCGCGGAAGGGATGCCCCCGATCCTCGAGCGATCGCAGCGTTTCCGCCATCAGTTCCGGCACGTTCGCTTTTTCCATCACGAGATACCGCCTCAGACCGACGATCTTCGGCACATGCTCGATGAAGACCGGACAGGCCCGCGTGCACGCCAGACACGTCGTACACGACCAGAGGGTCTCCTCGCTGACGAATCGCCCGATGAGGGGAGTGCTGCCCTTCTCCGCGGCGGACAGGGCCTCGCGAAGATCGAGGATGAGCGTCTTCGGCGAGAGGGGTTTCCCCGTCGCCGTCGCGGGGCATTCCTGCTGGCACCGGCCGCATTCGGTGCACGCATCCAGATCGAGCAGGTCCTTCCAGGTGAAGTCTTCGATGCGGGCGATGCCCAATGTCTCGGCGGTCTCCAGATCGAGTGGCGCGAGCCGCGCGCCCGCGGGCTCCAGGGGGCGCAGGAAGATATTCGCCGCGGCCGTGAAGACGTGGAGGAGCTTGGTGTAGGGGAGCCAGGCGATCAATCCGAAGGCGAGCACAAGGTGAAACCACCAGAGGAACCGGTGAACCTCCCGCATCATCGCCACCTCCCAATGCGCTTGGAACCCTTGGGCGAGCAGCCAGCCGATGGGAGACCAGTGGCCCCACGGATCGCGCGTGGCGGCGATCCGCAACCCTTCGATGAGGAAGCCCGTCACGAGGATCAGGAAGATCAAGGCGAGCAGGGCGGCGTCTTCTCCGGGTCGCTGCCGCGAGGCGCCCTCTCGCTCGGGAACGTTCACATGTAGCCGAGCGGGCCTCATGAGATAGCGCTTCGCGGCGAGCATCACGATGCCCAAGATCGCCAGCAGGCCGAAGACATCGAGAGCGAGTGATTGGAAGTAGAGATAGAACGCCCCCTGCATGATCCGAATCTTGAAATCCTCGTGGACCATCACGACGAGCGTCCCGATAAAGAGGATGAGGAATCCGGCGAAGAGGGCGAAATGCGAGAGTCCGGAATAGGCCTCCCGAAGCATTCGCCGATGAGCGAAGACCTCGAGGGCGATGGCCCTTGCGCGCGGGAGTGCTTCTTTCCAGTGAAACGGATAGGGTCGCCCCCGCCACCAGAGCCGGAGGCGGCGGTACACCCCGTATCCGAAGATGAGCAGGGTGGGTGCGAGCAGCGCGTACATGATCCAGACGTGGTGGATATTCCAATAGACCTCTCGTGTCGGCATCCTCACGCTCCTTCCGCGAAATGCATCGACCAAACGATCGTTTGATACAAGGGAGAGGGTACACGAAGAGGCCGAGAAAGTCCAGAGGCGCGACCGAGAGGCCAGCGCTCCGGTGCCGAGCGCTCGTTCGAAACACGGATGTGTGGAGCGGCGAGGCGGTGGTGCGATATCCTGATGTTTGGATGCGCGTGGAACTTCGACTTCCTCACCCTCTTCTTGCGGGCCGATTCGTGCGACGCGTGAACCGCTTCGCCGCGGAGGTCGTGGTCGCGAGTCGGCTCCGATACGTCCATCTGCCCAACTCCGGTCGCCTGTCGGAACTCTTGATCCCCGGAGCCCTGGTGCGCGTGCACCCCAGGGGGCATGGTCGGACGTGGGGGACGTTGCTTCTGGTGCGTCATCGTGGCCGATGGGTGGGCGTGGACAGCCAGGCGCCGAACCGCCTCTGGGAGACTGCACTTCGAGCCGGTGGCCTTCCGCCCGTTTGCGGTGTCCTCAGGTGGGAGCGAGAGGTCTTCTATGAGGGCGAGCGCCTGGACTTTCGCGTGCAGGCGGCCGACGGGGTGTGGCTTGTGGAAACGAAATCGTGCAATCGCGTGGAGGATCGTATCGCGCTCTTCCCGGACGCACCCACGACTCGCGGCGCCCGGCACTTGCGCGCGCTCGCGCGCGCGGCTCGACGGGGAATGCGCGCTGCCGTGATCTGGTTCATCCAGCGGGACGATGCACGCCAGTTGCGACTCGATGCTCGAGCGGATCCGGAGCTGGCCGAAGCCGGGCGCGAAGCGCTGCACGCCGGCGTGGTGTTGTGCGCCTATGCGTGTTCGGTCACTCCGGGGCGTATTCTCGTGAGGAGCGCCGTCCCCGTCGACGTCCTCCCTCGCTGATTCACAGGCGGTGGGGAGGGCGTGCAGGGCTCGACCGACCTCCGCCTTCGCCACAAACGCGGGTGGCATGCTGATCCGATGTGGCGGGATTTCGACGGAGGGGCCCCGACCAATCGAGCGTGTGGAGAGGCGCCGGAGAACTCGCGCGTCCCGCGCGGCTTACAGATAGCATGAGGACCTCAGTGAGAGCGCGACCGACCCGAAGGCCCGATGAACCGAGCCCTCGAGGGCATTCCGGTGAGCCGTTCTTCGGCAGGTCCTCTCCCGATTCAACGCCTCACGATCAATCGGGTGATGCTCCGGGGAACATTCGGCCCGTCGGGCACTCCCATCAACACCACGAGGTACATTCCTCGCTGGCCTACCGATCACCTCCCCTCAATATGCGTATGTCGCCGAACGCCGGGGTAGCTATCTATTCAGGTCTCTCCACACCGGTCGGGGTCGTGTCGCTAAAGTTGTGTAGAAAACGAAAGTGACAGGAGG